>DAITPJ010000014.1:16300-19119 GCA_036833635.1 Terrimesophilobacter sp.
TCATTCCGGCGTTTCTGAGCGCATGCACTATGGCATCCAGTCCGGCGGTCAGCCTAGACCTGGCGGCACAGGCACGCCCGTAGCCGAGCACCGTTCGGCGCTGGGTGGTCAGGTGCGGAGGGTGCGGGCTAAGACGCGCGCGGCCAGTCGGGCGCGCGCCAGTGAACCGGTGCCGGTCACGACATCCCGGATCGCGCGCAGTGCGAACGCCGGCCCCTGCACGAGCATCGTCGTCACGACCGACTCCTCCCAGGCCGCGAGTTCGTCGCGAATCTTCTCCGGCGGGCCGATGAGGGCGACCTCCTCGACGAGCCCGGTCGGCACGGCCGCGATGGCTGCCTTTTTCTCCCCGGCGAGGTAGAGCTCCTGGATGCGATCGCAGGCCTCCGCATACCCGAGCCGGTCGAGCACATTGCGGTGGAAGTTCGCGCCCTTTGCGCCCATACCTCCCACATACAGCGCGATCATCGGGCGCACGAGGTCGGCCGCGGCTTCGACATCCGGATGCGGGATGACGGCGAGCTGGACCGCGACCTCGAACTCCTCCCGAGGCCTGAGCGCCGGGTCCCTCCGGGCGAATCCGTCCGCGAGATACCCGGCGAACTCGGCATTCGCGCGGGGCGAGAAGAGGAACGGCAGCCATCCGTCGGCGATCTCCGCAGCCAGGGCGACGTTCTTCGGCCCTTCCGCCGCGAGGTAGATCGGCAGGTCGGCCCGCAGCGGATGCACGGTCGAGCGCAGCGGCTTGCCGAGCCCCGTGGCATCCGGGCCGGTGTAGGGAAGCGGATAGTGCGGTCCGGCGGCGATGACCGGATGCTCGCGCGCGAGCACGTCCCGCACGATCGCGACGTACTCGCGGGTGCGCGCGAGCGGTTTGGGGAAAGGCTGCCCGTACCAGCCTTCGACGACCTGGGGTCCCGATGCACCGAGGCCGAGAATCATCCGGCCGCCCGAAAGGTGGTCGAGGGTCAGTGCCGCCATGGCCGCGGCCGTCGGGGTGCGGGCGGAGAGTTGCGCGATGCCGGTGCCAAGCTTGACGCGCTTGGTGCGGGAACCCCACCAGGCGAGCGGGGTGAAGGCATCCGACCCGTAGGCCTCAGCAGTCCAGATCGACTCGTAGCCAAGGCGCTCCGCCGCCCGGATGGCCTCGACCGCCCCCGGCGGCGGCCCCTGCTTCCAGTAGCCGGTCGCGTATCCGATGCGCATTCCACGAGCGTAGCCAGCGCGCCGCCGGTTCGCGCGTCGACTGATGCCCGTTCGGACGAGTGGCCCCGCCGCGGCGACAACTCTCGTCCGAACGGGCGTCACTCGGGGACAGCCCAGACGATCAGGGTTGACGTAATGACGAGCGCGTCTAATACTTAGTCATGTGACTAAGTATGCGGAAGGTCTGGACGCGGTGTTCGGCGCACTTGCCGATACGACTCGCCGGGGCCTCGTGGAACGGCTCACACTGTCACCGGCCTCGGTGACGCAACTCGCGGAGCCGTTCGCTGCATCCATGCCGACGATCGTGGAGCATCTTCGCGTACTCGAACGCGCCGGGCTCGTGTCGTCGGTGAAGGTCGGTCGGGTGCGCACTTACCAGCTCGCGCCCGACGCCCTTGTGCCTGCCAACCGCTGGATCATCGCCCGACAGCCGCTGCACGAACGGCGGCTCGACCGCCTGGGGGACTACCTCACTCGCATCGAAGGAGATCACTCATGACCGCACTCACACAAACCCATGCCACTTTCGTCATCGAGCGCGAATACCCCGTGCCTGTCGGACGCGTCTGGGAGGCGTTCGCCGACGCCGCCGTGAAGGCGACCTGGTGGGGCGGGGACGAATTCGTCATCCTGGAGAAATCGGATGACTTCCGCGTCGGTGGCGGCGACACGGAACTGAGTCGCTACGGCGTGGATGGTCCGCTGGGACGATACGCGTCGAGCTACACCGACATCGTCGAGCACGAGCGCATCGTGTTCAGCTACGACATGTGGCTCGAGGATGCGCACGCGTCGACGTCGCTCGTCACAATCGTTCTCGAGCCGACCGAGTCGGGCACGCGCCTGACCTACACGGAGCAGGGCGTGCACCTGGATGGCGTGCACGGGCCGGGACCTGAGGCGGCGGCGGGTCGCGAGGAGGGGACGGCCGGACTGCTCGATCAGCTCGGGGCCGCGCTCACAGCCGGCTGAGTGCGTGCTGTCGGTCAGGTTTCTCGGCTTGCAGCGTTGTCGTCGACCGCGTAACCTAGACCGGTTGAGCATTTCCGCTCCGCATGTGCGCACCTCCACCAGCAACATCCGGTGGAAGCGTGCGCGCCGACAAGTGACCTTGGGTAGGACATCGCGTTCCTACGGTATTGGAGGAAGAACCATGGCCGCAGTGTGCCAGGTGACCGGAGCCGTTCCAGGCTTCGGGCACAGCATCTCGCACTCGCACCGTCGCACCAAGCGACGGTTCGATCCGAACATCCAGAAGAAGACGTACTACGTGCCATCCCTGCGCCGTAACGTCACGCTCACCCTGAGCGTGAAGGGCATCAAGGTCATCGACGCCCGTGGCATCGAGTCGGTCGTCAAGGACATCCTGGCCCGTGGGGAGAAGATCTGATGGCGAAGGCTCAGGACGTCCGTCCGATCATCAAACTCCGTTCGACGGCAGGAACCGGGTACACCTACGTGACCCGCAAGAACCGCCGCAACGACCCTGACCGGCTCGTGTTGAAGAAGTACGACCCGGTCGTCCGCAAGCACGTCGAATTCCGCGAGGAGCGCTAAAGCATGGCCAAGAAGAGCAAGATCGCCAAGAACGAGCAGCGGAAGGTCATCGT
>DAITPJ010000014.1:19219-30142 GCA_036833635.1 Terrimesophilobacter sp.
AAAGCATGGCCAAGAAGAGCAAGATCGCCAAGAACGAGCAGCGGAAGGTCATCGTGGCGCGCTATGCCACGAAGCGCCTCGAGCTCAAGAAGGCGCTCGTCGACCCGACGTCGACGGACGAGCAGCGCGAGGCTGCCCGCCTCGGCCTGCAGAAGCTCCCCCGCGACGCGTCCCCGGTCCGCCTGCGCGGTCGCGATGCGATCGACGGTCGGCCGCGCGGGTTCCTGAAGCAATTCGGCGTTTCGCGGGTTCGTTTCCGGGATATGGCTCACCGGGGCGAATTGCCCGGAATCACCAAGTCAAGCTGGTAAATTCGGCTCTACCGCAAGAACGACGTCCGAGGAGGACACCCAATGGCTGACAAGTCACTAAACCGTACCGAGCTCGTCGCGGCCATTGCCGCGGACTCCGGGCAGAGCCAGGCCACCGTCAACGGCATCCTGGACTCGATGTTCAACACGCTCGCCACGTCGGTGGGCAACGGCACGAAGGTTTCGATTCCGGGCTGGCTCTCCGTCGAGCGCACGCACCGGGCAGCCAGGACCGGCCGCAACCCCTCCACGGGTGCGACCATCCAGATCGCCGCAGGCTACGGCGTGAAGGTCAGCGCCGGCAGCAAGCTCAAGGCTGCGGCGAAGGGCTGATCGACCAGTTCACTCGATTGAGGGGTGCGGCGCTTCGGCGCTGCACCCCTCCGTCATTCCCGGCGCTGCCCGCGACCGTGGTTACGGAGAATAGGCTGGAGACGTGCCGAGGCTCGTGAGGATCGCCGGGCCAGCCCTCCTGCTGGTCGTCGCCCTCCTGTCACTTCTTGCGGCTCTTGCCTTCGGAGGCGGTGCGGATGCGCCGCCGCTCGTCGACCCGGGCGAAGTCGTGCGGTTCGGCCTCCCGATCGCGCAACTGCTCTTCAACCTGAGTGCGGCGGGCACGCTCGGCACGCTCGTGCTCGTGTGCTTCGCCCTCGACAGTGCGAAGCCGGAGTACAACGCGGCGCTCGACTTCGCGGCGGGTGCCGCCGCCATCTGGACGGTCGCCGCCGCCGCCACCGGGTTTCTCACCTTCCTGAGCGTGTACCTGCAGCCGGTGACCTTCGATGACAGCTTCGGCCAGCTCTTCGGCTTGTATCTCACGGATCGGCCGATCGGGCAGGCTGCACTTGCAAGCACGCTCATCCCCGCGGTCGTCACCGTGCTGTGCTTCGCCCTGCGCAACCACACCGCGCTCGTCTTCGTCACGCTGCTTGCGGCGGCGGGCCTCGTGCCCATGGCATTGCAGGGTCACTCCGCTGGCGCCTCCGGTCACGACCAGGCGATCAGCTCGCTCGGACTGCACCTCGTCTTCGTGGCGATCTGGCTCGGTGGGCTTCTCGCGATCGTCATCACCCGCCGTACCCTCGAGGGCGGGCGGATCGGCCCGGTGCTCAGCCGCTATTCGTCGCTCGCGATGCTGTGTTTCGTCGTCGTGGCGGCATCCGGAATCGCCAATGCCGAGTTGCGGGTCGGGACGCTCGAGAACCTGCTGACGCCGTACGGCATCCTCGTCGTCGTCAAGGTGCTCGCGCTGTGTGCGCTCGGCCTGTTCGGGGCGACGCAGCGGCGGTTCCTCATCCGGCGCATGCAGGACCCGGCGAACGGCAGTCGCGGCTACTTCTGGTGGCTCGTGGCGGCGGAACTCGCCTTCATGGGACTCGCCTCCGGGGTGGCGGCGGCACTCGCCCGCACTCGCACGCCGATCTCGCAGGAGGCCGTGACGGCCACGCCCGCGCAGATCCTCACCTTCGAGCCGCTCCCGCCCGAGCTCACCCCGATCCGGTTCATCACCGAGTGGAAGTTCGACATCCTCTGGATGGCCGTCGTCGGTCTCGCCGCCTTCTTCTACCTCGCCGGCGTGTGGCGGCTGTATCGCCGCGGCGACCGGTGGCCGATCCTGCGGACGCTTTCGTTCCTGACCGGTCTCGCAGCACTGTTCTACATCACCAATGGCGGCGTGAATGCCTACGAGAAGTACCTCTTCAGCGTGCACATGCTTGCCCACATGACGCTCGGCATGATCATCCCGGTGCTGCTCGTGCCCGGCGCCCCCGTGACGCTCGCACTCCGCGCGATCCGCAAGAGAACGGATGGCAGTCGCGGCGGTCGCGAGTGGATCCTGCGCGCCGTCCACTCCCGGCTCGCCGGCTTCTTCGCGAACCCGCTCGTCGCCGCGGTGTTCTTCGCTGGGTCGCTGTGGGTCTTCTACTACTCCCCGATCTTCCGCTGGGCGACGGAGGATCACATCGGCCACAGCTTCATGGTCGTGCACTTCCTCGTGAGCGGGTACCTCTTCGTGCAGACTCTCATCGGCGTGGACCCGCTGCCGTACCGCGCGCCGTACCCGATGCGGCTCATCGTGCTGCTGGGCACGATGGCATTCCACGCGTTCTTCGGCCTCACCCTCATGACCGGCACCGGTCTCCTGCTCGCCGACTGGTACGGCGCGATGGGCAGGCCGTGGGGTCCGGATGCGATCACCGACCAGCAAACGGGCGGCGGCATCGCCTGGAGCATCGGCGAGATCCCGACCGTGGTGCTCGCGATCACCGTCGTCATCCTGTGGGCGAGGAGCGACTCCACCCTCGCGAAACGACTCGACCGCAAGGCGGACCGCGATGGCGACGCCGATCTCGTCGAGTACAACGAGATGCTCGCGGGCCTGCAGAAGCGGGGGTAGATGAAAACTGACCGAAAGCCGGAATCTGCTTTGAGACAATTCACCTTGCAAGGACGTGAAGGAGGTTCTGATGGCGGAGGTCAATCCCATTGCGGAAGCAAACCCTGTTGACTCAGTGCTTGTGTCCGCAGTGGTGTATCTGCTTGGTGACGAATCCGTGCCTGCCGCCGCCGAAACAGTCGCACAGCGTGTGACGGTGCGGGCAGATGGAACGGTCGCCGTCATCCTTGGCTCGTTCACCGTGGAAACAAACGACAATACCGAGCGTCAAAATCGGTTGGCGAGCGCTCTGGGCGAATTGTGGGCAACTTTCGTTGGGGCGGGATTCTGGCCCTCACACACAGCGAAACAGGTGGACGTCGTCCTGTCGATCTCGCTGAGTCCAGCCTGGGGGCAAGCAGGAATCTCGATTTCGCCGGAGTCCCTTCAGCAATGGCTCGAGGCGGGCGCGTACCTGCACGTGAATGCGTACTCGCAGATGTGAACCAACTTTGGGTCAAGCGGTTTTCGTCCGCGCTACTGCGCGCGGATGTCGACCTGGTCGCCGTCGATCGTGAGGATCCAGCTGAGGGCGAACTGCACGTCCTCGTCGAAGGTGGAAAGCGTCCCGTCGAAGAGCGACCGCACGTCGACGGTGAGATGAGCGGCGCCCTGCGCGTTCGGGATGACCCAGGTTCCCTGCTCCGGGCCTGGCTCGATCGTCACCTTGGGGTAGGTCGCCATCGACCAGGCCGGGGTGCTCTCGACCCGGTTCGCGAGCTCCTGGCCGAATGGGCATCCGGTCGGGAACAGGACGGTCTGCGTCGTGCAGTCGTCGAGGAAGCTGTCCACCTCGTCCTGGACCTGATCGACGAAGCTTGCGCTCGCACGCACGTCCACCGAGACGCGATTGATGGTGCCAGGGATGGTGGCCATGACATCCACCGCCTGGGCCTCGAGGTACCGAGAGTCGTGGTCGAGCACATAGCGCCCGGGCGTGAGCACCTGGTACGGCACCGGGCTGCCCGGGCCGGCCCCCGAGACGAGTTCCACCCCGTTCACGGCGAACCGCGCGTCATGCAGCGGCGTGATCGCGAGGATGGCCATCGGGCTCTGCAGGAATGACCAGGTGTCGAAGGGCCCGAGACGGTGGCCGGTCGACTGGACCTGGAAGGTGCTTCGCGCCGGCCTGCCGTCGAGATCGAATTCGAACGTGACGGTGTGGATCCCCGCTCCCTCATTGACATCCGAGATCATCCGGATGTCGTCGAGCGAGCCGAGCGCGGCGGGTACGAGCAGGTCGTTCTTCGCGATCGACGAGCCGAGCACGCCGGGCGTCGAGAGGGCCTCGTCGAGGTCGTGGCGCTGGAGGGCGGCGAGGTAGGAGCCCACGAATCCGCCGGCGCTGAAAACGGTGTTGTTGAGCGCGAGCACGGCGGTGGCGAACGCGCCGACGAGCAGCGCGAGAAGGACCGTCCAGACGACGATGATGTGCTGACGCTGCTGGCGGGGGTGCTCCTCCGGGGGCGGCATCATGCCCCAATCCTAGGCTCGACGGCCCTCGCGGCCTGTCCACAGCGCGCCCTCCACCGGGTCGCGAGGCGATAGATTGGACTGTCCATCGAAACGCCTGGGCCGGCATCCGACACGGAAGGGAACCCGTGACCGCGCACGCGCTCTCCGCCGAGCAGGCCGCCGTCTTCGAGACGATCGAAGGCACGCGTGAGAACATCTTCGTGACCGGTCGCGCCGGAACCGGCAAGTCGACTCTGCTCAACCATCTCTCCTGGAACACCTCGAAGCAGCTCGTCATCGCGGCCCCCACAGGGGTCGCCGCGCTCAACGTCGGCGGGCAAACGATCCACTCGCTCTTCCGGCTGCCGATCGGGGTCATCGCCGACCACGACATCGAGCAGAACGGTGACCTGCGCAAGCTTCTCAACACGATCGACACTCTCGTGATCGACGAGGTCTCGATGGTCAACGCCGACCTGCTGGATGCCGTCGACCGAAGCCTGCGGCAGGCAAGGCAGCGTCAGCTCGAGGCGTTCGGAGGCGTGCAGGTTGTGCTCTTCGGCGACCCGTATCAGCTCGCACCCGTGCCGGGCGATGCCGACGAGCGTGCCTACTTCGAGGACCAGTACCGGTCGATGTGGTTCTTCGACGCCAAAGTCTGGGACGAGACCGACTTGCGCATCTTCGAGCTCAACACGATCCACCGCCAGCACGAGGAGGAGTTCAAGGCGATGCTCAACGCCGTCCGCCACGGCACGGTCACGGCGGAGATCGCCGAGCGGTTCAACTCTGTGGGGGCGCGTCCGGCGCCGAGCGAGGATGCCATCACTCTCGCGACGAGGAACGACACCGTCAACCGGATCAATGCGGCGGAGCTCGCGCGGCTCCCGGGCCGCGCGCTCACCGCGAAGGCCGAGATCAGCGGCGACTTCGGCGGACGCGCCTTCCCAGCGGACGAGACGCTCGAGCTCAAGGTCGGCGCGCGCGTCATGTTCCTGCGCAATGACGCCGACCAGCGCTGGGTCAACGGCACCGTCGGCACCGTGCGCAAGATCACCTCGACGGTCTTCGTCGAGGTCGACGGTGAGACCCACGAGGTCGAGCCGGCCGTGTGGGAGAAGTACAAGTACTCGTACTCGGCCGCCACGAAACAGCTCACCCGGGACATCGTCGCCGAGTTCACGCAGTTCCCGCTGCGGCTCGCCTGGGCCGTGACGATCCACAAGTCCCAGGGGAAGACCTACGACCGGGCGATCGTCGACCTCGGGCAGCGGTCGTTCGCGCCCGGGCAGACCTATGTCGCGCTGAGCAGGATCACCGAGCTCGACGGGTTGTATCTCACGCGCCCATTGCGGCCATCCGACATCATCGTCGACGAGAACGTGCGACGTTTCATGGCGCATGCGTCGCCGATACCCGGGATCGAGGCGTAGCGACGACCGCTGGTTGAGTAGCCGCGAAGCGGCGTATCGAAACCTGCGCTCTCAATACCTGGCTTCGATACGCGCCTTCGGCGCTACTCAACCAGCGGGGTGGTTACGCGGCGGCAGCCTTCGCGGCGGAGAGGTCCTGGAAGACCTCGGTGTTGAGCCGGTACGCGGCGAGCACCTCGTCGATGACGCGTTCGCGCTCGACCTCGTCCCACGCGACGGCGTCGAGCTGCTCGCGGTAGGTGTCCTTGAAGTCCTTAGGATCGGCGATCTGGTCGAAGAGGTAGAAGCCGATGCCGTTCGTGTCGAAGCCGAACCGCTTCTGCATGACCTTGTAGATGTGCTGGCCGCCCGAGAGATCGCCGAGGTAGCGGGTGTAGTGATGGGCGACGAATCCGCCCGGCCAGTCCGCAACAGCCTTGATGCGGTCGACGTAGTGCACGGTCGAGGGCAGCGGCGCCGAGAGCGCCTCCCAGCCGTCGCCGAGGAGGAACTCGAGGTCGGCGACGAGTGCCGGCATCCGGGTCAGCTGCGGAGTGACGAAGCGGCCGGCGACGGGGTCGGCGACCATGGCATCCGCGACGGCTTCGAGTGCCTCGTAGATGAAGTAGTGCTGCACGACGAGTGCGACGTAGTCTTCGCGGCTGCCCTTGCCGCTCATGAGGTCGTGCATGAACGTTGCGCCCTCGCTCTGGCCGTGGCTCGTCCAGGTGCGCTCGCGCAGCGCATGGGAGAACGGGATGACGGTCACGGGATCTCGTTTCGAAAGTAGTTAGGGCAGCCTTAGCTTACCTGACGCGCCCTAGATGCGACAGGGCGACTACGCGTGCGCGCGCGGTTCGACACCCAGTCGAGCACATGCGGCGTCGTACAGCACGACGATCTCGCGCCGAATCTCGGGCCGCTGGCTGATCCTCGTCGACCACGGCACGCCGAGCTCGTGGGCAGCGCCATCGAGCGTGTAGGTCCAGGTCCCCCCGAGATCGTCGACACCGATCATCATGGCCGCCGCGGCATCCGGATGCCCGAAAGCGCGCGCGATGAGCAGGTTGTCGTCGAGGTGGTCGCCATTCATGTGGGCGAGGACCGCCGTCACCACGTCCGGTTCGAAACTTGGCATGAAAACTACGGTAGTGGGCAAGCCTGATGGGCCACCATGAATCATGGCCATCACACCGGACACGAAGGACTGGACCTGGGTGATCGAGAGGCGGTGCCCTGAATGTGGATTCGACGCCTCAGCGACCGACGAGCACGACGTGGCCGGACTGCTTCGGGTGAACGCCGCGATGTGGCCGGACGTTCTCGAGCGCGCCGACGTGAGGGTGCGGCCAAACGATCACACCTGGTCGGCGCTCGAATATGCGGCACACGTGCGGGATGTGTTCAGGCTCTACGCCTACCGGCTCGACCTCATGCTCACCCGGGACGACCCGCTGTTTCCGAACTGGGACCAGGACGAGACAGCTGTCGCCGAGAGGTACAACGAGCAGGACCCGAGTGTCGTCGCATCCGAGCTCGTCGCGGCGGGCAACGCGCTCGCCGACGCGTTCGATGCGGTTTCGGATGCCGCCTGGTCGCGTCCGGGTCGGCGAAGCGACGGCGCCGTGTTCACGGTCGCCACATTCGCGCGGTACCTCCTCCACGACGCCGTGCATCACCTGTGGGACGTGACGAAGTGGGAACCGCTCCGCGCTGATATCGACTAGCTCGAGTCGGTTCCGAAGACCTGGCGCGAGAGTGCCTGGATGTCACGGTCGAGCAGGTCGAACTTGCCGGTGAATTTGGCGTCCATGGCATCGAAACGAGCGTCCATGGTCTCCCTGAGACCGTTGATTTCGGCGCGGACCCCACCGATCGCCGAAGTCAGGGTGCGATTGAAGCTCGTGGCGACGATGCCGATCATGCCGAACATTGCGGCAGCGAACACCCCGATGAGCACCCAGATTTGCGGTTCGGTCAATGTCAGCACCTTTCCATTGTCGCGCAGGAACGATCGAGACTCTAGTTGCGTGGCGCTCGCGGCCGTGTCGGTGGTGGCCGTCTATCGTGAGGGACCAGGGCCGGCTGAAACTGTGGAGGAGGAGAGCCTTGCAGGTCACGGCGCTGGATCAGCGGTTCTGGCAGGTGCGGGTCGGCGACGAGGTCGCCGGGTACGTCGATGAGATCGAGGTGGCGGGAGAGATCCGTTACCGAGCGCGAAGACTCAAGTACCCGGATGGGCGATGGGTCATCATCGGCGAGTGGTGGGAGCTCGACCCCGCGCTCGCTGCGTGCGCCGATGTTCCACCGAAGCAGGTGCGCGTGCGCAAGCTCGTCGTTCCGCCGCAGAACCGCTGGTTCTGACCGCCGTGCTGCGGTGCTAGCCGACCGCTTTGTGCGACTTGCCCGCGAGGTGCGGGCCCGCGAGCACCGGCTCGTACTTCGGCGTCTCACCGGTGGCGAGAACCGACGGCAGACACTCGACGAGAGCCGAATAATTCGCGTTATGGAAGAACGGCATGCTCTGCCGGCGCGTCGACACGGTCGAACCGGCATCCGGGTTGACGACGCGGTGCAGGGTCGAGGTCCAGCGGTCATTCGTCCATCGCGCCATGAGATCGCCGATGTTGATGACGAGCGCGCCGGGGGTCGGCGGGATGTCGACCCAGGCATCCGACGTGTCATCGCGCACCTGCAGTCCGGCGCGGCCGAGTTCCTGCCGGAGGATCGTGAGGGTTCCGTAGTCGGTGTGGGCGCCAGCGCGCAGCTGGCCGTCTTCGGGCGGCGCGGACTGCTCGGGATAGTTGATCGCGCGGAGGGCGCTCGGGCTGCGGTCGATCTTGTCGGCGAAGAAGTCGGGCGGCAGGTCGAGACCGTGGGCGAACATCACCATGAGCCGGTTCGCGAGCACCGACATCTCCGCGTAGTACGACTCCCAGACCGGCTTGAACTCTGGAAGTGCCGCAGGCCAGCGGTTTGCAGAGAACAGGCTCGCCTCGGTGTGATCGACAGGAGTGTGGCCGACGACGACGCCAGGCCCCATGTTGAAGGATTCCTTGAGGTCGCCGGGCGCCATCGCATCAAGGGATTGGGCGAGCGACTCGGCGAGCATCGGGAAGTAGCCGTAGAGGCCGCCTGGCTCCCGCTCGACCGAGAGTTTGGCCTCGAGTGGCAGGTCGAAGAATGCCCTCGTGACGGCCCAGCAGCGGTCGGCGACGTCATCCGGAACGCCGTGGTCGACGATCTGGAAGAAGCCGACCTCCCGCAGCGTCTCGTCGAACTCGCGGCCGACGACACGCGGGTCCCGGTCGACGCTGATCGTGGGCACGGCGAGGGGGGTCGTCATGTCGCTGTCCTGTCTGTGGCGGTTCGGATGTCGACCAGCCTAAGCGCGGCCGGGCGGGTGCGCGACCTGTCGTCTTTGCCCTGTGCGCTCTCCTGACGTAGCCTGTCGAGATGAGCGGCCTGATGAATTTTCGTCGCTTCGGTGAACCGTGAGCGCGGGTCCGCGGAAGCGCAGGCGGAAGCGCGGGTGGCTTATCACTGGCGCGATCATTCTGGTCCTGGCCATCGCCTCAGGGACGTACGTGGGCTTCGCACTCTCGGCGCCACTGCCATTGACGGCCGCCGTGATGACCCCGATCGACATCGCAGCGGGGCCGGCCGCTGCCGTCGCGCCTTCGACGTACGGGGTGGGGGCCGTGAGTGTGACGGGCGCAGAGGAGTTCGAAGGCACACTGGGGACCGACGGTCTCCTCGTCGCCCCCGCCGATGACGCCGCGCGGCCGATGGCGAGCATCAGCAAGCTCATCACGACCCTCGTGGTTCTCGACGCGCATCCGATCGAGGCCGGAAGCACCGGACCTGTGCTCACCTTCAGCAAGGCCGACCACGACCTGTACGACAAGTACTACGTGCTCGGGGCGACCATCCAGCCGATGAAGACCGGCTCGACGATGACGCTGCACGACGCCCTCGAGCTCATGCTCGTGACCTCGGCGAGCAACTACGCCGAAGCGGTCTCAACGTGGGCGTTCGGCTCTCAGGCTCGATTCCGGGCCGCCGCGGGTGACTGGCTCGCACGCAACGGGCTCACGGGGACGACGATCGTCGAGCCGGTGGGACTGGATCCGCGCAATACGAGCACGACAAGGGATCTCATCGCCCTCGGGCGGCTCGCCCTCGCGAACCCGCTCGTCGCCGGGATCGTGAAATTGCAGTCGACGGATGTCCCTGGCCTCACCGGCGTGCCGAACACCAACATGTTTCTCGGGGCATCCGGTATCGACGGCATCAAGACCGGCACCCTCGAGGAGGCGGGCTCGTGCCTCCTCTTCTCCGCCACCGTCAACGTCGGCCTGTCGCGGCCGATCTCGATCGTCGGTGTCGTCCTCGGTGCACCCGACCATGAAGCGGCCGGCCTCGCGGCGGTTGCGATGATCAAGGACGTCGCGGCAGGGTTCCATCGGATTCCCGTTGTCGAGGCCGGCGAGGTCTTCGGAACGTACACAACGCCGTGGGGCGAGACGGCGGAAGCTCGTGCGGCGCAGAGCGAGCGCATTCTCACCTGGTCCGACATCCCCATCACCGGTTCGGCTAGCGCATCACCGATCGGCCTGGCAGCCGAGCGCGCCGAGGTCGGGACTGTCACGTTCACGGGCGGCAAGCGGGAGGTAGCGCTGCCGCTGTTCCTCTCACGCGAGATCGAGGGGCCGGACGCATGGTGGCGGATCACGCATCCGGTGGAGTTGTTCGGGGGCTGACCGCGAGCTGGCGGGTACTGTGGAGGGACCAGTCGACTGCCGAACGGAGGATGGGTGCCGAAGAAGCCGTTGCCCTGGGATCCAGTGGTTGAGGCGCATCGCCAGTGGTCGCTGCACGGCTGGGAGCTCGAAGCCGACGGGATGGCCGCTGTGACCTCGATCATGCGGGCCCAGCAGATCATGCTCGCGCGCGTCGAGGCGCTCTTGCGCCCATTCGAGTTGACGTTCGCGCGGTACGAGATGCTGCGGCTGTTGAGCTTCACGAGGGACGGCGCCCTGCCGATGGCCTCGGCGAGCGCGCGACTGCAGGTGCATCCGACGAGCGTGACCAATACGACGGACCGCCTCGAGCGGGCCGGGTTCCTAAGGCGTACCGCTCATCCGACGGATGGGCGGGCGACGCTCGTGCGGATCACGCCGGCCGGCCGCGAGATCGTCGAGGCGGCGACGGCGGTCATCAACCGCGAGTTCTTCAGCGACGTTGGCCTCACCCCGGAGGACCGGGACGAGCTCGTCGCGATCCTCGCGCGATTTCGCCGCGACGC
>DAITPJ010000015.1:0-15352 GCA_036833635.1 Terrimesophilobacter sp.
GGCTTCGCCCGCTACTCAACCAGCGAGAACCACGCGGGCTTCACCCGCTACTCGACCAGCGGGCAATACCTCGCTCCGCCCGCGGTCACCTGACCGTCTCGAGCCCGAGCTCGATGAGCTCGGCGATGAGGTCGGGGTAGCTGAGTCCGCTCGCGAGCCAGCACTTGGGGAACATCGAGATGGGCGTGAACCCCGGCATCGTGTTGATCTCGTTGAGCACGAACCCGGATGCCGTGAGGAAGAAGTCGATTCGGGCGAGCCCTGAGCCCCCGATCACCTCGAAGGCGCGAGCGGCGATGCGCCGAAGCTCCCACAACTCGCCATCGTTCAACTCGGCGGGGCACACAAGTTCGACGCCGGGGGCGTCCAGGTACTTGGCCGCGAAGTCGTAGAACCCGCCGCCGCCAACGATGACCTCGCCGGCCAGGGAGACGCGCGGTTCCCCGCCGTCGCGGCCGCCCAGCACCCCGCACTCGATCTCGCGGCCGACGATGGCCTGCTCGACGAGCGCCGTCCCGTCCTCAGCGAAGGCCGTCGCGAGCGCGACGTCGAGATCGTCCCAGTCGTCGACCCTGCTGACCCCGACCGAGGAGCCGGCCCGAGCGGGCTTGACGAAGACGGGAAGTCCGAGCGAGCGGGCGCGCCCGCGCCACAACTCGCTGTCGCGCGCCCATCCGGATACCGTGATCGTCACCCACGGCGCGACCTCGATTCCGGCGGCCTCGAGCACGGTTTTCGTGAAGTGCTTGTCCATGCCGAGCGCCGAGGCGAGGACGCCGTTGCCGACGTACGGCAGGCCGGTGAGCTCGAGCATGCCCTGGAAGGTTCCGTCCTCACCGAACGGTCCATGCAGGATCGGGAATACGATGTCGACCGCGCCGAGCGAGCGCGTGGTGCCAGAGGCATCCGTGACCGTGAGCTCCCGACTCAGCACGCTCTCCGGAAACCGCACCCGCGAGCCGTTGTCGACGACGCCCGGCAGTGCGCCGGGGTCGAGCCGGAAGCGGCCCGGGTCGTCTTGCTCGAGCACGAAGGCGCCGTCGCGCGTTACCCCGACGGGTATGACATCGAACCGGTCGCGGTCGATCGCGGAGAGCACGCCTCCCGCGGTCGCGCAGCTGATGGCGTGCTCGCTCGAGCGCCCGCCGAAGACGAGGGCGACCGTGGTCTTTGCTGCCATGACCTCAGTTCTCCGGTTGCGGTTCGTCGCTGTTCGACGTCAGGTGCGGGGCGATGTCCTTCGGGTTCATGGTACCGGCGAGCACCTCGGCGACCTGGGACACGATGGGCATCTCGACGCCCTTCGCCATCGCGAGTTCGAGGATCGGGGCGACCGACGCGAGTCCTTCCGCCGTCTGGTTCATCTGGGCGACGACATCCGTGAAGCTGTAGCCCTGCCCGAGCAGCCGCCCCGCGGTGTTGTTGCGGGAGAGCGGCGACTCGCACGTGGCGATGAGGTCGCCGAGGCCCGCGAGACCGGCGAGCGTCTCCGCCTTGCCGCCGTAGGCGACGGCGAACTCCGTCATCTCGACGAGCCCGCGCGTGATGATCGAGGCCTTCGTGTTCTCGCCATAGCCGACGCCGTCGACGATGCCGATCGCGACGGCGATGAGATTCTTGAGCACCCCGCCGAACTCGGTTCCGATGACGTCCGTGTTGACGAACGAGCGCAGATAGTCTGTGCGCGCGGCCATCGCGACGAGCGTGGCCGTCTGGAGGTTCTCCGACGAGACGACGGATGCCGTCGGCTCTTCACGCGCGATCTCGAGCGCGAGGTTCGGCCCGGAGATCACGGCGACCTGGGCGGGGTCGGAGTGCAGCTCCTCGCGGATGACCTGGCTCATCCTGCGGGCTGTGCCGCGCTCGACGCCCTTCATGAGGCTCACGACGATCGCCTCGGGCGGGATGATGTCGCGCACGGCGGCGAGGTTCTCGCGAAGCGACTGGCTCGGAACAGAGATGAAGACCATCTCGGCACCGTCGAGCACCTCCTCGACGTTGGGGCTCGCCCACAGCGCGCGCGGCAGGTTGACGCCAGGCAGGTAGTCGCTGTTGCGCTTGGCCTGGGAGATCTCGCGGGCGAGCTCTGTGCGCCGGGCCCAGATGGCGACATCCGAACCGCCGTCGGCAAGCACCTTCGAGAAGGTCGTGCCCCAGCTGCCCGCCCCGAGCACGGCGACGCGGCGTGCACCAGGCTGCGGGAGGCGCACCGGCATCGTGTTGCTCATGATCTCTCCTCGAAGCGGCCCGTCTCGGCCTGGCCCTTCCTGGCCGGGTCCCAGCGTTCGGCGGGCGGGGTCTCGCCGCGCAACTCGGCGAGCAGGTCGGTGATGGCATCCATGAGCAGGTCCGTGGCCTCGGCGAGCGTCGCCGTGTCGAGGGAGCGCCCTTCGAACCGTGAGAGGTCGACAGGGTCCCCGAACCGGATGCGCACATCCTTGCGCGGGAAGAGGCTGATGCCCTTGCCGTACCGCGGCATGATCTTCTGGGTGCCCCAGTGCGCGACCGGGATGAGCGGAACGCCCGCGGTGAGCGCGAGGCGCACCGCCCCGGTCTTGCCCCGCATGGGCCACAGTTCGGGGTCGCGCGTGAGCGTGCCCTCCGGGTAGACGACGACCACGAGTTCGTTCTCGACGAGCTGGTTGGCGGCCGCGAGCGGGTCACTCCCCCGCGAGCCCTGGCGCTCGACGGGGATCTGCTCCGAGCGTCGAAGGAACCAGCCGAGCACGGGAACCTTGAACAGCGAGGCCTTCGCAAGGTAGCGGGGTGCTCGCCCGCGCTTCCAGATCGCGACGCCGATGACGACGGGGTCGATCTCGCTGTAGTGGTTGGGCGAGACCACGACCGCGCCGGTCGCCGGGAGCTTCTCGCCCTGCTCGATGCGGTACCGGCCCAGGATGTTCATGAGCGGCAGCAGGATCGCGGCGAGGACCCGGAATATCGGGGTCTTCTCCGATCGGGCCGCCCGTGGCCGGTCGCGTTTCGACACCCGCCGGTTACCCCTCGATATCGAAGTCGGCGCCGAGGTCAGCGAGCTTGTCGGTGAAGTGCTCGTAACCACGGCGGATGAGGTCGAGGTTGCTGATGGTGGAGGTGCCCTCTGCGCTCAGCGCGGCGATGACATGGCTGAACCCGCCGCGCAGGTCGGGTACCCGGATGTTGCGGCCATACAGCTTCGTAGGCCCTGTGATGACGGCGGCCTGCTCGAAGTCGCGACGCGCGACCCTGCGGGGGTGATCGGGGAGCCCGTGCGGGTGCACGACGATGTTCGCGCCCATCTCGTTGAGCGCCTCGGTGAACCCGAATCGGTTCTCGTACACGGTCTCGTGCACGATGGAGACGCCGTTGGCCTGCGTGAGGGCGACGACGAGCGGCTGCTGCCAGTCCGTCATGAAGCCGGGGTGCACATCCGTTTCGATCGTGACGGGCTTGAGCTCGCCTCCCGGATGGTAGAACCGGATGCCGCCCTCGTCGATGTCGAAACCGCCGCCGACCTTGCGGAAGACGTTGAGGAAGGTCATGAGTTCGGCCTGCCTGGCACCCGCGACGAAGATGTCGCCGTGCGTGACGAGCGCGGCGGTCGCCCAGCTCGCGGCCTCGTTGCGGTCGAAGAGCGAGCGGTGCGTGTAGCCGGTGAGCCGGTCGACGCCCTCGATGAGGATCGTGCGGTTCGGCTCGACCGAGATGATGGCGCCCATCTTCTGCAGGATGGCGATGAGATCCATGATCTCAGGCTCGATCGCCGCGTTGTGCAACTCGGTCGTTCCTGTCGCGCGCACGCCGGTCAGGAGCACCTGCTCCGTCGCGCCGACGCTCGGGTAGGGCAGGCTGATCTCGGCTCCACTCAGCCCGTTGGGCGCCGTGAGGTGGATGCCCTCGTAGCTCTTGTCGACGATCGCCCCGAAGGCGCGAAGCGCGTCGAGGTGGAAGTCGATGGGCCGGTCGCCGATGCGGCACCCGCCGAGGTCGGGGATGAACGCCTCTCCGAGGCGGTGGAGGAGCGGGCCGCAGAACAGGATCGGGATGCGGCTCGAGCTCGCGTGGGCGTCGATCTCCGCGAAGTGGGCGGTCTCGACGTTGCTCGGGTCGAGGATGAACTCGCCTGGCGTCTCTGTGCCGGTCACGAGCACGCCGTGCACCTCGAGGAGCCCGCGCACGACGGAGACGTCGCTGATATCCGGGACGTCGCGCAGCACACTCGGGGTCTCACCGAGAAGGGCGGCGACCATCGCCTTCGTCGCGAGGTTCTTCGCGCCGCGCACGTCGACGCGGCCGCGCAGCGGGTTGCCGCCACGGATGACGATCGTGTCGCCGGCCAGGGTCACCTGCTCACCTGCCTTCCCTGGGTCCTTGACGATCGTCTTCATGGGTTCACCTGCTCCCTAGTGCGCGGGAAGGGTTTGCGGCCGCCAGGATTCCCTGGACTTCTCGAATCGCGTGATCTGCGCCTCGTCGCGTAGCGTGAGCCCGATGTCGTCGAGACCTTCGAGCAGCCGCCACCTAGTGTAATCGTCGATGTCGAACGGGACCGTGAGAGTTCCCACGGTCGCCGTCCTGGCCGTGAGATCGACGGATGCCGCCACTCCCGGCTGCGCTTCGATGTGCGCCCAGAGCGCCTCGGCGTCGTCCTCTGAGATGGTTCCGGTGAGGAGCCCCTGCTTGCCGGCGTTCCCCCGGAAGATGTCGCCGAAGCGGGGACTCAGGATGGCGCGGAACCCGTAGTCGTGCAATGCCCAGACTGCATGTTCGCGGCTCGACCCAGTGCCGAAATCCGGCCCCGCGACGAGCACTGTCGCGCCGGCGTACGCGGGGTCATTGAGGATGAAGTCGGGATCCTGGCGCCAGGCGTAGAAGAGGGCGTCCTCGAAGCCGGTCTTCGTGACCCGCTTGAGGAACTCCGCGGGGATGATCTGGTCGGTGTCGACGTTCGCGTCGCGGAACGGGACGGCGACGCCCTCGACGACGGTGATCTTCTCCATGGCTACACCGCCTCCGCTTGCGCTGGTTGAGTAGCCGACGAAGGCGGCGTATTGAAACCACCAGCGATGTCGTCAAGATCCCACGGCCCCGACAGCGTTCCGCGCACCGCGGTCGCGGCGGCGACGAGGGGCGAGACGAGGTGGGTGCGGCCCCCCTTGCCCTGCCTGCCCTCGAAGTTGCGGTTCGACGTCGAGGCGCAGCGCTCGCCCGGCGCGAGCTGGTCCGGGTTCATGCCGAGGCACATCGAGCATCCGGCGAAGCGCCATTCGGCCCCGAACTCCTCGAAGATCCGGTCGAGCCCTTCGGCCTCTGCCTGCAGCCGCACGCGCGCGGAGCCCGGCACGACCATGACGCGCACGTCATCCGCCTTCTTGCGCCCCTTGACGACGGACGCGAACGCGCGAAGGTCCTCGATGCGGCTGTTCGTGCACGAGCCCATGAAGACGGCGTCGACCCGGATGTCCTTCATCGGGGTTCCGGCGGCGAGATCCATGTACTCGAGGGCGCGGCGCGCGGATGCCTGCTCATTGGCGTCCTCGAAGCTCGCCGGGTCGGGGATCGTGTCGGAGAGCAGCACGCCCTGCCCTGGGTTCGTCCCCCATGTCACGAACGGCTCGAGCTCGCTTGCGTCGAGGAAGACCTCGGCGTCGAAGACCGCGTCCTCGTCGGTCGGGAGCGTGTTCCAGTACGCGACGGCCTCGTCCCAGTCTTCGCCCTTCGGCGCGTGCGGGCGGCCCTTGAGGTAGTCGTAGGTCGTCTGGTCCGGCGCGACGAGCCCCGCCCTTGCACCCGCCTCGATCGACATGTTGCAGATCGTCATGCGACCCTCCATCGAGAGCGACCGGATGGCGCTCCCGCGGTACTCGAGCACGTAGCCCTGGCCGCCGCCCGTTCCGATCTTCGCGATGACGGCGAGGATGATGTCCTTGGCCGTCACCCCGTCGCGCAGTTCCCCGTCGACCGTGATGGCCATGGTCTTGAAGGGCTTGAGCGGCAACGTCTGGGTCGCGAGCACATGTTCGACCTCGCTCGTGCCGATCCCGAACGCCATGGCTCCGAATGCCCCGTGGGTCGAGGTGTGGCTGTCGCCGCAGACGACCGTGACGCCCGGCATCGTGAGGCCGAGCTGTGGTCCGACGACGTGCACGATGCCCTGGTCGACGTCGCCGAGCGGGTGCAGCCGGATGCCGAACTCCTCGCAGTTGCGGCGAAGGGTTTCGATCTGTGTGCGGCTCACCGGGTCGGCGATCTGCTTCGTGATGTTGATCGTCGGGGTGTTGTGGTCTTCCGTGGCGATCGTGAGGTCGGGGCGGCGAACCGGACGGCCCGACATCCGCAAGCCGTCGAATGCCTGCGGCGAGGTGACCTCGTGGACGAGGTGGAGGTCGATGTAGAGAAGGTCGGGGGCGCCATCCGCACCCTTGACCACGACGTGGTCGTCCCACACCTTCTCCGCCAGCGTCCTGCCCACGTCAGCCTCACCTCAGACTTCCACCGCGCGGGGTGCGCGGAATTCGATCATTCCAGTCTAGGCGGCGCCCGGTGAGGTTGGCTTCTTCGGTCGAGCCTGCCGAGACCCCCACACCGCCTCGCGCCGAGGCTAGGATTCGAGGGTGGCGCCCACGATCGCGCCGCATCCGCGTGCCCACAAGGCCTGCCTCAAGGAGTTACCTGCGATGACGCCCGATCAACTTTCGACCATCCCGTTCACGCACGAGAAAGTGCTCGTGACGACCGGCATCCGATCGGGGCTCGTGATGAGCGTCGCGGTGCACTCCACGAAGCTGGGACAGGCGCTCGGAGGGGCGCGCGTCTGGCAGTACGAGAACTGGACTGATGCCGTCGCCGACGCACTGCGGCTCTCGGCGGCGATGACCCTCAAGAACGCGGCGGCCGGGCTCAACCGTGGCGGCGGCAAGTCGGTCATCCACCTGCCGATCGGCACGGTGCTGACCGACGAACAGAAGCGGGACGCGATGCTCGACCTCGGCGACGCGGTCGAGAGCCTTGGGGGCGCCTACATGACGGCAGAGGATGTCGGCACGAGCGCAGAGCTCATGGCGATCGTCTCCGAGCGCACAGAGCACGTCTGCGGCCTTCCGCCAGAGAAGGGCGGGGTCGGCGAGCCCGCGGATGCGACGGCGGAGGGAGTGCACGCGAGCATCCTCGCGACGCTCGACGCGCTCTTCGGTAGCAAGGATGTCGCCGGCCGGAAGATCGTCATCTCTGGCCTCGGCCAGGTCGGCGGGCGCCTCGCCAAGCGTCTCGCCGGTGAAGGCGCCGCCCTCACGGTCACGGATGTCAACCTCGCCAAGAAGGAGCTGGCCTCCTCGCTCGGCGCGACCTGGGTCGACGTTCCGGATGCGCACACGCTCGACGCCGACCTCTTCGTGCCGTGCGGCCTCGGCGGGGTGCTCACCCCCGAGGTCATCTCGGAGCTGCGCGTCAAGGGCGTCGTGGGTGCGGCCAACAACCAGCTCGCTCAGCACGAAGGTGCAGCGGAGCTCGCCGCACGGGGCATCCTGTGGGCGCCGGACTTCGTCGTCAACGGCGGCGGCGTCATCTACCTCGACATGGCCATGCGGCCGGGGGCGGATGCCGCGGCGATCTCCGCGCGCGTCACCCAGATCGGCGATGTGGTCGCCACGATCTTCCGCGACTCCACCGCGAAGGGCATCACGACGCTCGAGGCGGCCGAGCAGCTCGCGGCGGCCCGGCTCGACGCGGCCTGAGCCTCTCGCACCCGTCACCTCGCGCGAGGTGAGTCATCCGGCGTTTCCGGCGCCGCCCTGTGCAGGTTGAAGGGTAGTGGCAGGAGGCGTTCGCTTCTCCCACGCCCTCGCCGCCATGACAGGCACAAGAACTACTGCGATGAGGATCACGAGGTTCACAATGTAGGCAGCGAATGGCCATCCCAGCAGCGCGAAGGGGAAGGCAAGGAACAGTGCTGCGAAGGACACGACGAGCAGAGCCGCCCACACGAGTATGGCGAAATAGCCCCTTCCCCGGAAGGGGCGTGCGATAGCCCAGGAGAAGAACAACAGTGGCCCGCCCACGTTGAGAGTCAGATTGAAGGTGGCGAAGACGTCAGAGGCCACGAGGGCGGACGCCGCGAGGAGTATGACGAGGATACCGAGCACCCCCGCCGCGATACGCCGGCCCGGCGCCGCACGGGAGCCGAAACCGGCAACGGCCGCAAGTGCACCGCTGAGGGCCAGTAAGGCAGCCCCGAGAATGGGAACCGCTCCGGTCCAGGCCGTGGAGGAATCCTCGTCGGCCAGGGTCTGCACGATGAGCAGGATGGTGCCGACACTGGGAAGCGTCACCGAGGCGAGATAGCTGACCAGCGTCAGGACGTTGAGTGTCGAACCAGCCTTATCCTGCAACATTCGCTCCCCTGCCATCCGCATCGAGGGGACCGATGTCGGCTCTGCTACAGACTGTAGAGCCTCGCTCGGTTTCCGTCGAGGGGTTATTCTCCCACCGCCTGCAGTGCGTTCTACGCCTGTCGGCGGCGGTCGACCCGCAGCTTGATGAGGCTCGCGATCGTCGCGACCGCCATCGCGCCCACGATGACACCGAGCGACGCCCACGTGCTGATCTCGGGCGCCCACTCGATGGGCCGGCCGCCGTTGATGAAGAACACCTCGTTCTCGTGGAGGGCGTGCAGCACGAGCTTGACGCCGATGAAACCGAGGATGAACGCGATCCCGTAGTGCAGGTAGACGAGGCGCTCGATGAGGTCCCCGAGCAGGAAGTAGAGCTGCCTCAGCCCCATGAGCGCGAAGACGTTCGCCGAGAACACGAGGAACGCGTTCTGGGTGATGCCGAAGATCGCCGGGATCGAGTCGAGCGCGAAGACGAGGTCCGTCGCGCCGAGGGCGACGAACACGACGAGCACGGGCGTGAACACCTTGCGGCCGTCGACGACCGTGCGCAGCTTCCCGCCGTCGAATGTGTCGGTGATCGCGATCCGTTTGCGCAGCATCCGGATGATGCGGTTCTCCGTCTGCTCGTCGTCTTCGTAACCGGTGAAGGCCTGCCGCCATGCGGTGTAGAGCAGGAAGGCGCCGAAGATGTAGAAGATCCAGGAGAAGCTCTCGATGAGCTGCGCGCCGATGATGATGAAGACCGCCCGCAGCACGAGGGCGATGATGATGCCCACCATGAGGATCTCCTGCTGGTACTTCCTGGGTACCGCGAACTGGCCCATGATGATGATGAAGACGAACAGGTTGTCGATGCTCAGGCTGTACTCGGTGAGCCAGCCCGCCACGAACTGGCCGGCGTGCTCAAGGTCGCCCAGCCACACGAGGAGACCGGCGAATCCGAGCGCGAGGGCGATGTAGAACGTGACCCACAGGGCCGACTCGCGAACGCTCGGGATGTGCGGTCTCCGGTAGGCCAGCACGAGGTCGGCGATGATGATGAGGGTCAGGACGACGAGCGATCCGACCTCGAACCAGACGGGGATGGACAGTTCCAAGGGGATCCGATCGTGAGGGGTCGATACAGGTTCGAAAGTCTCTCCCGTGCCGCACGATCACGGCACCGCCGCATCCGGGGCAGCTTCGACGCTGACCGTCCTGACGAATGCGGCGCAGAGGGATACTCCCCTTCGCTTTCGCCATGCTAGCCGATGCGACGGGCCCTAGCCTGCACTGGGCGCCAGACGGCGGATGGTCGATAATCGTCGAACCGGTTCCGATTCGGTCCTCGCGAAGGAGTCACCTCATGGGCAAGGTCTACAGCGACATCGCGGTCTCGGCGGACGGCTTCGCGGCCGGGCGGAACCAGCGGGAGGAGGCGCCGCTCGGCGACATCCACGAGAACTGGCTGCACGCCTGGATGTTCGACGCCTACGAGGAGAACCGGGCAGAGGTGGATGCAATCGTCGACTCGGGCGCGACCATCATGGGCCGGAACATGTTCGGCCCGCTCCGCGGTGATTGGGACCGCGACTGGCGGGGATGGTGGGGCACGGAGCCGCCGTACCACGGGCCTGTCTTCGTTCTGACTCACTTCGCGCACGACCCCATCGAGATGGAGGGCGGCACGACGTTCCACTTCGTCACCGACGGCATCAATTCGGCCTTCGAGCGGGCCCGTGAAACCGCGGGCGAGCGGAACATCTCGATCGCGGGGGGGCGCCTCGACGGTCAACCAGTACCTCGCCGCGGGTCTCCTCGACGAACTGCGCCTGCACGTGACGTCGTGCATCCTCGGTGCGGGCGAGCGGGTGTTCGAGGGCGTGCCGGCGCAGGCTCTCGAGCGCGTCTCGGTGCGAGCAACATCACTCGTGACGCATATCACCTACCGGCCGGTGCGGGCATAACGGCTAAAGCCATTGTTATGAGATAAGCTTCTAACTCATACACGCTGCGGGAGGTGTTATGACGTCCTGGCCCCCGGTTGAAGCCGAGAAGCTGATGTGGACACCGGTCCATGCCGAGGACTTCGGCCCCGGACTGTCCTCATATCTCGGCGGACCACGCGAATACGAGGCGAGCGTCCCCCCGCTGATCGCCAAGGCCGCCGTTGATCTCCGTGACGCAGCCTTGACCGCGGCTGAGGAGGCTGGCCGCGAATTGAGCCGCTTCGATGCCGAGCTCGGGCACCGGGTCGCCGCGTTCGGCCCGGTGCTCCTGCGCAGCGAGGCCGCCGCTTCCTCGCAGATCGAACAGCTCACTGCGAGCGCGAGGGCGATTCTCATGGCTGAACTCACGGGGCACGCTGCTCGCAACGCGACCCTGATCGCGGCGAACACGGCCGCGCTGCGCGCAGCGATCGATCTTGCCGATGACATCACGGCAGAAGCGATCGCTGAGATGCACGCGGTTCTCATGGCTGGACAACCCCAGCACACCCCTGGTCGCTGGCGAACCGAGGCCGTGTGGATCGGTACGAACTCACAATCACCGATAGGCGCAGACTACGTCGCACCGAGGTGGGAGCGCGTGCCGGAGTTGGTCGAAGACCTTGTCGCCTTCTCCCGTCGAACTGACGTCGGTGCGCTCACTCTCACAGCGATCGCGCACGCTCAATTCGAGACGATCCACCCCTTCACGGACGGCAACGGCCGCACGGGGCGCGCCCTTGCGCAGGCGCTTCTTCGCCACCGCGCCGTCACGCGTGTGGTGGCAGTGCCCGTGTCGGCCGGGCTGCTCGCCGACGTTGACGGCTACCACACCGCCCTCACCGCGTACCGTGCCGGGAATCCGGAGCCGATTGTTGCGCGATTCACCGAGGCGAGCCTTCGCGCGGTGGTGAATGCGCGCGAGCTGGTTTCCGACATCGACTCAATCGCATCCGGTTGGCGGGAGCGGGTCCGTGCTCGTTCCGACAGCGGTGTGTGGCGTGTTCTCGACGTCGTCGCCCGCACACCGGTCGTCGATGCCGCGCTCATCGCCAGCGAGCTCGGCATCCGACCACAGAACGCTTACCCCCTGCTCCGCGACCTCACCGAGCATGGAGTACTCAGTGCGAAGGCCGAGCATCGCTTCGGCACGCTGTGGCGTAGCGACGAGATGCTCCACGCGATCGACCGCTTCGCCGAGCGAGCCGGGCGACGCGGGGGCTCAAGAAGGTGAAGCTCCTGGCGCTGCTCAGATTTTTCCCGGTGGTGACCCCAACCGGATTCGAACCGGTGTTACCGCCGTGAGAGGGCGGCGTACTAGGCCGCTATACGATGGGGCCGTAGTGGGCGACTCATAGAGTATGCCATAGGTGCGCGACCCGACAAAAAAGCGACGGTCGCCGACACAGCAGAGGGGACATCATGCGCAGGAGAGTGCTGCCCGCAGTTCTTGCGGGCGTCGGCGTCGTGGTTCTGGTGGGCGGATGCTCGCTCCTGAACCCGGGGCCGCCACGTGGTGACGACGGACGGGTCACGGAGAGCACGACGATTTCGGCGCGCGACCTGCTCAAGGGGGACTGCTTCACCTTCAACTCCGCCGACGGCGGCATCGTGGCCGAGGTCACCGTCATGCCGTGCGCTCTCGAGCACGACTACCTCGTGATCGGCCAGGGCTACCTCACTGCCACAGACATCGCCGCGACCGGTTCGCTGCAGAACGCCGTCTCGGTGGCATGCACCGTTCCCTTCGAGACGTTCAAGGCCGGAACCAAGAGCGAGACCCGGCCGAAGCAGGAGTTCCTCGTCTTCCCCGAGAGCGACGAACCGGATGCCGACCAGCTCTACTCCTGCATCGCCACCGACCCTGACCAGGCCGCTACGGAGTCGGCGCCAGCACCCTGAGCGCGCCGGGCCGCACCTCGACCTCGATGGGCAGAGCGGCCACCCGCTCGCCGTCCGCGTAGGCGACGATGTCGGCTGCGTCGATCCGGATGCGTCGGGCCCGGCTGATCGTCACCCTCGGGTCGGTCACATGGGTGCCCTTGAACACACGTGGGAAGATCCGCAGGAACGCGGTCCGCGAGAGCGGCTGGACGACGAGGACATCGAGCAGCCCGTCGTCGAGCGAGGCATCCGGCGTCACGAGCATGCCGCCGCCCAGCGAGGTGTTGTTGCCGACCGCGACGAGCACGGCATCCGTCTCGCTCGCGATGCCGTCCAGCTCGAGCCGGTAGCGGATCGGCTTGAGCATCGCGAGCTCGCGCAGGAGGGCGAGGTTGTAGCGTTGCCGGCCGCGCGGCCAGCGCATGAGGTTCGCGCGCTCGTTGACGATCGCGTCGAAGCCGGCCGAGAGCACGCACGCGTACCAGCTCGTCGAGCCGTCGGGGTGTGTCACGAGGCCGGCGTCGATCACGCGGGGTGGCCTGGTGAGCGCCTCGAGCAGAGCCTCGATGGCGGCCTCGGTGTTGCCGACGGGGATCGACAAGCCCCGCGACATGTCGTTGCCGGTGCCGGAGGGCACGATGCCGAGTGGCGTGCCGGTCGTCGCGACGAGGTTGACACCGAGGTTGACCATGCCGTCCCCGCCGACGACGACGAGCGCATCCGGTTTCGTGGTGAGCTCGTGTGCGGCCGCCGCGAGCAACTGCTCGAAATCGGGTTCGGTGAGGCTTGTGACGTCGTGCCCTGCCGCGCGCAGGGTGTGGACGACGGCCGGGCCGACCGCGCGGCTCCTGCCGAACGATGCCTGCGGATTGATGGCGACGACGATGCGCTTCGGCTTCATCGACGTCATTCCCCGATTATGGCGGCAAATGGCGCCCCGTGGTGACGTGAGCCCCCGCTTCCGCGCGCTAACCAAAACGAAGGAGATCGGGCCGGATCGCGCCACTTCGGCACCGAAGTGGTCGCCGGCGCGCGATTCTCCTTCAAATTCGTTCACGCCCGGCGGGCGACGCGGGCCACGCCTGCGCGCGGCGGTCAGCGCAGGCGAAGGCGGCGCAGCAGTTGGGCGTTGAGCGCGACGACGATGGTCGAGATCGACATGAGCACTGCCCCGAGCGCGGGCGAGAGCAGGATGCCGGCGCCGGCGAGCACTCCCGCCGCAAGCGGGATGGCGATGACGTTGTATCCGGTTGCCCAGAACAGGTTCTGCTGCATCTTCGTGTAGGTCGCGCGCGAGAGCGTGAGCGCCTTCGCGACCCCGCGTGGATCGCTGGATGCGAGCACGATTCCCGCCGACTCGATCGCGACGTCCGTGCCTGCGCCGATCGCGATGCCGATATCGGCCTGCGCGAGCGCTGGGGCGTCGTTGACGCCATCCCCGACCATCGCGACCACCGTGCCACCGGCTTGCAGCTTCGCGACGACGTCGGCCTTCTGCCCCGGCAGCACTTCGGCGAAGACCTCGTCGATTCCGAGCTGGCCGGCCACGGAGGCCCCCACCTCGTGCGAGTCCCCCGTGAGCATGGCGACCCGGATGCCCCGCTTCTTGAGCACGGACACGGCCGAGAACGATTCCTCCCGCACGATGTCGGCGAGCGCGATCATGCCGACGACGGCGTCATCGTCCATGAGGTAGACGATCGTCTTTCCAGCGTCGGCCGCTCCGCGCGAGGAATGGACGAGGGGTGCGGGCATGAGGAGCCCCCGCTCGTTCACGACCCGTCGGCTCGCGACAGTCAGCGTGCGACCCGCCACCGTCGCCTGGGCCCCACGGCCGGCGAGCGCCTCGAACTTCGTGGCGCGCTCGACCTTGAGCCCCCTGGCCTTCGCCTCGGCCACGATCGCCCTGCCGATCGGGTGCTCCGCCTTCGCCTCGACTGCGGCGGCGAGCGCGATGAGACGGTCGACGTCCTCGCCGGTGTCTGCGGAGGCGGCCACAGCATCCGTGACCCCCTGCTCACCGCGCGTGAGAGTCCCCGTCTTGTCGAAGAGCACGACGTCGACCCTGCGCGCCTCCTCGAGCGCGCTGCGGCTGCGCACGAGCAGGCCGTGCTTGGCACCGATCGCCGTCGAGATCTGGGCGACGAGCGGGATCGCAAGACCGAGCGCGTGAGGGCACGCGATGATGAGCACCGTGACGACGCGCTCGAGCACGAAGCTCGGCTCGTCAGGGCGCAGCAGCAGCCAGGCCACGAGGGTCACGAGTGCGGCCGCGATCGCGACGTAGAAGAGCCACGCGGCTGCCCGGTCGGCGAGCACCTGCACGCCGGACTTGCTCGCCTGGGCCTCCGCGACCATCCGCATGATGCCGGCAAGCGCAGTGTCGCCTCCGACCTTGTCGACGCGTACCGTGAGCGACCCGCCACCGTTGATGCTTCCGGCGACGACGGATGCCCCTTCCGCCTTCTCGACGGCGACCGACTCCCCCGTGAGGAGGGCCTCGTCGACATCGGACTCGCCTTCGACGACGACCCCGTCGACGGGCACCCTCGCACCGGGCCTGACGATGACGTTGTCACCGAGCGCGAGACTCGAGACTGCGACGGTCATCGTGTGGTCGCCGTGCACGAGTTCGGCCTCGTCGGGGATGAGCTTCGCGAGTTCGCCGAGCGCGTCCTGGGCGCCCATGACGGCCGACATCTCGATCCAGTGCCCGAGGAGCATGATCGTGATGAGCGTCGCGAGCTCCCACCAGAAGTCCATGCCGGGAAGGCCGAGGGTGACCGCGAGGGAGTAGCCGAGCGCGACGACGATCGCGAGCGAGATGAGCGTCATCATGCCGGGCTGGCGCATCCGGAGTTCGTGGATCGCTCCGGTGATGAAGACCCAGCCGCCGTAGACGAAGATCGCGAGGCCGAAGACGGCCGGGATGTACTGGCTGCCGGGGAAACGCGGGCCGTCGAGACCGAGGATGTCCTGGAGGCCGTGGGAGAACACGAGCGTCGGGATGGTGAGAACGAGGCTCAGCCAGAACTTGCGGCGGAACTGCGCAGGGTCGTGCGCGCTGTGGTCGTGCGCGCTGTGGTCGTGGGCACTGGAGCTATGAGCATGGGCCATTTCTGGCCCATGCTG
>DAITPJ010000015.1:15452-21584 GCA_036833635.1 Terrimesophilobacter sp.
CGCAGCGACTTCTGGATGGCGAGAGACTGCGTGATGATGTCCATGCAGTAGTCCTCGTTGTCGATCATCTTCTCGAGGCCGCGCATCTGCCCCTCAAGGATGCGGCTGCGGTGCAGTGCACGCTTCTTCAAGTCTGCGATCATCCCGTCAGGATACCCCCGTGGGGTATCTTGTGCAAGAGGTGGCCCCTAGGCTGAACCCATGAAGGTCACCAAGCAGGAGCACGCCTGCCTCGTCATCGAGAACGCCGGCAGGACCCTG
Source organism: Terrimesophilobacter sp. (assembly GCA_036833635.1). Lineage (GTDB taxonomy): Bacteria > Actinomycetota > Actinomycetes > Actinomycetales > Microbacteriaceae > Terrimesophilobacter. Next base: position 15,714 of record DAITPJ010000015.1, read on the forward strand.
ATCGTCGATCCCGGTTCGTTCACGACACTCCTCGTCGGCATGAGTGACGTCGCAGCGATCGTCATCACCCACGAGCACCAGGACCACTGGACCGCCGACCAGCTCGAGCGCATCCTCGATCGAAATCCGGATGCGCGCATCCTCGGTCCGGCGGGCGTCGCCGCGGCGGCATCCGCGTTCCCGATCGAAGTCGTGAAGGCGGGTGACACCGTCGAGATCGAGCCGTTCACCCTGCGCTTCTTCGGCGGTGAGCACGCCGTCATCCACTCATCGATCCCGATCGTCGACAACGTCGGTGTGCTCATCAATGACGAGCTCTACTACGCGGGCGACTCGTTCACGGTGCCGGAGGGTGTGACCGTACCGACTCTTGCCGTGCCCGCCGGTGCACCATGGCTCAAGATCGGCGAGGTCATGGACTACGTCGCGGAGGTCGCGCCCAAGCGCAGCTTCCCCGTGCATGAAATGGTGCTGTCGGTGGCCGGCAAGGCCATGTCGAACGCCCGCATCGAGCTCGTGACGAAGGCCGGCGGCGGCGAGTTCTTCCCGCTTGAGCCCGGGGAGTCGATCGACCTCTGACGGCGGCAGAACCGCCAGCGATCGATCTCGTCCCGCGCTAATTCGGCTTGCGACCCCAGGTGAGCGCGTGGACGGGCGTCAGTGACGCCGTGCCGAGGTCGGTGAACCCGTGGCGACCGAGAAGGTCGTCGTAGGCCGAGCGCGGCAGCAGCTGGTCGTCGATCTGGGCCTCGAAGAACTGGATGCCGGCCATGATCCGACCGGGAACGCTGCGAAGGCCATCGTCGCTGTCCGGAAACGGAAAGTCGGAGATGACGAACCATCCGCCGGGCTCGAGCGCAGCGAGCACCCTCTCGGTGACGAGGTCGATATCGCGGCATTCGTGCATCGAGATGTTGTTGATCACGAGCGCCACGGGTTGCGATATCTCGAAGTCCTCCAGCGGACTCGTGATGAGCTCCACCCCGTCGACCCCCGCACTCGCGAGTGCTCCCCGGGCAGACTCGATCGAGTGGGCGTCGCCGTCCACACCGACGAGTTCGCAGTTCGGGAACGTCGCGGCCAGCTTTGCGAGGCCGGCACCGGCCCCGCATGCGGTGTCGAGAACACGGATGCCCTGCTCCAGCCATTCCGTGAGGCCGGGAACCTGGCCGAGCCCGCCAGGAATCAACCTCGAATAGAACGGCCGTCCGGTGGTCGAGACCCCGTCGATCCACGCCGGGCTCGTCTCGTCCCACCACAACCGTTCACCAGAGTGCAGGTTCTCGCCGAACCGCGTGAACATCTCGGGTTGCATGGTGAGGGGAAACAGTCCTCCGACGAAGGCGGGGGACGCGTCGTCGAGCAACAGGGTCTCGACATGCACCGCGAGTCGGTATCCGCTCCCCGCACGCTCGAGCACGCCGGCGGCGAGAGCTGCCCGGCACCACACTCCGACGTAGAAGTCGTCCATGCGGAGGCGGTTGGCGAGCTCGTCGGGCGACAGCCCCGGGGACGACGCGAGCTCGGCGATGAGCCCGTAGCGCAGCCCGATATCGATGGTGCGGTGTGACATGTACCCGGCGACGTGACCGAGCAGTAACCCGGCTTGCTCCGGGACGGTCGGCGCGGTCGGCGCCTCTGTCATGGTGTTCATGATGCTCCTTTGTTTCGCGGAGATCCGTGCCTCCGCGCTCGTTCCACTGTGTTGCCCGGGAGCATCCAGAGCCGATGACGAATCTGAATCAAGCCGGTACAGGATCTGTACTGGTCGAGCCCGCGGGCGCGGCGTAGCATTCCAGAAAACGGGAGCCGCGATGACCGGATACGGACAGTTCTGCCCGGTGGCCAAGACGATGGAATTGCTCGACGAGCGATGGACTGTGCTCGTCCTGAGGGAGTTGCTCGTCGGCAGCCACCATTTCAACGAGATCCGGCGAGGTGTGCCCAGGATGTCGCCGGCACTTCTATCGAAGCGGCTACGGACTCTCGTTCACGAAGGTGTCGTCCTGCGTCGGAACGACGGGAACCGGGTGCGCTACGACCTGAGCCCGGCAGGAATCGAACTCGGCCCGATCATCATCGCGCTCGGAGAGTGGGGAACGCGCTGGCGCAGTCAACTCGGCCACGACGACCTCGACCCGCACCTGCTCATGTGGGATATGCACCGCAATCTCAACCTCGACGCGTTGCCCGGCGGACGGGTCGTGCTCGCGTTCGAGTTCACGGACGTCCCCGCGAAGACGCGGCACTGGTGGATCGTGGTCGAGCCGGCGCGCTCGATTGATCTGTGCGACTTCGATCCTGGTTTCGCGGTTGACGTGACGGCCATCTCCACCCTTCGCACCATGGTGGATGTCTGGCGCGGGGATGCGTCATGGCGCTCGGCGATGAGCGACGGGGGCCTGACCCTTGCCGGCTCCCGCTCGGCGCGGAGCGCGTTCCCGCACTGGCTGAGCCTCTCGCCCTTCGCCCGGGTGTCACGAGTGAACTCCGCGACCGCGTGAGGCTGCTCGGACTGAAGTACCGCCGGCATCGGAGACCCTGAAAAGGCGGCGAAGAAGTGGCTGGGGTACCTGGACTCGAACCAAGAACAACGGTACCAGAAACCGCCGTGTTGCCAATTACACCATACCCCACCGGTTCCGACCGAGGCCGGCGCCGACTGTCTACTTTAGCCTATCGGAGGTGCTGGCCAGCTCCCTTCGGGACGCTACCCAGCCAGCGACTAGAGCGCGGCGACGCGGTCGAGCGCCTGCGTGACGTCGGCGGCCAGGTCCGCCAGGTCCTCGCAGCCGACCGAGAACCGCACCATGAAGTCTCGCTTCGGCATCGGGTAGGCGAGAGTGTGCAGGTCGCCGAGGCTCACCGCGACCCCCGCGAGCTCGAGGGACTCGCAGAATGTCCTCATCGCCCGCTCGCCCTTCGCCATGTGGAAGGAGATCATGCCGCCGAACCCGTTCGACAGGTACCTCGAGGCGACCTCGTGAGCGGCATCCGTGTCGAGGCCCGGGTAGCGCACCCAATCGACCTCCGGATGATCGCGCAAGAGCTCGGCGATCGCCTGACCGTTAGTGGAGTGCTGACGCATCCGCAACGGCAACGTGCGCATGCCGCGCGCGACGAGCCAGCAGTTGAATGGGGACGCGGCGGCACCGACAGCATCCATCTGGATGCGCGCGAGGCCCATGTCCTCCGCGCTCCCGGCGGCGACACCGCATACTGTGTCGCCGTGCCCGGCGATGTACTTGGTCGCGGAGTGCACCACGACGTCGGCACCGAAGGCGAGCGGCTTCAGGAGTGCCGGACTGAAGAACGTGTTGTCGACGACGAACTTCGCCCCCACGTCGTGCGCGATCTCCGCTATCGCCGACAGGTCTGCGAAGCGCAGGTACGGGTTGGTGATCGACTCGGTGAAGATCACGCGGGTGTTCGGGCGAACGGCGGCGCGGATGGCCCCAAGGTCGGTGATGTCGACCGGCGTCACCTCGACGCCCAGACCGCCGAGCGTCTGTTTGACGAGAATCTCGGTGATGACGAACAGGTTGTCGGAGATGACCATGTGGTCGCCGGCCTTCAACCGGCTGAGGAGCACGGCGCTGACCGCGCCCATGCCCGAGGCGCACGCGAGCGCGTCCTCCGCGCCCTCGAGGGCGGCGACCTTCTCCTCGAGCACGCGGTTCGTCGGATTCGACGTGCGCGTGTAGAAGTACGCGTCGGCCGCTCCTGCCATCGAGGCGTCCACGGCGTCCTCCTTGGCCTGGGCCGTCTCGAAGGCGAACGTCGCCGTCTGGTAGATCGGGGCAGCCAGCGCACCGGTCGCGGGGTCGACCCTCTCGCCGGCGTGGATCGCCGCGGTCATCTCGTTCATGTTCTTCACCTTGTCCTCAGGGGCGATCCCGTGTCAGAGCCGCTCGGCGAGGCGCGCGATGCGGGCCAGGGTCGATGCCTTGCCCAGCAGTTCCATCGACTCGAAGAGCGGCGGACTGATGCGCCGACCCGAGATCGCGGTGCGCAGTGGCCCGAAGGCAAGCCGGGGCTTGAGCCCGAGCCCGTCGATGAGCGCCCCGCGCAGGCTCGCCTCGATCGCGGCGGGAGTCCAGTCGTCGAGCTTCTCGAGCGCGTTCGTCGAGGCGGCGAGAACGGCGGGGGCGCCCTCGCCCGGCAGGGCGTCCTCGTCGAACTCGAGGGCGTCATCCGGGGTGAACAGGAAGGCGAGCAGGCCAGGTGCTTCGCCGAGCAACTGCATGCGCTCCTGCACGAGCGGGGCCGCGCGGTGCAGCAGCGCCCGGTCGGCGTCGGTCGTGACGAGTTCGCCGAGGTAGGGCAGCATCCGGTCGGCGAAGTCGTCGACGGCCAGCATCCGGATGTGGTCCCCGTTGATCGATTCGGCCTTCTTCACGTCGAACCGGGCCGGGTTGGGGTTGACGTCGGCCACGTCGAAGGCAGCGACCATCTCGTCGATCGTGAAGACGTCGCGGTCGGCGCTGAGCGACCAGCCGAGCAGGGCGAGGTAGTTGATGAGGCCCTCGGGCACGAAACCGCGGTCGCGGTGGTGGAAGAGGCTCGACTCCGGGTCGCGCTTGGAGAGCTTCTTGTTGCCGTCGCCCATGACGTACGGCAGATGCCCGAAGCGCGGGATCGCCAGCGCGAGCCCAAGCTCGATGAGCGCGTGGTACAGGGCGATCTGGCGCGGGGTGCTCGAGAGCAGGTCCTCGCCGCGCAGCACGTGCGTGACGCCCATGAGTGCGTCGTCTACCGGGTTGACGAAGGTGTAGAGCGGGATGCCGTTCGGGCGTACGACGACGAAGTCGGTGAAGCTGCCGGCTGGGAACGTGATCTCGCCGCGCACGAGGTCGTCGAAGCCGAGGTCGGTGTCGGGCACGCGCAGGCGCAGCGCGGGCTCACGGCCCTCGGCGCGGAGGGCCGTGCGCTCGTCGTCGGTGAGGTCGCGCTCGAAGTTGTCGTAGCCCTGCTTGGGGTCGCGGCCGTTTGCCCGGTTGCGCGCCTCCATCTCGTCGGGCGTCACGAAGCTCTCATAGAGGTGGCCGGATGCGCGCAGCTTCTCGATCACCTCGGCATAGATCGCGCCCCGCTGCGACTGCCGGTACGGGCCGTGCGGCCCACCGACGCCTTCGCCCTCGTCCCAGTCGATGTGCAGCCAGGAGAGCCCGTCGAGCAGCTGCTGGTAGCTCTCCTCGCTGTCGCGCGCAGCATCCGTGTCTTCGATGCGGAAGATCAGCTTGCCACCGGTGTGGCGCGCATACGCCCAGTTGAAGAGCGCGGTTCGGATGAGCCCGACGTGCGGGGTTCCGGTCGGTGAGGGGCAGAAGCGAAGCCGGATGTCGGAACCGGTTGCGGTCGTGAAGGTGGCGGTCATCGCTGCCAATTCTAGGCGAGCGTGGGTTGCGGCCGATTCAGGGTGGTGAGATAGCGGTAATCAGCCAGAATGTACACCATGCGCATCACCATTGCGATCGATGGGGTTCTGCTCGCGCATGCGCAGAAGCGTGCAGCCCGACGGAGCCAGTCACTCGACCGGTACGTCGAGTCCGCCGTGCGGCGAGACCTCCTGATCCCGGAGGACCGTGAACCGATGCAGGACGTCCCCATCTTCACCCGTGGTACGGGGGTGCGCCCAGGTATCGACCTCTCCTCGAACCGTGCAATCCACGACGTCCTCGATGCTGGCGGCAACGTCGGTTGACCGGCGTCGGCATGACCGTGCCGCACGCGGCATTCCGCGACACCGTGCTGGATTCCGACGCATGGGGCAATCTGATTCCGGATGCCTACCTCGCGTCGGTCGCGCGCGCGCACGCGGTACCGGTCGCGAGCTTCGACCGCGACTTCCGCCGGTTCGACGGACTCGAG
>DAITPJ010000015.1:21684-24152 GCA_036833635.1 Terrimesophilobacter sp.
TGCGTCCGGTGATCATCAATGCGAGCACATAGAACGAGGCATTCATCGGAACCAGGAGCGCGGATAGGAACAACTCCGATGGCCGCCACTTCTTCGCGACCAGGATCACGATCAACGAGGCGATCGCACCGACGCCGCACCACGGCCTCAGGCCCGGTTGCGCGCCGGGTTCGAGAGGGTCCCGATGCCCTCGATCGTGATATCGACCGTCTGCCCATCCGTGAAGCCGCCGAGGCCCGCGGGGGTTCCGGTGCAGATGACGTCGCCGGGGAGCAGCGTCCACACGCTCGAGGCGAACTCGATGATCTCGGGGACCTTGTAGAGCATGTCGCGCGTGTTGCCGTGGCGTCGCGGCTCACCATCGACGAAGGTCTGGATCTCCAGGTTCGAGATGTCGAGCTCGGTCTCGATCCAGGGCCCGAGCGGGCAGAACGTGTCGTAGCCCTTCGCCCTCGCCCACTGCCCGTCCGCGAACATGACGTCGCGCGCCGAGATGTCGTTGGCGATCGTGTAGCCGAAGACATAGTCGGCGTAGTCGGCGGCCTTGATGAGCTTCGTGATCTTCCCGATGACGATCGCGAGTTCGCCCTCGTGCACGATTCGACCGTCCACGGGCGGGATCTGGATCGTGTCGCCCGGCCCGATGACCGCCGTGTTGGGCTTGAGGAAGATGAGCGGGTTGTTCGGGGTGACGGCGTGAAGCTCCGCCTTGTGCGCCGCGAAGTTCATCCCGACGCACACGACCTTCGAGCGGGGGATGACCGGCGCGAGCAGCTTCGCATCGGCGAGCGGAATCCGCTCCCCCGTCGTGTCGAAGCCGCTGAACATGGGGTCGCCGGCGAGTACGACGAGCTCATCGTCGTCGACGATCCCGTAACGGGGGTCGTCGCCTGTGGTGCTGAAACGCGCGATTTTCACGTATTCGAGCCTAGCCGCGCGCCGGGGTGTCGACAGCGTCGAGCCGCGTGAGCCAGCCGTGCCGATCCTCCGCCCGGCCGTACTGGATGTCGGTGAGCTCGGCGCGGAGGGCCATCGTGAGCTGGCCGGCCACGGCATCCGCCGAACCGATCGTGAAATCGGCCGCCTTGAGCTGGGCGATGGGCGTCACGACCGCAGCAGTTCCGCACGCGAACACCTCGACGACATCACCGGATGCCGCACCGTCGCGCCACTCGTCGATCGTCACCTGGCGCTCCTCAACCGTGTGGCCGCGGTCGCGGGCGAGCTGCAGGATCGAGTCGCGCGTGATGCCCTCGAGGATGCTGTCGGACTTCGGTGTCACTAGCCTGCCGTCCTTGTAGACGAGCACGATGTTCATGCCGCCGAGCTCCTCGAGGTACTTACCCTCGGCCGAGTCGAGGAACATGACCTGGGCGCACCCGTTCTCGGAGGCCTCGGCCTGCGCGATGAGCGAGGATGCGTAGTTGCCGCCGGTCTTCGCTGCGCCCGTCCCGCCCTTGCCGGCGCGGGCGTAGTTCGTCGAGAGCCAGATCGACACGGGTGCGACGCCGCCGTGGAAGTACGCCCCCGCCGGGCTCCCTATGACGTAGTAGGCGACCTTCTCGGCGGGGCGGACCCCGAGGAAGGCCTCCTTCGCGAACATGAACGGCCGGAGGTACAGGCTCGTCTCCGGCGCAGAGGGCACCCAGTCCGCGTCGACGGCGATGAGCTGGCGCAGCGAGTCGACGAAGTACTCGAGCGGCAGTTCGGGAAGGGCGAGCCGCCGAGCCGAGCGCTGCATCCTGGCGGCGTTGGCGTCGGGCCGGAACGTCCAGATCGACCCGTCGTCGTGGCGGTAGGCCTTCATGCCCTCGAAGATCTCCTGGCCATAGTGCAGCACGGCGGCGGCCGGGTCGAGGGAGATCGGCCCGTAGGGCTGCACGCGCGGCCGGTGCCATCCGCCGTTGACCGACCAGCAGATGTCGACCATGTGGTCGGTGAAGTGCTTGCCGAACCCTGGGTTGGCGAGGATCTCGGCTCGCTCTTGCGGACTGCGCGCGACGAGATTGCGGGTGACGGACCATTCGAGGTCGGTCGAGGTCGCTGTGGAAACGGTGGTCATGATGGGTCCTTCGTGGTCAACGCGTGATCGGTGCGGGGGCCAGCAGTCCGGCGATGGCGTCACCGATCTCGCTCGTCGAGCGGGTCGCGGTGCCGCGTGCGGCGAGGTCCGCCTTGACGGCTGCCGTGACCGCATCCGCCGCCTCCGCATAGCCCTGCTGCGTGAGCAGCAGTGCGACGGAGAGGATGGCGGCGGTCGGGTCGGCCAACTGCCTGCCTGCGATGTCCGGAGCCGAGCCGTGTACCGGCTCGAACATGCTGGGGTAGACGCCATCCGGGTTGATGTTGCCGGATGCCGCCAAGCCGATGCCCCCGCTGATCGCGGCGGCCAGGTCGGTGATGATGTCGCCGAAGAGGTTGTCGGTGACGATCACGTCGAATCTACTCGGATTCGTGACGAGATGGAT
>DAITPJ010000015.1:24252-29139 GCA_036833635.1 Terrimesophilobacter sp.
CGCTCGATGATGCCCCCGGCGAGGCGTGCGTCGCGCGGGTCGCCGCCGACGGCGCCGAGCAGGATCGCGTCGTGACGCCGGATCGCCGCGAGGTCGTCGTCGCCGAGAATGATGCCCGTCTCGAGGAAGTGCGCAGCGCTGAACGGGTAGTCGGTGACCGACACCGTCGCATCCGTCGGCACGGCCGCGCGCAGCACCTTCACGGCTTCGGCCGTGACTTCGGGGCCGATGCCGTCCCCCGCGATGACGGCGATATCGAGCGTGCGCGACATGGAACCTCCGGAGGAAACTAGGGTTCCAGCGTACCGCGACCGCTACCGGCCTCCCCCGCCTCCTCCACCGCCACCGCCGCCGGAGAAGCCGCCGCCAAACGAGCCGCCGGAAAAGCTTCCACCGCTGCTGCCGGACCACGACGACCCGGATGACGTGCTGGGCGTCGACTTCGCGATCGTCGTCGAAGCGATCGAGCCGAGCGCCATGGAGAACATCGTGGCATCGAACGAGCCACTTGAGACGAACCAGTCGGGGGCCGCGTCGTAGTAGATCGTGAGCTCCTTCGCCCACTCCTTCTCGATCCCCCACAGCACGGCGAAGGGCAGGAGCTTCTCGTAGAGCTTCACGCGCTGGGCCGGCTGTCGGATGTCGAGACCCTCTGCGCGCACGCGTTCGGCGCCTTCTGGACTCTGCAGCATCCGGAATCGGTCTGCCTCTGCGAGTTGCAGGTAGTCGCGCATGCCCAGGAGGTAGTCGCGGTGTTCCGCTCCAGCCTCGGTGAGGATGGCGGGGCGCCAGGCGAACCCGAGGCACACGAAGACGCCGAGGAACGCGAGGAAGATCGCGAGGAACCCCCCGACGCTGAAGGAGAGGTACATCGAGGAGACGATGAAGAACCCGACGGCGACGAAGATGAGCAGGAACATTCCCCCTGCGATGAGGAAGCCGGCGAGCGACGACCTCTTCGCTTTGAACCCGCGCGAGATGATCCTGGCGCGGACCCCAGACCGCACGGTGCTGATCGCGGCCGCGACGGCGTCGTCGACCACGCCGATCTCGCGGACCGCACCGACCTGCAGGGGGCCGTCGCCAGCGAGTGCTGCGATCTGCGCGACCTGCCCGTCGTCGAGGATGCCGACCTCCCGGATGGCGCCGAGAACTTCGTCACCGAGGCCGGCTCCGCCGCCGAAGAGCGCGGTCAGGAGTTCGAGTTCCTCGTCGTCAAGCCCGGTCATATCGAGCAGCTGCAGGGTGAACTGCGCGCCGCGGTCGCTCACCGGGTAGTCGAGGATGCGCAGCTTGCCGCGCACGGCAAAGCTCACGATCTGCGCGGGGATGCCGGACCAGGATCGCCCGATGATGTCGGCCGCCTCGAGAAGGTTGAGCTCCTTTGGCACCGTGTACTGCGGGATGATGATGCCGCGACCCTTGCCTGCCCCGGGCTTCACGAACCGCCAGATGACCGTGAAGGCCATTCCGAGGACCGTGAGCACGGCGACGACGATCGAGCCGGCCCCGGCCCACCATGGCGCTTCGGACTCGCCGGGGAGGAACGGCACCCCTGGGAAGCCATCGTCCGGCCGCTCCTCGGGGGGCACCTGCACGAACGTTCCGAGGGTGAACCCGATGACAACCGTGAGGTTCTCATGCGGCCCCAGGTTGCGCACGGTCGCCGCGAAGGAGTCGCCGGCGGCATCCGGAGTCGTCACGAGCTCGCACGTGTCGGTCGAGCCCTGCGCGCCCTGGTAGCAGGCGGTATTCCCGGTGAGGTACGGGGTGAGCGACGGGTCGACGTGCACTCGTGCGCTCACGGCGCCGAACGGCTGCGGAAAGCCCGTGCCGTTGGTGTCCCAGTACAACTCGTCGCTGTTCGTGTCGGCGAAGGCACGCACGACGTTCTGCTGGGTGTAGCTGATCGTGTACGTCGTTCGGCCGTGCACGTAGTCGTCCGTACCGAGCGCGAGCTCGGTGAAGCCCGCGTTGACCGTCTGCTCATAGGGAACCGGATCGCCGTTCTCGTCGACGACCGATTCGACGCTCGTGCGCAGCGGCACCCCGTCGTAGTCGTTCGGGATCGCCCGGATCATGCCGCGGTTCTGGTCGAAGTCCGGGAACCGGGCCACGAAGGTCTCGACGGTGCGCAGGGTCGCATGCCCGGCACCGTCGCGGCCCAGATAGTAGTCGGCCGTGTAGGACTCGAACTCGAAGTCCTGCACCCCGCTCCGGACGACGGTGGCGGCGTCGGGCACGGCGGGGACGGCGGCAGAGGCCGCGAGTGGAGCGCCGAGTGCGAGCCCGAAGGCGACGATGGCGAGGGCTGTCAACGATCGCTTCACGAGAGCGAGCCTATCGGGCGCCTGGCGGTCTGGGCTCATGGCGGTCTGGACTCATGGCGTGGGCGAGCGAGCCGCACCGAGTCGTTCGAGTGCGGCGGCGAAGTACCGCACGAGCGCCTCGTTGCGCTCCCCGGCGAGGGCCCCCTCGAGGGCCTCGCGTGCACGGTCCGGATGTCCGCGCCGCTCCTCGAGGTCGGCGACGGCCGCCCAGATGCGGCGCGCGAACTCGGAGGCCGACTCGGCGCGCAATTCGTGCAGTTCCGTGACCGCCCTCGCGAGGTCCGCGCCATCGCGGTGGCTCTCCGCGACGATGCTCCCGAGCCGCACGACCGGAGCCGGCCACACCCGCAGCAAACCCCGGTAGAGCGTGGCGATCGTGCCCCAGTCTGTCTCCTCCCAGGTCGCTGCGGAGCAGTGGAGGCCTGCGATGCCCGCCTGAAGCGCGAATCGTCCCCCTGCGGGCAGCGCGCGGGCGGCGAGCCGGAGCCCGGTGCGGATGCGCTGCTGACCCCAGGCGGACCGGTCGGCGACGGCGAGGGTCACCGGCACCCCGTCGGGGCCGATGCGTGCGGGCCTGCGTGCCTCGCCGAGCACGATGACGGCATGCAGTCCGAGCACCTCGGCGTCGGCCGGGAACTCCTGCTCGACGGCCTCGACGAGCCCGAGCGCGAGGTCGGCGAGCCTGCTGTCGACGAGTTCCGGGCCGCTCGGCGCGGTGTGGGCGAGCGTGTAGATGCCGTAGATCGCGGTGAGCACGGCGCCGAGCCGGGTGGCGCGCGCGGGGCCTTCGGGGAAGGAGAAGGGCGCACCGGATGCCGCGATCGCCTTCTTCGCACGCGTGAGCCTCGCGGCCACGGTCGGCTCGAGCACCTCGAAGAAGTCCGCGATGTCCGCCGTCGGCACTCCGCACACCACCCGCAGAGCGAGGGCGATCTGCTGCTCCTCGGAGAGGGCGGGATCGCACGCGACGAACATGAGGGAGAGCCGCGCGTCCGCTGCATCCTCGGCCTCGGTCGCGTCGTCCACCAGGAGTGGCAGCTTGCCGCGCAGCACCCCGTCGCGCCGCAGGGCGTCGATCGCGAGATGGCGGGCCGCGGTCGTCGTCCAGGCGCCCAGGTTGTCGATCTGTTCGCCCGCCGCCATCCGCTCTGCCGCGCGTGCGAAAGCCTCCTGGGCGCTGTCCTCGGCGAGCTCGAGACTTCCGAAGGCGCGCAGAGTGGCCCCGACGACACGGGGCCACTCTGTCGCGTACGACGACGCGAGGTCCGAGCTCACTGCACCATTCTCGCGCGACCGCCTACATCCCGCTCATGTCCCAGATGGGTCTCACCTCGATGTGACCGGCGGTCGGGCACAGCGCCGCGAGGTCGCGGGCGACCTCCGGCGAGTCCGTCTCGACGACGTAGTAGCCGCTCAGCGCCTCGGTCGTCTCGGCGAGCGGCCCGTTCGTGTAGACGGCGGGCTTGCCTGCCTTGGCGGGGGTGACCGCGAAGCCCTTGGCCGCCGACTGCAGAGCTTCGCCGCCGAGGATCTTCGCTCCGGCCGCCGCGACGGCTGCCGAGAAAGCGCCGTGTTCCTTCATCGTGGAGGCGTACTCCTCCTCGGTCACCTCGTTCTCGTCCCACTCGCCTTCGACGATGAGGAAGAGGTACTGGTCTGCCATGACTGCTCCGATCGCTCTGGGGTGCTTGACCCCTCCGATTGTTCTCCCTGGAACGACGAACGGCAGCACGGCGCAATCGACACGTGGGCAAAACTTCCCCTGGATCCGGAGCTCACCGCCCCCTCGCACAGGTCGCACTCAGGTCACATGCAGGTGGCGCACATTTGCTGGGAGAAAGGTGAGGGTCCACAAGGAAAGGACGCCCCATCATGGGAATCGGAACCGGAATCGTTCTGTTCGTCATCGGAGCGATCGTGACGTTCGCACTCAACTTCGATGTCGGCTGGGCCGACCTCGACCTCATCGGCTACATCCTCATGGGCGCAGGTGTGGTCGTCTTCCTCATCTCCCTCGTGCTGGTGCTGCGTAAGCGGTCCTCGGTCGAGACGGTGCGCCACGTCGACAACACGGGCGAGCGCGTAACCGAGCGCGAGACGCGCTCCGACAGCAGCAATACCGACCCGCTCGTCTGATCCTCCACGAGACTCAACGGCCCGACGATCTTGATCGTCGGGCCGTTGTCGTCGGTGGGTGCGGGCGCTATGCGGTGATGTCGATCTCCCGGAGCAGATCGGCCTCGATCGCGTCGCGAACAGTGTCGAGCAGGCCATCCGGAACCGGCGAGTCGACCGTGAGCACACTGAGCGCCTGGCCCCCTGCCACCCTGCGGCTCACCTGCATGCCCGCGATGTTGATGCCGGCGTCGCCGAACTCCCGGCCGAAGATCGCGACGATGCCCGGACGGTCGGTGTAGACCATGACGATGAGGTGGTCGGCGACGGGGACCTCGACGTCGTATCCGTTGAGCCCGACGATCTTCTCGGTCTGCTTCTGGCCGGTGAGCGTTCCCGACACCGAGATCTCGGAGCCGTCGGCGAGTCCGCCGCGAATCGT
>DAITPJ010000016.1:0-29031 GCA_036833635.1 Terrimesophilobacter sp.
AGGGCTACGACATCCGGTTCGCGATCGAGCCGAAGCCCAACGAGCCGCGCGGCGATATCCTGCTGCCGACCGTCGGCCACGCACTCGCGTTCATCGAGTCGCTCGAGCGGCCAGAGCTTGTCGGAGTCAACCCCGAGGTCGGGCACGAGCAGATGGCGGGGCTCAACTTCGCCGCCGGGATCGCCCAGGCGCTCTACCACGGCAAGCTCTTCCACATCGACCTCAATGGGCAGCGCGGCATCAAGTACGACCAGGATCTCGTGTTCGCGCACGGTGACCTGTACAACGCGTTCGCGCTCGTCGACCTGCTCGAGAACGGGGGGCCGGCCGGTGGACCCGCGTACGACGGCCCCCGGCACTTCGACTACAAACCCTCCCGCACCGAGGACGTCGATGGGGTGTGGGCCTCGGCGGCCGCGAACATGCGCAACTACCTGCTGCTCAAGGAGCGGGCAACTGCATTCCGGGCCGACCCCGACGTGCAGGAGGCGCTCTCCGCCGCACGCGTTCCAGAACTCGCCGTGCCGACGCTCTCGGACGGCGAGACCTACGACGACCTGCTCGCCGACCGCAGCGCGTTCGAGGACTTCGACCCCGAGCCATACTTCGGCGGTCGCGGCTTCGGCTTCGTCGCCCTGCAGCAGCTCGCGACCGAGCACCTCCTGGGCGCCCGCTGACTCCCCCGCTGTCTTTCATCATTCAGGAGGTTGTGTGACTGGAGCGCACAATGGTGCTGCCGAGCGAATCATTGGGCTCATCCGTCACATTGATCACAGAAGGTCCTGAATGATGAAAGCACTCGTGGCGGGGGTCGACTCCTCGACCCAGAGTTGCAAGGTCGTCGTGCGCGACCTCGAATCCGGTGAGATCGTGCGCACGGGCCGGGCGCCCCATCCGGAGGGCACCGAGGTCGACCCCGAGAAGTGGTGGCGGGCACTGCGGGCCGCGCTGGCGGATGCCGGCGGGCTGGACGACGTTGCCGCGATCTCGATCGGCGGCCAGCAGCACGGCATGGTGGCACTGGATGCCGAGGGGCGCGTGATCCGGCCCGCCCTGCTCTGGAACGACACCCGCTCAGCGCAGGCCGCCGCCGACCTCACGGCCGAGGTTGGCGCCGCCGAGTTCGCGCGCCGCACGGGCACGGTTCCCGTCGCATCCTTCACCCTCACGAAACTGAGATGGCTCGCCGATCACGAACCGGAGAACGCCGCGCGTCTCGCTGCGGTTGCGCTTCCCCACGATTGGCTCACCTGGCGGCTGCGCGGCTTCGGGCCGGCCGATCAGAGCCCGCTTGGCCCCGAGCTCGGCGAACTCGTGACCGATCGATCCGACGCGAGCGGCACGAGCTACTTCGACCCCACGACCGGCGCCTACGACCGCGACCTCCTCGCCCTCGCATTGAGACGTTCACGGAACGAAATTGAAGGAATAGCCGTTCCGGTCGTGCTGGATCCGGCCGACTCCCGGCGCGTCGCGGCCGGTTCTCCTTCATTTTCGTCAGCGCACAACTCGCCGACCGTTCGCGCGACTGAACTCGTGGTGGGGGCGGGCGCCGGCGACAACGCGGCAGCGGCTCTCGGCCTCGGCGCATCAACGGGGGACGTCGTGGTCTCGATCGGCACGAGCGGCACGGTCTTCGCCGTGACCGATCGGCCCGTGCGCGACACGACCGGCACGGTCGCGGGGTTCGCGGATGCCGCGGGCGGCTTTCTTCCACTCGTCGCGACCCTCAACGCGGCGCGCACGCTCGACGCCGTCGCGGGGCTCCTCGGTCTCGACCACGCGGAGCTCGGCCGGCTGGCCCTCACGGCGGATCCGGGCGCCGACGGGCTCGTCCTCACCCCGTACTTCGAGGGCGAGCGCACCCCGAACCTGCCCGACGCGACGGCCAGGCTGACCGGCATGACCCTCGCCTCTACGACGCGCGAGAACCTCGCGCGCGCCGCGATCGAGGGCATGCTGTGCGGGCTCGCAGGCGGCCTCGACGCTCTGCGCGCATGCGGTGTCGAGACGGGGCGCATCCTCCTCATCGGCGGCGCAGCCCAGAACACCGCAGTGCAGGCGATCGCCGCGCAGGTCTTCGATCTGCAGATCGAGGTGCCGGCGCCGGGCGAATACGTCGCGATGGGCGCCGCCGTTCAGGCCGCGTGGGCGCTCACCGGCGAGTTGCCGGGCTGGCCAGTCGATATCGCAGCACGGCCTGAGTCCGACCACCGCCCGGTCATCCGGATGCAGTACGCCGCGCGCCAGGCCGGCCCTGCTCCGGCGCCGCACTGACGCCGTCCGCCGGTCCGTTGACTCGGGTCATCTCGCGGGTCACGGGTCGATGGCACCCGCCAGATGACCCGACTCAACGGAGGGGTGGGCGGTCGGGGAGGTCGAGGGCCGCCCGGCACGGGCGCGGCGGCGCTTGACGATGGTGACGACGAGAGCGGCGGCCGCGAGACCAGCGGGGACGAGGAGGTGAGCGCCGGCGAGCAGGAGGAGCCCGAGCACGAAGACGCACGAGACGACGGCCATCCACCAGCCGACCGAGAAGCGATCGAGCAGGCGCACTGCCGCCAGCATCCCGAGCGCGTAGATCGCGACCATGCAGCTCGTGTGGATGAGGATGAACGTCGCTAGATCGAGGTCGGCGAGGATGAGCGCGACGAGGTACGTCGCGACGAGCAGGCCGACGACGACGAGGCTGCGGCGGGGAATGCCTCCGGATTCGGCCCCGGTCGCCATCCAGCGCGGCAGGTCGCCGTCGCGCCCGAGCGAGGCGCCGAGTTTGGCGAAGGCCCCGAGGTAGAGGTTGAGCACTCCGAGCGAGACGACTCCCGCGATGACAGCGACGGCAGCAGGTCCGATGCCGGGCGCGACCGTCGCGACGAGGTCGAGAAGCGGCACAGCGCTGTCGCCCGCGTTCGGGCCGAGAACGGCGATCGTCACGACCTGGAGAGCGAGGTAGGCGAGGCCGACGGCGGCGATCGCGATCGCGGTCGCGAGCGGGATCGTGCGCCGCGGATTGCGGAACTCGCCTGCGAGGTGCGTCACCGCCTCCCACCCGGCAAAGGCCCAGACGAACAGGCTGATGGCGGCGCCGACGCCGACCCAGCCGTTCGGGAGGAACGGCTCGAAGTTCTGCGGCTGCGAGGCCGGTGCTGCGACCGCAACGACGCCGATGACGATGACGACGAGGGCCCCGGTGAGCACGAGCTGCACGACGCCGGAGACGCGGACCCCGAAGGCGTTCGAGACGAAAGGCGGCACGAAGATGAGCATGGTGAGCAGCACGACGGCCCAGCGCGGTGCTCCGAAGATCGCCCCGATGTAGGAGCCACCGAGCACTCCGACGACCGGGGCGCCCACGCACACGCCGAAGAAGAACCAGTATCCGGCCATGCGCGCGGCCGTCGGGCCGAGGGCGAGGCGCACGAACGTCGCGACTCCGCCGGCATCCGGATGCCGGGCAGCGAGCGCCGCGAATGTTCCGGCGAGCGGGATGGACAGAAACAGCACGGCCGCGACCGCGAGGATCGAGGCGGGGCCTGCCGCCGTGGCCGCGAGCGCCGGAAGCACGAGGATCCCGGTGCCGAGCACGGAGGCGATGTAGAGCGAAGAGCCCTGCAGCAGGCCGACCGTCCCGGTCTGCCCCGGGGTGCTGGGCGCGGTCGTCCGGTTGCTCATTGCCTCATACTCTCTTGGCAGTCACATGCCGTCCATAGAAAAGCTGCCACCTGCTCGCGACTTGATGCCAACCCTCACCCGTCGGCCATCACCGCCATTCTCCCACCCGCCCGGACATCGTCGGCACCGGCATCCGGCGCGACCGTACCGACGGGGCGCCCGCCTCTCAAGCGTCTAGTGTTGGGTCGGTGACGACGCAGCGCGACCGTACCGTCGGTGCCACGACCCAGCTCGCGACCGAGGTGAGCATCAACTTCGGCTCATCGATCGCCGGGCTGCTCATCCCGGTCGTCGGCAGCGTCGTGGTCGTCGCGGTCCGCCAACTCGTGACGGCGCTCGTGCTCGTCCCGTTCGTGCGCCCACGCATCAGGGGGCGCGGGTTTCGCGCTCTCGCACCGGCGCTCGTGCTCGGCGTCATCCTCGCCGTCATGAATCTGAGCTTCTACGAGTCGGTCGGCCGCGTGGACCTGGGAACCGCCGTCACGATCGAGTTCCTCGGACCGCTCTCGATCGCCCTCGCGACCTCGCGTCGCATCCTCGACTTCGCGTGCGCCGTGGCCGCAGGCGTCGGCGTCTTCCTGCTCGCAGGGAGCACGGCGGACCTGGATGTCGTGGGCGTCGTGCTTGCCTGCGTTGCCGGCGCGAGCTGGGCCGCCTACATCCTCGTCGCCCGCACCGTCGCCGCGCGGTTCAAGGGAGTCGAGGGGCTCAGCATCGCGAGCGTCGTCGCACTCGCGATCATCGCGCCCGCCGCGCTCGTCGTCGTCGACTACTCGCTCATCGACTGGCGCGTGCTCGGGCTGCTCGTCGCCACGGGCATCCTGTGCTCAGCCATCCCGTACAGTCTCGACAGCCTCATCCTGCGCAGGATCACGCCGCGGCTCTATTCGATCATCACGAGCACCGCACCGGTCATCGCCGCCGTTTTCGGCTGGATCATCCTCGGCCAGGGGCTGTCGCTCCTGCAGCAGTTCGCGATCCTGCTCGTGTGCCTGGCCGCCGGGATCGCGTTCGCGACGCAGCGGGAGCGCCCGGTCTCCGACCTGGAGGTGACGGCGTCGACTACGCCGTGAGTGCCGTGAGCACGTCGTCGAGGAGGTCTGCGACGTCCTCGACGCCGACCGAGAGCCGGATGAGGTTGTCAGGGACCTCGAGCTCGGTGCCGCGCACGGAGGCGTGCGTCATCTCGGCGGGGTAGTTCACGAGAGACTCGACTCCGCCGAGCGACTCTGCGAGCTGGAAGAGCTTCGTCGATTCCGCGAACTTCCTCGCCGCAGCGGCGCCGCCTGCGAAGGTGATCGACAGCATCCCCCCGAAGCCTCGCATCTGCCTCGCCGCAAGCTCGTGCCCTGGATGGTCGGGGAGGCCGGGGTAGTAGACCCGCTCGAGCGCCGGATGCCCGACAAGCGCCTCGGCGATGGCCTGGGCATTGGCGCAGTGGCGTTGCATCCGCATCGAGAGCGTCTTGATCCCCCTCGTCGTGAGCCAGGCGTCCAGGGGGCCGGAGACCGCGCCGGCCGCGAACTGGACGAAGCCTACGCGCGCGGCGAGGTCGTCGTCGTTGAGCACGACGGCACCGCCGAGGACGTCGGAATGGCCGCCGAGATACTTGGTCGTCGAGTGCACGACGACGTCGGCGCCGAGCGCAAGGGGGTTCTGCAGGTACGGCGAGGCGAAGGTGTTGTCCACGACCACGAGGGCGCCGGCCGAGTGTCCCGCCGCGGCGAGCCCCTCGATGTCGGAGATCGTCATGAGCGGGTTGCTCGGCGTCTCGACCCAGAGCACCTTCGTCTCGGGCCGGATGGCGGCGCGCACGGCATCGAGGTCGCTCATGTCGACGACGCTCAGGGTGACGCCCCATGGCACGAAGATCCGATTGACGAGCCTGTGGGTGCCGCCGTATACGTCGTTGCCCATGAGCACGTGGTCACCCGGAGCGAGCACGGTCCGCAGGAGGGCGTCCTCGGCTGCGAGCCCTGAGGCGAAGCTCAGGCCGTGCTTTCCGCCCTCGAGGCTCGCAAGCTGGACCTGGAGCGAATCGCGCGTCGGGTTCGTGCCCCTCGTGTACTCGTAGCCGTTGCGAAGGTCGCCGACCTTCCTCTGCACGAACGTCGTCGTGAGGTAGACGGGTGGGATCACGGCACCCGTCGTCGGGTCGAATTCCTGGCCGTCGTGGACGGCACGCGTGCTGAAGTCATGAGTCATGTGAGTTCTTCCCTGGGTCAGGCCCGGCCTGGATCGGCACTGAGGTGGTCGAGGAGATCGCGGCGGGTGAGCACCGAGATCGGCTTGCCGTCCTTGGCGACGAGCAGCGCCTCGGCCTCCCCGAGCGCAGCGTGGGCCGCGTCGAGCGATTCATGGATGCCGAGGAGGCCGAGCGGCGCTTCGAGGAACCTCTCGACGGCATCCGTCGGTCTGGCATCGCCGTGGGCAAGCAGGTCGAGCAGCGTGCGCTCGCCGATCGCCCCGAGCACTTCGCCCATGACGACGGGCGGCTCCGCGCCCAGCACGGGCAAGTGAGTGAGGCCGCTCTCGCCCATGACCCGGATGGCGTCGCGCACTGTGTCGCTCGCGTGGACGTGTGGGAGAACCGGGGTCTCGCCGTCTCGCCGGTGGAGGACTTCGGAGACGGTCGGACCGTCCCCGGATGCGAGGAAGCCATGCGAGAGCATCCAGCGGTCGTTGAAGACCTTGCCAAGGTACCCGCGACCGCCATCGGGCAGTAGCACGACCATGACGGCCTCCGCGGGAAGGTCGCGGGCGACCTTGAGCGCTGAGGCGACGGCCATGCCGCTCGAGCCGCCGACGAGCAGCCCTTCCTCCCTGGCGAGCCTGCGGGTCAGATCGAACGATTCTGCGTCGCTCGAGGCGACGATCCGGTCGACGACATCCGGATCGTACGCCTCCGGCCAGAAGTCCTCACCGACGCCCTCGACGAGATATGGCCGCCCGGTGCCGCCCGAATAGACCGACCCCTCAGGGTCGGCCCCGATCACGATGACCCGCCCATCCGAAACCTCTTTGAGGTACCGGCCGGTCCCGCTGATCGTGCCGCCGGTGCCGACGCCGGCGACGAAGTGTGTGATCTCGCCCCCCGTGTCCTCCCAGATCTCCGGACCCGTCGTCTCGTAGTGGCTGAGCGGGCCGTTCTGGTTCGAGTACTGGTTCGGTTTGAACGCGCCGGGGATCTCCCGCGCGAGCCGATCGGAGACGCTGTAGTACGACTCCGGGCTCTCGGGCGCGACGGCCGTCGGGGTGACGACGATCTCGGCCCCGTAGGCGGTCAGCACGCTCCGCTTGTCTTCTCCGACCTTGTCGGGCAGCACGAAGACGCACCGGTAGCCGCGCTGCTGGGCGACGAGGGCGAGCCCGATTCCAGTGTTGCCGCTCGTCGGCTCTACGATCGTGCCTCCTGGCTTCAGGAGCCCGTCGCGCTCCGCCGCGTCGATGATGCGGGTCGCGATCCGGTCCTTCGACGAGCCGCCGGGGTTGAGGTACTCGACCTTGACGAGGACGGTCGCCGCGACGCCGTCGGTCACTCTGTTGAGGCGCACGAGTGGCGTGCCGCCGACGAGATCGAGGATGCTCTTCGCGTACTTCATGATGACCTGAATCTACCAGCGGCAGCGCGGGGTCCCCGGTGTGGGAATGTTTGGCGACACAGCGGGCTTGAACCAGCAGAACCGTCTAGGTTTGAAGACGAACCCCCGCCGCCCGAATGACAGGACGACGCCCATGGCATCAAGAACTCCCGACAAGTCTTCCGCTGCGCCCGCGGGCAAGCTCACCGTCAAGCAGGAGCGCGAACAGCGTCGCCAGGCGAAGGTCGAGGCGTTCAAACGGGAGCAGGCCCGTACGAAACGCAACCGGCTCTTCGCCATCTGGGGAGCCGTCGTCGGGAGTGTTGTCGCCATCGGCCTCATCGCCGCCATCGTCGTCGTGACGACGATCCCCAAGAAGGACCCGCTCACGATCGAACTCACCGGTCTCGATACCTGGAGCGTCCCCGGCGCAGTGCACGTCGAACCGGCCAGCGTCGACTACAAGGGCGAATACGACATGGATCCGCCGGCCGGTGGCCCGCACTGGAGCGGCTGGCTCAACTGCGGCATCTACACCGAGCCCCAGGAGAACGAACGCGCGGTGCACGCGCTCGAGCACGGTGCGGTCTGGGTGACCTACAACCCCGACGAGGTAAGCGGCTCCGACCTCGATACATTGCGCAACCGCATGCCCAAGACCTACAGCATCCTCTCGCCGTACCCAGGGCTCGACTCGCCCGTCGTGGCCTCGGCGTGGGGGGCGCAGATCCGGATGGACGACGTGAACGACGAGCGCCTCGACGGGTTCGTCGCACAGTACTGGCAGGCTGGCACGGCTCCGGAACTCGGTGCCTCGTGCTCGGGAGCGGTGGATGGCCCAGGCAAGATCCGCTGACGCGGCCGAGGACGCGTCCTCCGCCGACTCCGCCAAGGCCAGGCCGATGATTCCAACGCGCACGATTGTCCTCGCGATCCTCGGCGTGACCGCCCTCGTCATCACGAGCTTCCTCGTAGGGCGCCTCACGGTGCCGTCCGAAGTCACCCCGAACAACACGAGCGCCGAAGCCGGATTCTCCCGCGACATGCAGCTCCACCACCTCCAGGCGGTCGAGATGTCGATGATCGTGCGCGACGAGACCGACGACCCTGACATCCGCCTTCTGGCCTTCGACATCGCGCTCACGCAGCAACAGCAGGCCGGGCAGATGTTCGCCTGGCTCACCGTGTGGGGGCTTCCGCAGGCGGCGGGCGAACCCTCGATGACGTGGATGGTGCGCCCGGGGCGCAGCGGGACAGGCCACGACCACGGCCCCGGCGAGCCCGCCCACGTGCCGGGAGAACCCATGCCTGGGCTCGCCACGGAGGCGCAGCTCGCCGAACTGCGGGCCGCGACTGGCGTGGATGCGGAGCGGCTCTATCTCCAGCTCATGATCGCCCACCACATCGGCGGCGTCGACATGGCGGAGGCCGTCCTGGACCGCTCGACCAACCGCGTCGTCGTCACACTCGCGCGCGCCATGATCGCGGCGCAGCAGAGCGAGATCGACTACATGAATCTCCTGCTCGACGAGCGCAGCTGAGCCTGGTCAGGCCGTGAGCCTGTCGTCCCTGTGCCGGGTGAGGCCAAGCTCCGCGAGTGCCTGCTCCGTCTTGGCGCGGCGGTTGTCGATCTCGGTGCCGAGGTCGACGGCGAATTGCGGGTTGGACTCCAGGAGGCGATCGAGCACCTCATTGGGCACGAGGATGACGGAGAGGTCCGTGAGTGCGGTGATCGAGGCATCCACCGCCTGCCGGGTCAGTGAGGTCAGGCCGATTATCTCGAGCCGGCCGAGTTCCGCCACGGTGACCTCGGCCCCCATGTCGGCGCTGCGTGCACCGGTCCTGTCGACCGCCCGGACCGCAAGGGATGCCGTCCCGTTCAGGATGAACCGCATCCCCGCCGGCACCGATCCGCGTGGCTGGACCACCTCGCCGGCACCATAACGCTCGAGCACGACCTCCTCGCGCAGGTGCAGGGCATCCTCGTTCGAGAGGTAGAGCGCCGGGGCGACCTGCAGGAGCGCAGCCCGGTAGTTCGCGTCTGTCTGGTGGTTGTCGGTGAGGTCGTTGTCGTAGTGCAGTCCGGCACGACGCGCCGCGTACCAGATCCGGGTCTTGAAGAGTCTCGGTCCACTGAACTCGTCCGTCGGCGAGTTGAGCGTCAGGGAGACCGTGTACTTCCCGTTGCGCTGCGGCGTGACGGTCGCCTCCTCCCCCTGAACGGTCTGCGGGAGTCCGCGTGCGACCTCACGGCAGACTGCGATGACCGCCTGGGGCGGGTCATCCGTCGAGAACCTGATGAGGAGTGAGACGCTGAATGCCTCCTCGCTTCGGCTCAGGTTCACGAAGGAGCTCGACGCGAGGTTCGCGTTCGGCACGATCCGGATGCCGTCGTCCGTCCGGATGTGGACCGACCGCCAGTTGACCTCGACGACCTGGCCGCGCACGCCGTCGGCATCGAGCCAGTCGCCGAGCTCGAACGGCTGCTCGAAGAGCAGCAGAAGGCCCGAGATGACCGAGCCCACGGCGTTCTGGAGAGCGAGGCCGATGACGATCGACCCGATACCGAGCGCCGTGAACAGCCCGCCGATGTCGGCACCCCACACGAAGGCGAAGAGGAGTGCGACGAACACGATGATGAGCACGAGACGCACGAGTTCGACGAAGATCGAGGGAACCCTCTGCCGCCAGCTGCCTTTCCTCGCCGACTCGAAGAACGCGAGATTGAAGCCGTTGATGAGCAGCAGGATCACGAGGAACCCGAACGCGGTCGCGGTGACCCGCGTCCAGTTCCAGTCCACGTTGAGGTAGCTCGCCTGGCTGATGAGCAGCAGGAGTGCACCGACGGGGACGACGAAGTTGCGCAGGAGGGCAACGATGCGTGCCCCCTGGCTGCCCCTCCGCGCGAGCGAGCTGTGCACCTCGGTGAGGATGAGCAGCGTGATGGGAAGGCCGACGACGATGACGACGGACGGCCAGAACCAGGGCTGGGCGACGAGGTCAGCCATTGCTACCGGAGAGGTTCACGCGCCACACCCGCTGCTCGCCCTTCGCGGTGTGGAGCACACCGACCGCCACGAGGCTCTGGTTTGCCGGCAGCTTGTCGACGACGCGCTGGGTGAGGAAGATGCCGGGCTCCGAGGTCTCACCCTGCACGCGGAAGGCGAGGCTCACGGCATCCCCCCACAGGTCATAGACGACGTGCGACCGACCGACGAGGCCGCTCGTCACGGTGCCCGTGTCGATCCCCGCCCTCAGGTTGAGCGTCGCACCGAGCTGTGCCCCGAACCGCTCGAGAACTCGCTGCAGGTCGACCGCGAGGTCGACCGTACGGCGAACATTGTCGACGCGGGGGATGGTGAGGCCGCAGCTCGCGAGGTAGCCGCTCCTGGTCGTCCTCACGCGCTCCACCCCGTGAAGGTCGGCCGCTTCGTCGAAGTTCCTGAGGAGCTCGTTGAGCTGTTCGAGGGCGGCCTCGGACGGAAGGTTCCTGCTGTACTCGTCGAATCCGACGATGTCGGCGTAGAGCACCGTGACCTGCGTGTGGTCCTGAACGATGTTCTGGTCGCCGTCCCGGTAGCGCTTGGCGACCGCCTGCGGCATGAGCGTGAGCAGCAGCCGCTCGTTCTCGGCGATCTGCTCGTCGAGCAGCGATGCCTTGACTTGCAGGCTCCGGCTCATGTCATTGAAGGCGGTTCCGACATCCGCGAGTTCGTCACTGCGCCCAGCGTCGACCTGCACGCCCTGCTCGCCTGCGGCGATGCGGCCTGCGGCGACCTTGAGCCTGCGCAGCGGCCGCACGATGAGCTGCGCGAGCAGAAGCGACAGCAGCGCCACGAAGATGATGAGGGCCGTCGTGGAAAGCACGAGGTTGCGCGTGAACTCGCGCACGGGCGCGAACGCCTCTGTCGTGCCGATCTCCGCCACGATGACCCAGTCGAGATCCTCGACGCGAACCGGAGTGTAGGCGGCGAGCGACTCGTCTCCGAGGTAGTTGTCGCCCAGAAGCGTGCCGGTCTCGCTGTTGAAAGCGTGGCTCACGGCATCCGTATCGATCTGCTGGAGCAGGAGCGTGCTGCCTGTTGCAGCGATGCGCTCGGCGGTGTCCGGCTTCGTGCCGGTCGCCACGGCCTTCTCCAGGTAGTCGTTCGGATGCTCGATGACCTCCCTCGAGGCCGACCGCATGAGATGGTCGCCGCCGACGAGATACGTCTCCCCCGTTTCGCCCAGGCCCTTGGCGTTCCATTCGAAGCCGCCCGTCATGACCGAGTTGATCGCGTCGATGGGCATTTCGACGGCAATCGCGCCGATCGCCTGGCCGTCGGACCCAACGGGGGAGACGGCCCAGGCCGCGGGGCGGCCCAGCGAGGGTGGGTACTCGCCGAAGTCGGTGAATTCGACGGCGTCGAGAATGTTGGTGCCGAGCGCCTTGGTGTACGCGCCCGCGAGGTTGCTGAAGGAGTACGGGCCGGTCAACAGGTTTGTGCCGAGATCGACCCCCTTGTACGCCGAGTAGACGACGTTCCCCTTGGTGTCGATGAGGAGAACATCCTCGAAATCGAAGAGCTCGGTCATCCGCCGGAACTGGTCGTGGTAGAGCACGTTCGCTGCCGTCCAGTCGCTCCCGTCCCCGGCGTCGACGGTCGCCACCGACTCGTCGAACGTCGCGAAGGGGACGGTGTAGTGCAACTGGAGGTAGCTCTGTGCCGCGCCGGAGGGAACGAAGCTCGAGGCGTCGATGATCCGTCCCGTCGCATCGCCGAGTCGTCGCGCGAACGGCCCGCTGAAGTATGCGCGGAGCGCGATCCGGTCATCCTCGCTGAGCTCCTCATCCTCGAGCGCCTCGAAGCCTTCGGTGAAGGCGCGCGTCGCGTCGATGGTCTCGGCGTTGCTGCTTTCCAGCCGCATGATGTTCTCGATGCGCGTGAAGAGGCTCGTGACCTCGCGCGCGCGCGCGTCGCGCACACCGATGAGACGGTCGAAGGCGGCATCACGCAGGGAGTCCGAACCGTTGATGTAGCCGATGAGGCCGACCACGACGCTCGAGAGGAGGCTCACGACGAGCAGCATGATGAGAAGCGCCGACTGGATGCTCAGCCCCGCCCGGCGGCGTGACGTTCGCACTGCGCTGTCGAGGTGCTGCGGTGCCGGTTCGGTCCGTGACACAGGCGCTCCCGTCGGTGCAACCGTAGAGGGTGGGAATCACTGTAGTGAATGGGAGCACCGCCGGACAACGGCGGATCTCACGCGGGGCGAGCGCCGATCTGCTCAGCGTAGAGCCTGGCGTAGACGCCCCCGGCAGCCATGAGCTCGCTGTGGGTTCCCCGCTCGACGATCTGCCCGGCCTCGAGCACGAAGATGACGTCGGCGGCGACGATCGTCGAGAGCCGGTGCGCGATCGCGATCGTCGTCCGACCCCTTGACACCGCATCGAGCGCCTGCTGCACAACCCGCTCCGAGATCGAGTCGAGAGCACTCGTCGCCTCGTCGAGGATGAGCACGGCAGGGTCCTTGAGAAGCACGCGCGCGATCGCGATGCGCTGCTTCTCGCCGCCGCTCAGCCGGTACCCTCGCTCCCCCACCACCGTGTCGTATCCGTCGGGAAACGACATGATCGTCTCGTGGATGTTCGCGGCGCGACAGGCACGTTCGAGCTCTGCGGCATCCGCACCCGGCTTCGCATAGCGCAGGTTGTCGCCGATCGTCGCATGGAACAGGTAGGTCTCCTGGCTCACGATGCCGATGTTCTCGAGCAGCGACTCCTGCTGCAACTCTGTGACATCGTCGCCTGCGAACAGCACGCGACCCCTCGTGGCGTCGTGGAATCGCGGGATGAGGTAGGAGACCGTCGTCTTGCCCGCCCCTGACGGCCCGACGAAGGCAGCGAACTGGCCGGGCTCGATCGCGAACGAGACGCCTCGCAGCGTCGGACTCGCCTGGCCGGACTCGTCGGGGTAGCCGAAGACGACGTCCTGGAACTCGACCCTCCCGAGATCGCGCCCGCCGACGCGTACCGGGCGCGCGCCGGGCGCATCCAGGATCGTCGGCTTGAGGTCGAGGTACTCGAAGATCCGGGCGAACAGGGCGCCTGAGGTCTGCAGGTCGAGCGCGACTCTCATGAGGCCGAGAAGCGGGAACATGAGTCGCGCCTGCACTGTCGTGAAAGCGACGATCGTGCCGGCCGTCACCGGGATGTCGCCGAGGATGAGCCACGCGGCGCACAGGTAGATGATCGCGGGGATGACGGCGAGGAAGATCTGCACCGTGGCGAAGAACCACTGGCCGCTCATCTGCTGGCGTACCTGCAGCCGAACCTGGTTGTCGTTCTCGCCCTGGTAGCGGGCGACCTCTGAGCGCTGCTGGTTGAAGCTCTTGGCGAGAAGGATGCCGGAGACCGACAGCGTCTCCTGCGTGATCGCGGTGAGCTCGCTCAACGACTCCTGCGTTTTCGTCGCGATCCTCGCCCGCACCTGGCCGACCCTGCGCTGCGCGATGACCAGGAGGGGCATGAGGATGACGGCGACGACCGTGAGCTGCCAGGAGAGCAGGACCATCGCGATGAATGCCGCAATGACCGTCACAGTGTTGCCGAGAACGCTCGAGACCGTATTGGTGAGCACCCCGGCGACACCCCCGACGTCGTTCTGGAGCCGTGACTGGATCACGCCGGTTCTCGTGCGGGTGAAGAAGGCGAGTTCCATCCCCTGCAGGTGATCGAAGAGTTTCACCCGGAGGGCGCCCATGACCTTGTTGCCGACGGTCGAGGTGAGCCAGGTCTGCCAGACGCCGAGAGCGGCGGAGACGAGATAGATGGCAACCATGAGCGCGACGATGCCGCCCAGCACGGGAAGGTCGGGTCCGCCCTCGGGGAAGAGCCCCTTGTCGAAGGCCTGCTGCGTGAGCAGCGGCGGCAGCACCGAGAGGCCGGCGCCGACGACAACGAGCACACCCGTCGTCACGAGCGCCGCGCGATGCGGGAGGAAGAGCTCCGCGATCCGCCGGAACAGGCCCCGGACCTTCGGGGCGGCAGCGTTCGCTGCGCGCTGGGCCTCTGCATCCGCACTGCCGATGCGGCCGCGTCCGCCGCCTCGCATCCCGCTCATTTCCCCACCCTAGCTTTCATCATTCAGGAGGTGATGGGGCTGGTGATGCGGATGTTGCTCCCACACATCACGTGAACCACACCCGTCACACACACTCCTGAATGATGAAAGCCGGGAGAAGACCGGACCTGTCGAGAACGCACCCTTACCACGCACGGTTCAGACGGTGTCGACAGGTCCGGTCGGCCTTTAACCCTTCGTGGACCCGGCAAGGAGGCCGCGGACGAAGTAGCGCTGGAGCGCGAAGAACACGACGAGCGGCACGACGATCGCAACGAATGCTCCTGCCGTCAGGAGGTGCCATTCCTGCCCGTACTTTCCCGTCACCTCCGCCAGCAGTTTCGTGATGGGTGCGACCTGGCCGTCCGCGAACACGAGGGCGACGAGCAGGTCGTTCCACACCCAGAGGAACTGGAAGATCCCGAACGCCGCAATGGCCGGCATCGTGAGCGGCAGGATGATGCTGAAGAAGATCTGTCCGTGCCCCGCCCCGTCGACGCGCGCCGCCTCGATGAGTTCCCTCGGGATCTCGGAGACGAAGTTGTGCAGCAGGAAGATCGCGAGCGGCAGGGCGAAGATCGTGTGCGCGATCCACACCTGCGAATAGGAGGTCCCGGCATCCAGTCCGCTGAAGAGCTCTACTCCTCCGATCTTGATTCCGCGCGAGAACAGGCTCAGGAGCGGCACGAGCGCCATCTGCAGCGGGACGATTTGGAGCGCGAACACCCCGATGAAGATCCAGTCCTTGCCCTTGAAGTCGATCCACGCGAACGCGTACGCGGCCAGGGAGGCGATGACGAGGGGAATGATCGTCGCGGGGAGCGTGATGGCGATCGAGTTGAGGAAGGCCTGGGCCATGGTCAGCTGGGTGTTGCCCGCGGCGAGAACCTGCACATAGTTGTCGAAGGTGAATCCCCAGTTGGAGAAGATCGTCCACCAACCGGTCGTCGCGACCTGTTCGGCCGGGCGGAACGACGAAATGAGCAAGCCGATCGTCGGAGTGGTCCAGAGGATGGCGATGATGAGCGCCGCGAACGTCGCTGTACGGCTCGTCAGCCGGCGCTTTGTGCGCTTGATCGCTGTCCGTTCCCCGACCGCCTCGCCACGAGCGAGTAGTTTCTCGGTCGACCGGTCGATCGGCAGGTCGATGGGGGCGACGGCGCTCATCGGATCTCCCTCTGCTTCTTGATCTGTCTCGCGTTGTACACGATGATCGGCGTCACGAGCAGGAAGAGCACGACGGCGAAGGCGGCGCTGCGGCCTGTCTCGAAGCCCTTCCACTGCGTGTACATCTCGTTCGCGATGACGCTCGTCTCGTTGGCGCCCGCGGTCATGGTCCGCACGATGTCGAACACCTTGAGCGACGCGATCGAGATCGTCGTGAGCACGACGATGAGCGCGCTCCGGATGCCGGGGACGGTCACGTTGATGAAGCGTTGCCAGGAGTTCGTCCCGTCGAGCTCCGCCGCCTCAAGCTGCTCGGCAGGCACCCCCTTGATCGCGGCGGAGAGGATGACCATGGCGAACCCGGTCTGGATCCAGATGAGCACGACGATGAGGAAGAAGGTGTTCCACGGCGAGTTCTGCAGCCAGTAGACGGGCTCACCGCCGAACCACACCACCACCTGGTTGAGAAGGCCGATCTGGCCCTGGTCGGCGGGCTTCGCGTCGTAGACGAACCTCCAGATGATGCTCGCGCCGACGAAGGAGATCGCCATGGGCATGAAGACGAGCGCCTTGAAGATCTTCTCCCCCCGCGACCTGTCGATGAACGCGGCGTACGCGAGGCCGAAAATCGTGGAGAGGGTGGGAACGATGAGCACCCACACGATGGTGTTGAGGACGACCCGGATGCCGTAGGGCTGGGTGAAGATCCAGACGAAGTTGTCGAAGCCGACGAATCCGCGGCTCCGGTTGTCCTGGAACGCCTGGATCGTGGTGCCGATCGTGGGGTAGATGAGCCCGATACCGAGGAGGAGGACCGCCGGCGCGAGGAATCCGACGAGCTGGAACAGGTAGCCGGCACCTTGCCGCGACCGATAGTCGAGCAGGAAGAAGACGCCCCCGAGCACGGCGGCGATGAGCGCGGCCCAGAAGACGGAACCCAGCAGGAGCATCGCGACGAGAGGCACGAGAACGCAGACGGCGAGTCGAATGACGGTGTATTTCGTGCCGCGCCGTGGAGCGATCTCGATGAAGAAGAGCAGGAGCCCGATGACCGCGAGAAATGCGGCGATGACGAGGATGATCTGCAACCAGGCCGGGAGCGTCGCGATCCAGCCGAGGAACTGTGACATGGGCAACCTTTCGAGTACGGCGTCGGACTCTGGTGGTGCCGCGATCGTACCAGCGGCACCGGATGTAGTGGGGGCCGGCGTCTCCGCCGACCCCCACCGCCTAGTCAGCTATCAGGTGGAGGGCCACGACCCGTCGATGGTTGTGAGAACCTCATCCACCGACTTGCCGTTGATCCAGTCGACCATTCCGGTCCAGAACGAACCAGCGCCGACGACCCCTGGCATGAGGTCGGAAGCGTCGAAGCGGAACGTCGTCTTCGGGTCCTGCAGGATCTTGATGGCCTCCTGGAGGATCGGGCTCGACGCGTTCGCCGGGTCGAGCCCGTTGTTCGCGCTGATGACGCCGCCGAGGCTCACCCGGCTGTTCGCCCACTCCGGGCTCGACAGGTACTGGGCGACCTTGATCGTGTCGGCGTCGTTCGAGAACGCCGCGACGATCTCGCCACCACCGGTCACCGCGTTGCCGCCGGCCTCGACGGACGGGGTCATGAAGGCCCAGATGTCCTCGTCGGGTCCGACCGAGGCGTTGCCGTTCTTCGGGTCCGTTAGGAACCCGTCGAAGAACGACGCCTGGTGGGTCATCGTGCAGGTGCCGTTGCCCATGGCGCGGGCCACGTCACCGAACGGTGTCGCGTTGATCGACTTGACGTCACCGAATCCGGCGTTCACGTAGTCCGGGTTCAGCAGGATCTCGCCGAGCGAGTCGAACGCGCCCTTGATCGCCGGGTCGGAGAACGGAACCTCGTGGCTGACCCACTTGTCGTAGGTGTCGGGGCCGGCCTGACGGAGGACGAGGTCCTCGATCCAGTCGGTGCCCGGCCATCCGGTCGCGGCGTCGGAACCGAATCCGGCGCACCACGGGGGCTGGCCGGTCGACTCCTGGATCGTCTTGGTCAGGTCGAGGAGCTCCTGCCAGGTGGTGGGAACCTCCCAGCCGTTCTCGGCAAACTTCGACGGCGAGTACCAGATGAAGCCCTTGACGCTCGCCATGAGCGGGGCGCCGTAGAGCACGCCATCCGTCGTCGCGTAGTTCGCCCAGTCCTTCGACCAGTACTTCTCGACGTTGGCCTTGACCTCGTCGGAAGCCGGCTGGATCAGGTCACGCGATGCGAGGTCGCCGAGAAGGCCCGGCTGCGGGAAGATCGCGATGTCCGGGGCGTTCCCGCCCTGGGCCCGGATGCTGATCTGGGTCTCGAACTCCTTGTTGCCCTCGTACTTGATCTCGATGTTGTTCTCCTTCTCCCAGTCCGCCCAGGACTGCTGAAGGAGCTCTGCTTCGGTGTCGGAGATGGTGCCGTAGATCGTGACGACGCCATCGGCCTTGCCTGCGTCACCAGGCCCGTGGGTATCATCGCCCGTCGTGCCGCCGGCGCAGCCGGCGAGCGCCATGCCGGAGACGGCCAGGATGGCCAGTGGTGCCATGAAGCGTCTGTGCAAGGTGGAACTCATGTACTTCCCTCCTCAGTGAGGTCATCCCGCCGGAGGAATGCAGCCCGACGGATTGGTGGTGTTCCGGATCCGACCCGCCACGTGGCATGGTGCCCGCCTTCGGGAACCGGTTCCATGACACAAGCTACGGCACACCTGAGCGGAACTGCAAGCGCTTGATATCCCTAGATTGCTAACGGTTGGGTCACGTCGGTGTTCCATGGGTCTCGGGCCCGGTCGCGCCCCGACTCCGATCGAGCGCTCGAATCTGGAACCGGTTCCATATCGAGGCGAAGCTGGCTATGCTGTGCAATCAGACCGCGAGGAGGATCTGTCGATGAGCGCCATCGCCGATGTCGCCCGCATCGCCGGGGTCTCCAAGTCGACGGCGAGCAGGGCGCTCAGCGGCCGCGGCTACGTCTCGGATGCCACGCGCGAGCGCGTCGTGCAGGCGGCGGCTGAGCTCGGCTTCGTGGTGTCCTCCGCCGCAGCGAGCCTCGTGACGGGCCAGACCAGGAATGTCGGGGTGGTCATCCCCGCCTTCGACCGCTGGTTCTTCGCCGAAGTCCTCGAGGGGATCGAGGATGCCCTCACGACGGCGGGCTACGACCTCACGCTTTACCGGCTGAGCACCGACCCGCAGCGACGGCGCAGGGTCTTCGACTACTTCCTCGTGCGCAAGCGCGTCGACGCCGTGATCGCCGTTGGCATTTCGCTCAGCAGGCACGAGGTCGACCTGCTCCACTCACTCGGCAAGCCCGTCGTCGGCATCGGTGGCGAGATCGACGGGATCGCGACCCTCAGCATCGACGACGCGGCGGCGGCCCGGTTCATGACCGAGCATCTCGTGAGCCTCGGTCACACCCGCATCATGCACCTCGGGGGCGACACAGACGAGCAGGCGGACTTCCACGTGCAGGATGAACGACTCACGGGGGTACGCACGGCGCTCACGGCGGCGGGCCTCGACCACGACGACGACTTCCGGAGGGTCCCCTATACGGTCGAGGGGGGCTACGAGGGGGCGCTCGCCGTTCTCGCCGACCCGGGGTCCCGGCCCACCGCGATCGTGGCCGGATGCGACGAAGTGGCGATCGGCGCCATCATCGCCGCCCGCCAGCTCGGGATCCACATCCCCGCGCAGTTGTCCGTCGTCGGTATCGACGGCCACAACCTCGCTGCGATGTTCGGGCTCACGACGCTCGAGCAGTACCCGGCCCAGCAGGGCGCCAGGGCCGTGAGTGTCATCCTCGAGCGGCTCGCCGGCCATGAGGCGGACCCGGCAGACGATCGCATCACGATGCCGGTCACTCTGGCCGTGCGAACGAGCACGACGGCGCCGCCCATCGACGATCCGGCCGGGGAGGCCATCGCCGTCTGACGTGGGTCCGTGTCCGCATTAAGGTGGACACGACGCACTGCCGCAACTATCCTCACTATGGGGCTCCGGCCGGTGCCGTGACGTCATGTGCAGAAGCGATGGCCGCATCCGGGGTTTCCGCCATGGCCCACCGGGACAGGACGGGCCACCCGAAATGGCGACAGGACGAGACGTGCAGGGATCAGACGGCGTGGGCGAGCTGGCGGATGCCGTCGCGCTCGCTGTCGATGCCGACGACCGGCACAGCGCGATCGAGATCGTCGCGGAGCGATGGGCGATGCTGGCCAGCTCGCAGGGTCGCGAACTCCGCGACCTGATCGAGGGACTCCCCTTCGACGACTGGAACGCCGACCCCCGACTTCTCACCGCAATCGGGGCGAGCTACCGCTCCATCGGCACCTCGAGCCGCTCCGCCGCCCTCCCATACTTCGGCACGGCCGGCGCTCTGCTCGACGGCCAGGACGACCCCTCCGTGCATTCGAGGGCCCTCCTCCTGGTGCACCACGCGGCAGCGCTGCGTTCGCTCGGCCTGCTCGACGGCGCGCGGGAGCTCGCCGACGCGGCGTGGGAGCTTCTTGAGATCGATGTGACTCTGACCCCGGCCAGGCGCATCGGGGCCCAGGCCTTGATCGCGCTCCAGCAGGGCATGCTCGACATTCACCTCGGGGACTATGAGGCGGCGCAGAACCGCCTCCGGCTTGCGCACGGGCTGAGCGAAGGCCACCTTGCTCCGCCCGAGCTTGTTGAATGCCTCGCCGGAGTTGCGTTCCTCAAGTACACGTCCGGCGACTTCGACGGTGTCGACGAATTCGTCGAGCGCACGCGAGCGGCCGGTCCCGCTGCCGTTGTCGAGAGTCAATTCGGGGCGCCGGCCTTCATCGCCGAGCTCCTGGTCGCCGTCGAGCGCGGCCACCTCCAGGGTGCGCGCACGCTCGCGAAGCGCGTGGCCTCGCTCACCGCACGGACCGACTGGGAGCCGCTCGGCCTCTACGCGACGGCGGCGATCTCGATCATCAGCGGCGGCCACATCGAAGGGCTCGATCACGTTCACCGCGCCCAGCAGCTCCTCCGCACCTGGGAGGGGCCGGCGGTCGCCCACAGGCTCTGCGAGGGGATGCGGGGCACCCTCCTCATGCATCTCGGCGAACTCGATGCCGCCGAGGCCATCATCGGCGCTCTCGTGCCGACCCAGAACCACGCGAACTGTCCTGCGCGCTTTCTCGCGGGCATCCGGTTCAAGGCCGGTGACAGCAAAGGCTGCCTCGCGGCGCTAGCGGAATGCGAGGGCCTCGGCGAGGCCCATGCGAGCAGGACGCTCATCGACGTCCTGCTCCTCAAGGCCGCCGCGAACTACGACCTCGGTCACGCCCGTCTCGCCGACATCGCCTTCGACCGCGCCCTGCTGTTCGTGAGCCGGACGCGCATGCGCACCCCGTTCACGCTCGTCCCCTCTGCGACGATGCGCCGGATGCTCGAACGCGCGGCCGATCGCGGACAGCCGGATCGCATCCACGCCGTGCTCGACGATCTTCGCGCCGGTGTCGGCAGCCATGGCAGCATCGGGAACGGGGCGATCGAGCCGCTGAGCGAGAGGGAGCGGGATGTCGCCCAGCGTCTCTACCTCGACAAGACACTGAGCGAGATCGCGGCGGAGTTGTTCATCTCGACCAACACGGTCAAGACCCACGTGCGCAGCATCTACCGAAAGCTCGAGGCGCGCAATCGCAAGGAGGCGGTGCGCAGGGCGACGGAGCTCGGCCTGTACCTGGAAATCACCCCCCACTAACCCCCTCTCACCACTGCGCCGCCGTCGGCGCTGTGGTTTGATAGTGCGCGGACGTGCGAGTGCTTTTCCACCGTGCGCCGCCGGTGTAGAACAGACGGATCGCGAAAACCCGAATCGCGACCTGAACTGCCCCCCACCAAAGACCGGGAAGGTCGGCCCGTCGGGCCTTCCTGCGATGAACGGCCGGGCTGCTCGTCCCTGATCCCGAGTTTCCCGACTGAGACGGAAAAGGCGCGGGACATACCTCGTGGTTAAGGTGTGTCCCGCGCCGCATCCTGCGCCGCGTGGGCGGCGGACTACTTGAGCGTGACGGTGGCGCCGGCCTCTTCGAGCTGGGCCTTTGCCTTCTCCGCGGTCTCCTTGTTGGCGCCCTCGAGCACGGTGCTCGGTGCGCCGTCGACGAGAGCCTTCGCCTCGCCCAGCCCGAGGCTGGTCAGGGCGCGAACCTCCTTGATGACCTGGATCTTCTTCTCGCCCGCGGCATCGAGGACGACGTCGAAGGTGTCCTTCTCCTCTTCCTCAGCGGCACCCGCGCCTGAACCACCGGCGGCAGGAGCGGCAGCAACGGCCGCGACGGGCGCGGCGGCGGTGACCTCGAAGGTCTCCTCGAACTTCTTCACGAACTCGCTCAGTTCGATGAGCGTGAGCTCCTTGAACGCGTCGAGCAGCTGGTCTGTGGTCAGCTTGGCCATGTCTTTCTCCTTCTGTGTGCGTATGTCGATCTGATCCGCCGGAGCCGGCGGAGGGGCTGTTTAGGCTTCCTGCTTCGCGCGCAGCGCGTCGACCGTGCGAACGGCCTTCGACAGCGGTGCGTTGAACAGGTAGGCCGCGCCGAACAGCGACTGCGTGAAGGCGCCGGCCAGCTTCGCCAGCAGCACCTCCCGGCTTTCGAGGTCGGCCAGTTTCGTCACCTCTGCTGCGCTCAGGGGGTTACCGTCGAAGTAACCGCCCTTGACCACGAGCAGAGGATTCGCCTTGGCGAAGTCGCGCAGTGCCTTCGCCACGGCGACAGTGTCTCCGTGGACGAACGCGATCGCGGAAGGGCCGGCCAACTCGCTGTCAAACGAGGTGATTCCTGCCGCATTCGCTGCGATCTTGGTGAGCGTGTTCTTCACCACGGCGTAGGTAGCGTGCTCGGCGATCGACCCGCGCAATTGATTGAGCTGGGCGACCGTGAGTCCGCGGTACTCGGTGAGCAGGGCGGCGTTCGAGTTCCGGAACTTGTCCGTGAGCTCGGCGACCGATGCTTCCTTGTTCGCCATGGCACTCCTTTTGTTGGGAGACCGCTCGAGTCGAGCTCAGGCAGAAGAAAAAAGCTCCGGCGCATGCGCACGGAGCAGGAATTCCGAAATCCGGAGGACTACTTCACACACCTGCGCGGGCGTTCGCTTCTGCGATCGTTCCCGGCGCTCCCTTTCGGGCACGCCGAACCAGCGGTCTTTGGCTCCGTCAAGACTACGGGGTCACGCGCGGCCGTGCAAATCATCGAGCAGGTCGCGGTCGGCGTCACCGTCTCCGGCATCCGGTGTCGGCCGCCTGCGCACGGGCAGCAGGACGAAGACCGCGAGCCCGACGATGGCCACCCCGAGCACAAGCGCGGCGATGGCGACGCCAGGGGGACCGGTCGTCGTGCTCGGGGCGGGCGGCGCGATCGTCTGCTGGTAGGCATCCGGAGTCGTCGGGACGGAGGCGCCGGATATCCCCGGCACGAGCGGGGTGAGCGCGTCGCCGTCGATCGCGAACCATGCCTGGCGATCCGCATCGTGGACCAGAAGGGATGCCGGCGGGGCCGCGGCGAGCGCCCTCGCGAGTTCCGGCGGATCGAATGCCGCGAGTTCGGGCAGTTCGGTCGACGGGTTGATCCAGACCGTCGCGAGACCGAGGACCGCTCCGCGGACGCTCACAGGGGCGACCCAGTCGTTCGTGAGCACCGTGGGCACGTCGGTCGTCTCGCCGGCGAGGAAATCCGGCGTCCAGGACAGGACCCTGGAGATCGCGCCGACCGTCGTCGTCGCATCGAAGTCGATTCCCGAGGCGACACCATCGCCTGAGCCGTAGAGGTCGATGAGTCGCGGAATGAGCCCGTGCGCGAAGTACTCTGCCACCTGCTGCGGAACCTTGGGCTGCTCGGCGGCGAGCGCGGCAGTCGCGGCCGGCCCGCCCACCACCGCGAGCGCGAGCACGCCCAGGAGGGGCAGCATCTTTCCCAGGGTCGCAAGTCTCACGTCGGGTCCTTCGGGTACGGGCTTCCCTAGTCTGTCACTTCGCGCCCCGCCTCGGCTGCTTTCACTTCCGCCACACCACCTCCTGAATGATGAAAGCGACGGGGCTGGGGCAGAATGAGCGGGTGAGTGTGCAGCCGACGCTGTGGAGCGATGCGCCCCAGGACCACCGCACCCGCATCGTCGCCCGCTCGACCGATCGCGTCGCGTGGCTTCGGGCGCGCAGCCGTGGCGTCACGGCCACGGATGTCGCGCGCCTGTCGAGCGAGCGCGCCCTGCGCGCCGTGGCCATGGACAAGTTGCTGGGCGGCTCCTTCACGGGCAACGCCTACACCGACCACGGACGCGCGAGGGAGCCCGAGATCGCACGCTGGGTGCGCGGCGTCTACGGCATCGACCCGAGCGTCGACCTCTACCACGCCGAACACAACGACGCCCACCTCGCGACCCCCGACGGCATCCGGATGCTGGATGGGCGCATCGAGCTCGCCGAGATCAAGACGACCTCGCGCGCCTGGCGCAGCATCCCGCGCAGCTACCTGCGGCAGGTGTGGTGGCAGCAGTACGTTCTAGGTGCCGAACGCACGCTCGTCGTCTGGGAGCAGCACAGGGACTTCGTGCCGATCGAACCCGAGCCGCACGTGCGGTGGGTCGACAGGGACGACAACGAGATCCACCAGCTCGTCGGCCTCGCCGACCGACTGCTCGAGCTGCTGCGCCGCTGAGGCCCGCCAGGTCAGGGTTGCCCCGAGGACCCCAAGCCAGGCGAGCGCGATCGTCGTGGCGACGAGCTCGAGCACGCTGCCGACATCCGTTCCGAACCGGGCGAGCGAGAGGATGCCGCCCGTGCCGGCCACGACGGCCACGGCGATGCCGCTCGCGAGCGAGAACCGCCGCAGCGAGCGGTGGCCGACGGCGAAGGAGCACTGCAGCATCCCCCAGCAGGCCGCCGCGAACGCGAGCACCGCGACCGAGGTGTGGATGAAGTCCTGCCACGTGAAGCTCGGCCCGTACGGCAGCGGGCAGCGGGCGGTGCAGGTGACCTGCGAGGCGACGAGGAAGAACCCGCAGCCGATCCACAGCGAGATCGCCGGGGTCCAGGTGCGCAGGAGGGGCGCGATCGATCGGATGCGGCGGGCGCTCCAGGCGATGAGGCTCCCGCCGGCGACGATGAGCAGGAGTGCGGCCCTGAACCACTCCGCCGTAGGCTCGCCCGTCGCCCCGAGCTCGCTCACGTACATGACCCTCGGCACGGTGAGCCGTGCACCCCAGATGATCGCGAGGGCGGCGGCGACGAGGACGCAGCCGAGGATGGCGAGCACGGCATCCGCTCGTGTGCGGCCGGCGGGAAGGAGGGCGTCGGTCACCTCCCCATGCTATTGGTCGCGCGCTAGCGTGGGGGAATGAGCGAGATGCACGCGGTGGTCATGTCCGAGGTCGGCGGCCCGGAGGTTCTCAGGCCGGCGAACGTCCCCATGGTCACCCAGGCGATCGGCGAGGCGGTCGTGAGGGTGAGCGCCGCCGGCGTGAACCCGATCGATGCGAAGACACGCGCTGGGCGCGGATCAGCGAGTCTCATCCGGGGCTACCCTGCGATTCTCGGGGTCGACTTCTGCGGAACGATCGAACGGCCTGCCTTCGACGCCCACCCCTTCCAGCCGGGCGACGCCGTGTACGGAATGGTTCCCGTGCCTCGGTTCAGCGGCAGTTATGCGGAGTACCTCACGGTTCCCGTCGTCGCGATCGCCCGCGCCCCGCGCACCCTCACCCCTGTGCAGTCCGCCGCCGTGCCGTGCGCCGCGCTCACCGCGTGGGGCTGCATCGTCACGGTCGGCAAGGTCGAGGCGGGCCAGCGCGTGCTCGTCCACGCGGCCGCGGGCGGCGTTGGTCATTTTGCGGTGCAGTTCGCGAAGCGGGCCGGCGCGCACGTCGTCGCCACGGCATCCGAGCGCAACGCGGACTGGCTCATGGGGCTCGGCGCGGACGAGGTCATCGACTACCGCAGCACCCGGTTCGAGGAGGTGACGGGCGACATCGATCTCGTCGTCGACCTCATCGGGAACGTGCACGATCAGACCGGCACCCGGTCGCTCAAGGTCATGCGACCCGGCGGGCTGCTCATCAACGTGCCGACGGGCAGCTGGCCGAAGTTCCGGGCGGATGCCGCCGCAGCCGGCATGCGCACGACCGACATCAAGGCGCTCTCCGACAACGCGTCGCTCACCGCGATCGCCGCGCTCATCGATGCGGGAGAGGTGCGGGTCCACGTCGACCGCGAGTTCCCGCTGGATGAGGCCTCGGATGCGCACCGGCTTCTCGAGCAGGGCCACACGCGCGGCAAGATCGTGCTGCGGGTCACCCCCTGATCCCCGCGCGAACGAAAACGAAGGAGATCGGCCGCCATTCGCGACAATCGGAGCCGAAGTGGCGCGAAAAGCGTCATTCTCCTTCGTTTTGGTTCACGCCGCTGGGACGGTCGCCCGGCGCTCGGTCAGAGCAGCCGTTCCCGCACGAAGTCGCTCTCCCAGCGCTCGCCGAGCAGGAAGCGCTTCGTGCCTACGACCGCGAATCCGCTCTTCTCGTAGAAGCGGTTCGCGCGGTCGTTCTGGTCGTTGACCCCGAGCCAGATGCTCGCGGCACCCCGCCGGGTGGCCTCGCCGACCGTCGCCGCCATGAGCGCGGCCGCGACACCCAGCCCGTGCTTCTCTGGCATGACGTAGAACTTGCTCAGCTCGATCGTCGGGCGCCGGATGACCGCGGCAGCGACATCCGGATCGCCCGGCTCGCCGGCGACGAGCATTGTGTAGCCGGCCCCCGCGCCGTCGACCTCGGCGAGGAAGACCGTGCGCTCCTGATCGACCAGGTGGTGCTCGAAGGCCGCGGCGGTCAGGTTC
Organism: Terrimesophilobacter sp.; assembly: GCA_036833635.1. GTDB lineage: Bacteria > Actinomycetota > Actinomycetes > Actinomycetales > Microbacteriaceae > Terrimesophilobacter. Next base: position 26,365 of record DAITPJ010000016.1, read on the forward strand.
ACGGCGATGAACGCTTCGATGTTCTCGCGCGTCGAATCCGGAGGACAGGCGAGCGGGAACGTGGCCGCCGCGACCTCGTGCAGCACCCCGGCATCCGCCACGCCCGCCCGGCGCACCACGAGTCCGCCCGCCACGCCCCCCGGCGTGAACGAAAATGAAGGAGATCCGCCGCTATCCATGACGAGAACAGCCTATGTGGCGCGAAACGCGCGATTCTCCTTCGTTTTCGTTCACGCCTAAGGGCGTCGGCGGGAACCTGCGCCAACGACGAAGGGCCCCGCCCGGAGGCGAGGCCCTTCTCGGGTGTCCTGCTAGAGAACCGTGACGTCGAGCGGGATGCCAGGACCGAAGGTCGTGGACACCGTGCCCTTGAGAACGTAGCGGCCCTTCGATGAGCTCGGCTTCGCGCGCACGATCTCGTCGAGGGCTGCCTTCGCGTTCTCCGCGAGCTGGTCCTCGGTGAAGGAGGCCTTGCCCACGATGAAGTGCACGTTGGAGTGCTTGTCGACGCGGAACTCGATCTTGCCGCCCTTGATGTCCGAGACGGCCTTCGCCGGGTCGGGCGTGACCGTTCCGGTCTTCGGGTTCGGCATGAGGCCGCGCGGGCCGAGCACCTTGCCGAGACGTCCGACCTGGCCCATGAGCTCCGGTGTCGACACGGCGGCATCGAAGCTCGTGTAGCCTCCTGCGACCTTCTCGATGAGCTCGGAGCCGCCGACCTCGTCGGCACCCGCCGCGAGCGCGGCCTCGGCGGCCGGCCCGGTTGCGAAGACGATGACGCGAGCGGTCTTGCCCGTGCCGTGCGGAAGGATGACGGTGCCGCGCACCATCTGGTCCGCCTTGCGCGGGTCGACGCCGAGCTTGAGCGCGACCTCGACCGTGGAGTCGAACCTGCTCGACCCGGTCTGCCGGGCGATGCTGACCGCCTCGGTCGGGGTGTAGAACTTTCCGGCCTCGAGCTTGTCGGCTGCAGCGCGGTATGCCTTTGACTTGGTCGCCATGATTACGCCTCCACCGTGATCCCCATCGACCGGGCGGTGCCCGCGATGATCTTCTCCGCCGCCTCGACGTCGTTCGCGTTGAGGTCGGCCATCTTGGTCTCGGCGATCTGGCGAAGGGCGTCCTTCGAGAGCTTGCCGACCTTGACGGTGTGCGGCGTTCCGGAGCCCTTCTGGACTCCCGCGGCCTTCTTGATGAGCTCGGCGGCCGGCGGGGTCTTGAGGATGAACGTGAACGAACGGTCCTCGTACACGGTGATCTCCACCGGGATGACGTTGCCGCGCTGCGACTCTGTGGCCGCGTTGTACGCCTTGCAGAACTCCATGATGTTGACGCCGTGCTGGCCGAGCGCCGGCCCGATGGGCGGGGCGGGGTTGGCCGCACCGGCCTGGATCTGGAGCTTGATGAGCCCCGTCACCTTCTTCTTGGGTGCCATTCTGTTTCCTTACTTTCGTGCCATCCGTGCGGATGACGCTCCCGACATCCGATCTGGATGCGGTGGTCTGTGGGGGGGCCAGCTACATCTTGCTGACCTGGTCGAAGCTGAGCTCGACCGGGGTCTCGCGCTCGAAGAGCGAGACGAGCACGGTGAGCTTGCCGCTCTCCGGCTTGATCTCGTTGATCGAACCGGGGAGGCCCGCGAATGAGCCCTCCTTGATGGTGATCGTCTCGCCGATCTCGAAGTCGACTTCCTGGGGGATCGTGCGCGCGGTCGTCTTGCCGCCCTTGACGCTTCCGCCCTTGCTCGGCGCCTCGACGACCTGCACGAGGCTCTGCAGCATCGAGAAGGCCTCCTCGAAGCGCAGCGGGGTCGGGTTGTGCGAGTTGCCGACGAAGCCCGTGACGCCAGGCGTGTGCCGCACGACCGACCAGCTGTCCTCGTTGAGTTCCATGCGCACGAGCACATAGCCAGGGATGCGAACGCGGTTGACGAGCTTGCGCTGGCCGTTCTTGATCTCGACGACGTCCTCCATGGGAACCTGGACCTCGAAGACGTAGTCCTCCATGGCCATGCTCACGCGACGGTTCTCGATGTTCGACTTCACCCGCTTCTCGAAGCCGGCGTAGGAGTGGATGACGTACCACTTGCCCGGCTTCGCCTTGAGCTCTGCGCGGAACTCGGCGTAGGGGTCGACGACATCCTCTTCCTCGACCTCGACGTCCTCGACGCCCGACTCGGGGCCGCTCGTGGCCTGCACGGCATCCAGGGCAGCTTCGAGGCCAGCCTCGACGTCGAGACCGTCGGCGCCCTCGACGTGCATCGCACGCTCCTCGGCGGGCACATCCGAGGCGATCTCCTCGGCGAGTACGTTGCCCTCCTGGGCCTCGTCCTCCTCGGAGGACTGCTCGGCGGCGGTCGCGAGGTCGACGTCTTCGCGCTCTTCGGACTCTCTGTCAGGCACTGATTCTCATTCCATTTCTTGGGATCCGGCTCTGCCGGTCACACGTGCGGTGTCGCGCACTCGCGCGAAGGTACTACTGGGTCGGACCGTCCCCGAAGATGTAGCCGACGCCCGTGCCGAACACGAGGTCGAGCAGCGAGACGATCGCCATCATGAAGACGACGAACACCAGGACGACGCCGGTGTAGCTGATGAGCTCCCTGCGGGTCGGTGTGATGACCTTCTTCAGCTCGTTCATCACCTGACGCAGGAACAGCCCGATCCT
>DAITPJ010000017.1:0-2160 GCA_036833635.1 Terrimesophilobacter sp.
TCGCCGCGCGGCTCGTTGGGCTTCGGCTCGATCGCGAACCGGATGTCGTAGCCCTTGTCGGTCACATAGTCGCCGAGCAGGTTGACGGCTTCCCGGTAGCGCTCGAGGGCGCTCCGGATGTCTTTGGCCGCGTCGTACTCGGCTCCCTCGCGCCCGCCCCACATGACGAACGTCGTCGCGCCGAGCTCTGCCGCGAGGTCGAGATTGCGCAGGACCTTCCGCAGCGCGAAGCGGCGCACCGCGCGGTCGTTGGAGGTGAACCCGCCGTCCTTGAAGACAGGCTGGCTGAACAGGTTCGTCGTGATCATGGGCACCACAAGGCCGGTGTCGGCGAGCGCCTGCTTGAGGCGGTCGATCTGCTTCTGGCGGGCGGCATCCGTCGACCCGAACGCAAACAAGTCGTCGTCATGGAACGTGAGTCCCCAGGCGCCAAGTTCGGCGAGGTGGGTTACGGCGTCGACGACGTCGAGCTGCGGCCGGGTCGGGCCGCCGAACGGGTCGGTGCCGTTGTATCCGATCGTCCACAGCCCGAAGGTGAACTTGTCGGCGGCGGTGGGCGTTGGGATGGCCATGGCGACTCCTCGATGAGCTAAATGTTGTGGCATCCAACATATCGCACACGCGCTGCGGGGTAAAGCATTTTCGCGAGCTGGAGGCCCGCTTCTCTCGGCGCGGACACGCCAGTCACCTTCCGATAGTTTCGGAAAGTGTTTGGCGCATGACTAGAATTGCCGAGCGAGAAGGGACGCGCATGGCGGGGTCTGGCACGGCGCGGGTGACCCTCGCGGATGTCGCGCGTGAGGCCGGGGTGTCGCTCTCGACGATTTCCAAGGTCCTCAATGGCCGGCCCGACGTCTCGGCCGGCACCCGCGCGCGCGTCGAGCGCATCCTCGCGAGCAACGGCTACCTCCGGCGCACGAGCGAGAAGACCGGGAGCGGGCTCATCGAACTCGTCTTTCACGAACTCGAGAGCGCGTGGTCGATGGAGATCATCCGTGGCGTGGAGAATGTTGCAGCCGAGAACGGCATGAGCGTCGTGCTCACCGAGAGCGGCAGCCGGCACGCACCGGCTCCGGACTGGATCGAGGGGGCGCTGCGCCGCCGGCCCGTCGGGGTCGTGCTCGTGTTCTCCGATCTCCCGCGCGAGTACCGCGAGATGCTCCGGCGCCGCACGATCCCCTTCGTCATCATCGACCCCGCCGGCGACCCGTCACCGGATGTCCCCTCCGTCGGGTCGGCGAACTGGTCTGGCGGTCTCATGGCGACGCGCCACCTCATCGAACTCGGCCACACCAGGATCGCCGCGATCACCGGGCCTGACGACATGATGTGCTCGCATGCGCGCCTCGACGGGTTCCGCTCGGCAATGGGTGCGGCGGGCATCCCGATCGTGCCCGACTGGGTGCGTTTCGGCAACTTCCACACCTCGGGGGGCGAGCAGCACGGGCGGGAACTGCTCGAGAGCACCGACCGACCGACGGCGATCTTCGCCGGGAGCGACCTCCAGGCGCTCGGCGTGCTCGAGGCGGTGCGGGGCCTCAGCCTTCATGGTCCGGGCCTTCGAGTGCCGGAGGATCTCTCCATCGTCGGCTATGACGACATACCTCTCGCGAAGTGGGTGAGCCCGCGCTTGACGACGGTCCGCCAGCCGCTCCGACGCATGGCGGAGGAGGCCTCGCGCCTTGTGCTCCGGTTGAGCAAGGCGCCGCTGGAGACCGTGCCGCGGATGGATCTCGCGACGAGTCTCATCGTGCGGGAGAGCACGGGTCCGCCGCCTGCCGGCTGAAACCGCGCGGGCTCAGTCGCGGGCGATCGTGACCTCGGCGTGAAGGCGTCGGGTGTGGTCGACCTCGCGCAACTCGCCCGTGAGCGTGGCGCGGTGCTCGAGCACGATCTCGCCTGCCGAGCGTCCGAATTGGAAGACGAACTCTCCGGGTTCGACGATCCGGATGCCGTCCCGCCCGGTGAACGAGGTGACGTCGGCTGGCACCCGGAACGTGACTGTGGCCGCCCGCCCGGGATCGAGGTCGACGCGCGAGAATGCGATGAGCCGCCGCACTGGCCGAACGACGGATGCCACGGGGTCGTGAAGGTAGAGCTGCACGACCTCGGTACCCGTGCGGCTGCTGGTATTCGTGACCGTGAGCGTGAGGTCGAGGT
>DAITPJ010000017.1:2260-15787 GCA_036833635.1 Terrimesophilobacter sp.
TCGGGGAACTCGTGGCGCAGCGCGTCGAGGAGCGTCGGCAGGTCGATGCCGAGCGGAACATCCGGATGCTGTGCCAGAACGTGGGCGGGAAAGGAGTACGCGCCGAGCACCGCATAAGGGTCCTCGGCGGTAGGGCCGACGAGCGCGATGCGCCGCGGCGCGTGGAGCGGAAGCGTTCCGTCGTTCCGCAGGAGGACGACGGCCCGCTCGGCGAGCTCGCGGGCGAGCGACCGGTTGCCAGCCGGGTCGAGATCGATCGATCCGCGGATGTCGTCGGGGTCCGCGCCGTCGAAGTCGCGCAGGCCTGTCGCGGCGAGCGCGGGCGGCACGGGGGACCAGTCGCCGTCGAGGAGCCCGAGTTCGACCTTCTGGGCGAGTACGCGACGCAGGGCACGGTCGACGGTGTCGATGTCGACGGCCCCGGTGGCGACCGCCTCGATGAGCGGTGCGCCGAATGTCTTGAGCGTGGGAAGCTCGATATCGATTCCAGCAGTGAGCGCCGCAACGGCAGCATCGGCCCAGGTCTCGGCGACGCCGTGAAGGGTCTTGAGGAAGCCAACCGAGAAGTAGTCGGCCGCGACCGTGCCCGTGAAGCCCCAGATGTCTCGCAGCAGCCCGGTGAGAAGGCGGGTGTCGGCTGCCGTGGGCACGCCGTCCAGGTCGGTGTAGGCGTTCATGACCGAGCGTGCTCCACCCTCGCGCACGGCCATCTCGAACGGTGGGAGCAGCACGTCGGCGAGCTCCCGCCCGCCGATCGAGACGGGCGCCAGGTTGCGGCTTCCCTGCGAGGCCGAATACCCGACGAAGTGCTTGAGCGTCGCGACGATTCCGGCCGACTCGAGCCCGCGCACATATGCGGTCGCGATCCTGCCGACGAGGTATGGGTCCTCACCGATCGTCTCTTCCACGCGCCCCCAGCGGGCATCGCGCACGACGTCCAGAACGGGCGCGAGGCCCTGGTGGATGCCGACGGACACGAGGTCCGCGCCGATGCGTTCGGCCATCCGCTCGACGATGTCAGGGTCGAACGTCGCACCCCAGGACAGCGGAACCGGATAGGCGGTCGCGCCCCAGGCCGCGAAGCCGGCGAGACACTCCTCGTGGGCGACGGCGGGGATGCCGAAGCGGTTGCTTGCGACGATGCGCGCCTGCGTGCGGGCGAGCGAGACAGCGCCGAGCGCGGCATCCACCGGAGCAGTTCCGAAGGGTCGGGTGAGCTGGCCGAGTCCGCTGGGGAGCAGTTCGTCGAGGTCGATGTCGTCGGCCATGTCGTTCTGGTGCGGCGCCACTTCACCGCCGTCGCTTCCCGCGCCGACCCATACGCCGTAGAGCTGGGCGACCTTCTCCTCGATGGTCATCGCTGCGACGAGCGCTTCGACGCGATCCGCGATCGGGAGAGCCGCATCCTGCCAGGCCTGCACCGCGACATCCGATTTCACTGCACGATTCAACGTCATCCCTTCACAGCTCCGGTCAGCCCGCCGACAATGCGCTTCTCCGCGAACAGGAAGAACGCGATGGCGGGAAGCATCGAAAGCGAGGTGTACGCGAGCACGGCGCCCGTGTCGGCGGAGTACTGGGTCGAGAACTGCTGCACGCCGAGTGGCAGCGTCCACAGTTCCTGGGGCATGCCCCCTGCGGCCATGACGAGCAGGGGAAGAAGGTACGCGTTCCAGCTGCCGATGAAGGCGAGCACGCCGACCGTGACGACGCCGGGCACCGAGAGCGGCAGCAGGATGCGCCAGAAGAACCCGATGCGGCTCGCCCCGTCGATCGCGGCGGCCTCCTCGAGCTCGTTGGGAATGGCGCGGAGGAACGGGACGAGGATGATGATCGTCGTCGGAAGTGCGAAGGCGACCTGCGGGATGATGAGTCCGAGGAAGGTGCCGTGCAGGCCGAGGTTGCGCAGCAGGATGCTGAGCGGCAGGGCAGCGACGGTGACCGGGAACATGAGCCCGGATGCGAAGAGCAGGTAGAGCCCGTTGCGGCCCTTGAACTGGTACCGGGCGATCACGAAGGCGGCCATGATGCCGAGCACGACGACGCCGAGCGTCGTGCCGATCCCCACGAGCGAGGAGGAGAACACCGATCCCCAGAACCTCGGCGAGGAGAGTACGCGCACGTAGCTCTCGATCGACCATGGGTCAGGCCACCCCGCGGGGTTCGCGTTGATGTCCGGTGTGGTGCGGAACCCGTTGAGCCAGATGTAGGCGACGGGGACGACCGAGACGGCAGCCGTGACGATGGCGACGAGGTAGACCCATGGCTGTGCCCAGTTGAAGGCTTTCCGACGGTGCGGCACCGCGGGGCGGGCGATGGCGGTCATGAGCGCACCCCACTCGTGAGGGCACCCTCGAGATCGCGGCGCATGACGAAGCGCTGGAACCCGAGGGCGACGACGAGCGAGATGACGAAGAGGATGACGGCGATCGAGCTTCCGTAGCCTGGCGCCCCCTGCCCGTTCTGGAGCATGTAGACCGCCATCATGTTGGTTGAGCCGACCGGGCCGCCCTTCGTGGTGACCCACACCATGTCGAAGAGCTGCAGCGAACCGATCATCGAGAGGAATGCCCAGATCCGGATGGTGGGGCCGAGCAGCGGGAGCGTGATGCGCCACTGCGTCTGCCACCAGTTCGCCCCATCGATGGCGGCCGCCTCATGCAACTCGGCCGGCACCCCCTGGAGCCCGGCGAGCATGAGCAGGATGGCGAAGCCCAGGTACTTCCAGCTAAGGATGAAGAACATGACCCAGAGTGCAATGTCCGGGTTGGCGAGCCATGGCTGGGCGAGATCGCCGAGCCCGATGGCCTCGAGCACGGCGTTGACCCCGCCGCGCGGGGAGAGCAGGAGCTTCCAGGAGAGGCCGGCGATGACCTCGGCAAGCACGTATGGGACGAAGATGAGGGCGCGAAAGGCCGTGCGGCCGCGCAGCCTGCGGCTGAGCAGCAGGGCGATCCCGATGGCGAGCGGTCCCTGGATGACAAGGGAGGCGCCGAGGATGAAGAAGTTGTTGCCGATGGCGCGCAGGAACACCGGGTCGTTGAGTGCGCGTACATAGTTGTCGATGCCGATGAACCGCTCGAGCGGGCCAAGGCCATTCCAGTTGTAGAGGCTGTAGACGGCGGCAAGCACAACGGGGAGGATCACGAAGGTCAGAAAGACGACGAGGGCAGGCCCGGTGAAGAGTGCGATCTCGAGCCTCGTCCGCCCTCGGCGACCGCGCCGGTGCCCGGAAGCCGACGCGGCGTTTGCCCCGCGGCTCGCGGCATCGGCGCCTCCGGCCTCACTGATGGTCGTCATGTGCCTGTCTCGATAGTGGCGGGGCCTGCCGCGGCACGGCAAGCCCCGCCTTTGGTCGTGCGGTCCTTGGCTATTCGGCGGCGGCCGTGTCCTCGAGGGCCTTGACGACGTCCTGAGGCGTCCCCTGCCCGGCGAAGATGTTCACGATCGCCTGGTTGAGCGGGTTGCCGAAGTTCGGCCCGAGGGCACTGTCGACCCACAGCTGCACGTAGGACGCGTTCGCGAGAGCCTCGGCGCTCGCGATGAGGTTCGGATCGGTCAGGCCCGCCTTCGCGGCCGGGAGGGTCGCGATGCCGGCACCGGTCTCAGCGAACCGGGTCTGGACATCCGCGCTCAGGATGTACTTGAGCAGTTCGACCGCCTCTGGCGGAGCGTCCGCGCTCAGGCCGAATCCATCGCCGCCGCCCATGACGGCGGTCGGGTCGCCTTCCGTGCCCGGCACGCTCGGGAACGGGAACCAGCCGAGCCACTCCGGAACCTGGGTGTCCGGGGTCAGGGAGCCGATGGTTCCGGAGTTCCACGGGCCCATGAACTCCATCGCGGCATTGCCGTTGGCGACGAGACCCGCGGAACTATCGGCCCCGGTTTGGGCGGGAGTCGCGAGGAAGCCGTCGTTGAACGGCTCGGTCTTCAGGAAGTCCTGGAGCAGCTCGCCTGCTTTGATCCAGCACGGGTCGGAGAAGTCGCGCTCGGGGATCGCCGTCTGCAGCGTCTCCGTGGAGCATGCCGCGATCGCGAACTGGTACCACCAGTGGCCGGCCGGCCACAGGTCGCCTGCGCCGACGGCGATCGGGGCGACGTCGATCGCCTTGAGCTTGGCGATGGCATCCTCGAGCTCTGGCAGAGTCTTGGGCGTACCCTTGATGCCGGCCTGGTCGAAGAGATCCTGGTTGTACCAGATGCCGGTGGCACCGAACGTATAGGGCAGCGCGTACTGCTTGCCGTCGACCTCCCAAGGCTTGACGACGCCGCCGAGCTCGGTGATCGTGTCGGAGGCGACGTCTGTCAGGTCCATGAGGTAGCCGGCCTCCGCCTGCGAGCGGACCTCGCCGCCTGGCCAGACCATGAAGAGGTCGGGCGCATCGCCGGACTGGAGCGCGTTCGGGATAAGGGTGCGTTGGAGGTCCTCGTTCTGGTAGCCCGTGACCTCGACCGTGACGCCCGGGTGCGCGTCTTCGAACTCCTGGGCGACGTCCGCCCAGAGGCCCTGCAGGGGGTCGGAGGTGGCGTTGTGCCACCACGTGATCGTGACGTCGCCGTCGCCGGGGTCTCCGCCAGGGGTGCAGGCGGCGAGTCCACCGACCGTGAGCGCCGCCGCGGCTCCCAGGGCGACGAGCCTCTTGATGCTGCGTCTGTTCATCATCGAACCTCTCGAAAGTTTCGACGTCTGTGTCGAAAGTGATTAGGTGATTGGATCATAGAGCGTGAGGCATTTGGGGTCAAGGGCAACAAATACCGGATGTGGCCCGCACCACGAGGATAAAGTGAACCTGTGAACACGACCGCGAGCCCTGCGCGGGGCTTCGGCAACGACTCCCTGAGGCGCGACAATCTCGCGACCGTGCTCGGTCTCGTGCATCGCAGCGGAGCAGACGGACGGTCTCGGTCCGACCTCACCGCACTTACCGGAATGAACCGCTCGACGATTGCGGCACTCGTCGGGGAGCTCGTCGCGCGCGGCCTCGTGGCGGAGTCCGAACCGCCCTCGCGCAGCAGGGTCGGGCGCCCGAGCCCCATCGTGGCCGCGACTCGCCGTGCCGTCGCGCTCGCCGTCAACCCCGAGATCGACGCGATCCAACTCGCCATCGTCGCACTCGGTGGGCGCGTCATCGACCGGCACAGGGTTGCCGCCTCAGCAGACCTCGCCGTTCCGGATGCCGTCGAACTCACCGCGACAGCCGCGCGGAAGCTCCTGGCCGACCTCGGTCCCGACCAGACGCTCGTCGGCATCGGCATCGCTGTCCCTGGTCTCGTCCGCACCGCGGATGGCCTCGTGCGGCTCGCCCCGCATTTCGGCTGGGTCGACGAGCCGTTCACCCATCTCCTCTCCTCTGTACTCGACCTGCCGGCATGGGCTGGCAACGACGCGACGCTCGGTGTTCTCGCCGAGGCCACGTTCGGGGCAGGCCGCGGGATCGCCGACCTCGTGTATCTCAACGGCGGGGCGAGCGGCATCGGCGGCGGGATCGTCACGGGAGGCCGGCCGCTCACGGGCGCCGCGGGCTACGCGGGGGAACTCGGCCACACCCTCGTCAACAGCAATGGCGTACTGTGCCACTGCGGCGCGACCGGATGCCTCGAAACCGAGGTGCGCCGTGCGCCGCTTCTCGAACTCGTGGGCCTCGACGATGCTCGCAGCGACGAGCTCGGCGCCGCGCTGCTCGGCGCCGACTCGGATGCCGTGCGGGCGGAGGTCGAGCGCCAGCTCGGCTGCCTTGGCGTGACGGTGCGGAACGCCATCAACACCTTCAATCCGCAACGCATCGTGCTCGGTGGATTTCTCGCCGCTCTCCATGCCGCCGCGCCAGGGCATCTCGAGCGTTCGGTGGCCGCTCGGCCGCTCGCCGCGAGCCGCGAATCCGTCACGATCGTGCCAGCCGAACTCGGGGGCGACATCCTCATGGTCGGCGCAGCCGAACTCGCCTTCGCAGGGCTACTCGCGGACCCGACGACCTTCGGTTCGGTGCCGGCCGCACCATGACCGGGATCGGCCGGATTCGCACGAGACCGCTACCGTCATGACATCCGGAACCGCTAGCGTCGAGGGATGAGAATCCTCCTCGTCGGCGCTGGCGGCGTCGGCAACGCGATCGCGAAGATCGCCGCCCGCCGCACCTTCTTCGAGGCCATGATCGTGAGCGACTACGACCTTGCGCGGGCGGAGAGCACGGTCGCCTGGATCGAGGAGAGGCATCCAGAGCGCAAGGGTAAGTTCCTCGCCGCGCGCATCGACGCCTCGAATCCGGATGACGTCGCCTCGGTCGCGAAGCAGCACGGCGCAACGCACGTCATGAACGCCGTCGAGCCGAAGTTCGTGCCCACGATCTTCGCCGGAGCGCTCGCGGCCGGGGCGGACTACCTCGACATGGCCATGAGCCTGTCGGAGCCGCACCCGACGAACCCGCACGAGGAGACGGGCGTCAAGCTCGGCGACGACCAGTTCGCCCAGGCGGGCGACTGGGAGAAGGCGGGTCGACTCGCACTCGTCGGCATCGGCGTCGAACCGGGGCTTTCGGATGTCTTCGCCCGCTACGCCGTCGACCACCTGTTCAGCGAGGTCGACGAGCTCGGAGTACGCGACGGTGCGAACCTCGTCGTGCGGGATGAGGCCGGCAATGAGATCTTCGCGCCATCCTTCAGCATCTGGACGACCATCGAGGAGTGCCTGAACCCTCCCGTGGTGTGGGAGAAGGACAAAGGCTGGTACACGACGGCGCCGTTCAGCGATCCCGAGGTATTCGATTTCCCGGAGGGCATCGGCCCCGTGGAGTGCGTCAACGTGGAGCACGAGGAAGTGCTCCTCATGCCGCGCTGGCTGCCGGCGAAGCGGGTCACATTCAAGTACGGGCTCGGGAATGAGTTCATCGGCATCCTCAAGACGCTCAACCAGCTGGGTCTCGACAGGACGCAGCCGATCAGGGTGCGGTCAGCCGACGGTCCGGTGTCGGTCGCGCCACGCGATGTCGTCGCGGCGGCCCTCCCCGACCCCGCGACGATCGGGCCGCGGATGACGGGCAAGACCTGCGCGGGCGTGTGGGTGACCGGAACGGGCACGAAAGGCCGGCCGCGCTCGAGTTACCTCTACCACGTGAGCGACAACGAGTGGACGATGGCCGAGTACGAGAGCCAGTGCGTCGTATGGCAGACGGCCCTGAACCCGGTCATCGCGCTCGAGTTGCTCGCATCCGGCGCCTGGTCGGGTGTTGGCGTACTCGGCCCGGAGGCATTCGATGCGAAGCCGTTCCTCGACCTCATGGCGCTGCCGGAGGCCGATGGGGGCTACGGCCAGGCCTGGGGCATCAAGGAGCTCGATCCGGTTCCGAGGGTTCCCAGCCAGCCGGAGTAGTCTCGCGCAACGCACGTGGAGGTGAGGCGGATGGCGCGACCCGGTCGCCGGGACCCCACACGCATCGGCGACCAGCCTGCGCTGCGCACGTCATCCGGGGGTATCTGGCTCGTGGTGGGCGGCGCGCTCGCCGTGCTGTGCATCGCCCTGTTGCTTGCGCTCAACACGCTCCAGCCGCCCGTCGGGATCATCGGCGCGGGCATTGTGCTCGTGCTTTACGTCTTCATGGTGGCCGCCGTCCTCGCGATCCCCGCGCGTCGGACGCGGCTCATCACCCTCGCCGTCCTCATGATCGCGATCGCGCTCGTCGGGCTCGTGTTCGTGCTCCTCATCAACATGGCCGAGTGGGCGGCCGTGCGCTGAGCAGCGCGACGCCCGTGCACTGCTTAAGTGCACGGGCGCCGCGCGGGGTGTCTCAGCGGAACAGCTTCGGGAACTGCGCGATGATGCCCGCGCTCAGGTCGTTCGACATCTGCTGCATGTGCTCCTCGGCGAGGCCGTAGTCTGCGACGGCCTTGACGTAGTCACCGGTCAATGCGTCGGTGGCGTAGGTGACGGTCTGGGTGATGTGCGTGCGCATCATGTCGACCATGTCGGCTTCCGACCAGTTCGGGTTCGCTCCGGCGAGGAACTTGCCGATCGCCTCAGCGTTGGCGTACCAGGCCTCGACCGCGGTCCCGAGGGCTGCCGAGTCGCCGGCCTTTGCAGCGGTGAGCACGGGGACGGCGTCATTGATGTGCTCCGTGAGAAGCGCCGTGAGCTGATCGCCGGCATCCGCACCGTAGAACGGCTTGATCGCCTCGCCGATGTCCTTCTGGTTCTGGAGGAGCCGGTTGAGGTTCGGCTCGAGCGCGGGGGAGTCCTCGACGAAGGCGACGACGGTCGCGTAGGTCCACTCCATGTGCTCGGCCCAGAGGTTCGACATGGCCGTGTACAGACCGATCTCCTGCGATTCGGATGCCGCGGAGTTGTGTGAGTGCCCGTTGCTGCTCATGACGGCGCTCAGATCGGTTGTGGTCGCGCCCGCGAGGGCGGAACAGCCGGCGACGCCGACCATCGTCAGCGCCGTGAGGATTGCCACTCCCACAGCCACCGATACCGCCCTGGGGCGGCGAATTGTTTCGTTCATGATCATGTGCCTTTCTCGTTCAGACGTGATGTGTTGCATTGACTGATGAGTGGCACGGGAGGGCAGCGGTCTTACCACAACGAAGGATTTCTGAGATTGTCGGTAAGACTTTCGGCTGCGGTGATACAAAGTTCATATGGAGAACCTTGCCGATGGCCTGCTTGAGCGGGATGGTCCCGACGAGGACGAGGTCGGCAACGCGCCCTTCGACCCGGCCGTGACAGTGATCCCGGATCAGGACTTCGACTGGGTCGGGTTGCTCTCCGGTGTGCAGCCCTCGCGGGACGACGCCATCCGCCGGCTGCACGCTCTCATGGTGCGCGCCTCACGGTTCCAGCTCGCCCGCATGGGTGAGGCTCATCGGCTCGGGCAGGCGCGGGCGGAGGCACTCGTGCAGTCGAGCGCCGACGACGCCGTTGTCGCCATCCTTTCCCGGTTGGCGAGTTTCGAAGGCAGGGCACTCTTCACGACGTGGGCCTATAAGTTCGCGATCCTTCACACCGCGACGGCAGTACGTCGCGAATTGTGGGCCCATACCGAGGAAGACCTGTCGTCGATCCCGGAGCCCGCCACGCGAGAGGGCGACCCCCTCGAGCACATGGAGGGTTCTGCGCTGGCGGATGCGCTGCGTCGCGGCATCGCCGAAAGCTTGACCGCCCACCAGCAACGGGTGCTGGTTGCAGTGGCTCTCGACGGCGTCCCCATCGACATCGTCGCCGACCGGTTCGGCACGACCCGCAATACCGTCTATAAGACTTTGCACGATGCCCGCAAGAGGCTTCGTGCCTACCTCACCACCCAGGGCTACCTGGATCCATCAGTTCGAGAAGAGGTGAAACGATGAGTACGGAAAATGACGTGACCGCCGCGCTTCTGCAGCAGATCAGCGACAGGCTCGAGCCATGGATGTCCTGCGACGAATCCTTCGACCGCTCTGACAGTATTCTCGGCGACTTGCTCGACCGCGATCTGCCCCTGCCGGAGGCCTTCGCCGCACACTTGACGGGCTGCGGAGCCTGCCGTGACGAGTTCGAGACGCTCGTCGAGCTCGTTGCCGCCGATTGGGGCCTGGATGCCGCTGCCGCCCGGGCCAAGGTGAGCGCGCAGCTCGCGTAGGCGGAGACATCACAATGCAGAATGCGAGCCCCTGAAGGAGCTCGCATTCTGTGCGGGGAATCGGCGGAGAATGGGGGATTCGAACCCCCGAGGGCTTGCACCCAACACGCTTTCCAAGCGTGCGCCATAGGCCACTAGGCGAATTCTCCTGGCCCGCCTCACTGGTGCCGCGGCGGCCTCAAAGAATCCTACGGGATTCTCCGAACCCTGGCCTTCCTCGCCGTCGAGGTGCGAAATGCAGGAGGTGCCGCGATACCCGCACCGGCAGGTCCCGGCAGCTCGGGCATCGGCATCCGGAACTCCTGCATTTCGAACAGGGGGCGGGTCTCCGGCTACGATCGAAGAGTGACTTCCGCCCTGCGGCCGACCGGCCAGGGGATCGGAACCGGGGCATCCGAACGACCGGTTCTCGACCGTACTGCGCTGCGGCTCGTCTTCCTCATCCCCGGTGGACTCTCGTTGATCCTCGGGCTCGACGCCGCGCTCCTGCTGCTCGGCCTCTGGGCGCCGCTCTCGTTCGCCGAGGTCGCCGAGCTGCACGCCCCCCTCATGGTCTTCGGCTTCGTCGGAACGCTCATTGTCCTCGAGCGCGCCGTGGCCGCCCGACGGGTGTGGGGCTTCGCCGCCCCAGCCCTGCTCGGGATCGGAAGCCTCCTCATGCTCTCGCCGCTCCCGGATGCCGTCGGCAAGTCGACCATCGCGCTCGGCTTCATCGCGCTCGTCGGCGTGTACATCGTGATCTGGCGTCGTTCGCCAGCCGCAGCCATCGACATCCAGATTCTCGGAGCGATCGCCGGCTTGGCCGCGACGATCCTCTGGCTCGCCAACGCCTCGATCGCCGCGCTCGTGCCGGGCATGGCCGTCTTCCTCATCCTCACGATCGCGGGGGAGAGACTTGAGCTGGCCCGCATCTCACCCGTCGTGGATGCGAAGGCCGAACGGCTCGGATTGGGTGCTGCCCTTGTGCTGGTCGTGACGGCCGCGATCGCACCGTTGTGGCCGGGTCCTGGTTACCCCCTCCTGGGATTCGCACTCGTGCTCCTCGTCGCCTGGCTGTTCCGATATGACGTTGCGACGCGCCTCGTGAACACGACGAGTCTGCCGCGCTACATGGCCGCGTGCCTGCTCGCCGGTTACGTGTGGCTCCTCGTGCCTGCCGGGATCTGGCTCGTCGCGGGTGGGGTGGCCGACGGGCCGCGATATGACGCCGCGCTTCACGCGATCTTCCTTGGCTTCGTGATGTCGATGATCATGGCGCATGCACCGGTCATCCTCCCTGCCGTCCTGCGCAAGCCGCTGCCGTACCGGCCGTTCCTTTACCTTCCCGTCTCGCTCCTCCACGTCTCACTCGTCATCCGCCTGCTGGGCGGCGACGCGTGGGGCAACGTCGACGCCCTGCACTGGGGGGGCGGGCTCAACGTCGTCGCCGTGGTGCTGTTCGCGGTGCTCGCGGTCGCGACCGCGATGATGGGGCCGCCGCGGTCTCGACGGGCTCGACCTGAGAAGACCGCCCGGCCCGAGACGACCGCCCGGCCCGAGAAGACCGCCCGACCCGAGGATGACACGACATGACGCGCCGCCGCTGGTACCTCCTCATGAACGGCCTCGTGGCGTTCTGGCTGTTCGCCGCCGCGGTGATCGTCGTCGTGCACCGCTTCGTTCCGAACGGCGGCTGGCTCATGGTTCACCTCCTGCTGCTCGGGGCGGTCAGCACCGCCATCCTGGTCTGGAGCCAGCACTTCGCCGACACACTGCTGCGCCGGGCAGCGCCCGGCGGCCGAACGTTCCACGGCATCCGGCTCCTTGGCCACACTCTCGGCGCCGCGGTCGTCGTCGCGGGCATGGTCACGGGGTTCTGGCCGCTCGTGCTCGCCGGAGGCATCCTCGTCGCTGTCGTCGCCGTCGCGCACGCCGTGACGCTCTTCGTCCAGTCGCGGGGTGCCCTTCCTGCCCGGTTCGGCCCGCTCGTGCGGTATTACATCGCGGCCGGCCTCGCCCTTGTGATCGGGGTAGGCCTCGGGGTCGTCATGGCGCGCGTCGCGCTTCCTGAGGGGCTCCACGACCGGCTCTACCCCGCGCACCTCGCCTTCAACCTGCTCGGCTGGGTCGGCCTCACGGTCGTCGGCACGGTCATTCTGCTGTGGCCGACCGTCCTTCACACCCAGGTGTCTGACGCCGTTGATGCGACAGCGCGTCGAGCGCTCTGGCTCTGCGTCGGAGGGCTCGTCGTGGTCGGCGGGGCGAGCCTGCTGGACGTGCGCCCGCTCTTCGCGCTCGGCATCCTCCTCTACCTCGCCGGGGTCGGCTTCGTTGCCGTCGAAGGCGTCCGCCAGGCACGGCGCTCGACGCAGTGGACCTTCGCGAGCTGGAGCATCGTCGCCGCCGTCGGCTGGTTCGTGTTCTGCACGATCGCGTTCGGTGTCGTGGTCGTGCAGGCTCCGAGCTGGGCGGATGCCGCTGCCGGACTCGGCTGGCTCGTCGGCCCGTTCGCGGCCGGGTTCGCCGCGCAAGTGTTGCTCGGCGCGCTCAGCTACCTTCTGCCTGTCGTGCTCGGCGGTGGGCCGGAGCAGAGCCGCCGAACCGCTTTCGAACTCAACCGGGCCGCTCTCTACCGCGTGGCGGTCGTCAACCTCGGGATCGCCCTCTACCTCCTGCCGGTGCCGAGCTTCGTCAAGGTCGTCGACTCGTTCCTGGTCTTCCTGGTGCTGCTCGTGTTCCTCGTGCTCGCGGTGCGGGCGGTCGCCGTGTCGCGGCGCCCTCCGGCCACGGGCGGCAGTGCCGGCGGGGCAAGGGTCTCCGCGGCGCCGGCGAGAACGGGTGGCGCGCTCGCCGCGGCCGTCGCAACCGTCATCATCGCGATGACCGTCGGCATCGCCCTCGACCCGGTCGCGGCGGGCCTGCAGCTCACCCCACCCGCGGCATCCGTGACCGCAACCGGGCATACGACGACCGTCGAGGTGAGCATGAAGAACATGCGATTCCATCCGGACGTCGTGAATGTTCCTGCCGGCGATGAACTCGTCATCCGGCTCACCAACGAGGACGACCAGGTGCACGACCTCGTGCTCGCGAACGGGGCATCGTCAGAACTCATGAACCCGAACACGACGGTCGACGTCGAGGTCGGGCTCGTCGGGGCGGACATCGACGGATGGTGCTCGATCGCAGGGCACCGGCTGCTCGGCATGGTCATGACGGTCAAGGCCATCGGCGGCACATCGGCGCCGACAACGGCACCGACCCTCCCACCGGGCGGGCACGACCACGGCGCGAGCGACGGCCCATCCGCGGCCGGTGACGTCGACCTCATGAAAGAACCGGATGCGACCTTCAGGGCGCGCGATGCAGCGCTGCCGCAAGCGACATCCGAAACCCGACACGAGTACACCTTCACCGTGAGCGAGGGGATGCGGGAGGTCGCGCCCGGCGTCAAGCAGGCACTGTGGACCTACAATGGCACCGCGCCCGGCCCGACCCTGCGCGGCAAGGTCGGCGACACCTTCGTGATCACGCTCGTCAACGACGGCACGATCGGCCACTCGATCGACTTCCACGCCGGATCGCTCGCGCCGAATGAGCCGATGCGCACCATCCAGCCGGGGGAGCGGCTGACCTACACCTTCACGGCGACGCGATCGGGGATCTGGCTGTACCACTGCTCGACCATGCCGATGTCACTCCACCTCGCGAACGGGATGTTCGGCGCGGTCATCATCGATCCGCCGGGGCTCGCGCCGGTCGACGACGAGTTCGTGCTCGTGCAGTCGGAGTACTACCTGGGGCCGCAGGGCGGCATCGCGGATGTGACCCGCATCGCCACGCAGAACCCCGACCTCCTCGTGTTCAACGGCTACGCGAACCAGTACGCCTATCGACCGCTCGAGGTGCGCGCGGGCGAGCGGGTACGCGTCTGGGT
>DAITPJ010000017.1:15887-28862 GCA_036833635.1 Terrimesophilobacter sp.
AGTACGCCTATCGACCGCTCGAGGTGCGCGCGGGCGAGCGGGTACGCGTCTGGGTCCTGGATGCAGGGCCGAACCGGCCGAGCTCGTTCCACATCGTGGGCGGCCAGTTCGACACGGTGTTCTCCGAGGGCGATTACCTTCTGAAGGATGGCGGCAGCACCGGAGCGGGCGGCGCCCAGGCGCTCGCGCTGCAGCCGGCGCAGGGCGGCTTCGTCGAGCTCGTGTTCCCCGAGGCGGGCGACTACCCGTTCATATCGCACATCATGTCGGATGCCGAGAAGGGCGCGAAGGGCGTCTTCCACGTCACTGGCCCCTGACTTGCTCGGCCGAACCACGGCCGCGCCCCGAGGTGCGAGCGGAGCGAGCATCGAAGGAGCACATCGAGCTCCAGTCCTCCACAGGCTGCCCGGGCACGACTTATCCCAAGATTGGCCTCAACCCCTTCCCTCCTATGTTCGACACTGGGAGAATGTTCTGCATGTCGACATCCGTAGCTAGCTTCGCTACCGCGCTCGACGCGGCGCGAGGCGCTGTCGCGGGCATTCCGGACGGGGTCATCACCGTGAAGGAGCTGCCGGACGACGCGCTCCTGTCGACTCAACGATCGCTCTCCGAGCTGCGCCGGATCATCGACGCCCGGGCCTCACTCGTCGCGGGCGAGGTCGCCTTCCGGTCGCGGAGGGAGCTCGGCTACGCAGGTCTCGCCCAGAAGGAGGGCTTTCAGACCGCGGAGAAGCTCGTGCAGGCCACGACTGGATCGACCCGGCGCGACGCGTCCACTCTCGTCACGGCAGGGATGCTCGTCCACGAGTCCCTCATCCTCGAGGCGGTGGATCAGGCGCCCGGTGAGGTGCCCGATGGATTCGTTGTCCGCGAACCGTGGCTCACCGCTGTCGGTGCCGCCGTCGCGAACGGAACGCTCTCGGTCGACGCCGCCAAGGCGCTCAGGTCGGGTTTGGGTGAACCTTTCCTGGATGCGACGGGTGTCGGCGTGAGCGCCGACGACCTGGCCGGTGCCGCCGCGCGGTTGCTTGCCGAGGCTGGGCGACTGAACGCGGATGCGGTATTCAAGCTCGCTCGGCAACTTCGCGACGAACTGGATGCATCCGGTATCGCTACCCGGGAGAGGCTGATCTACGAGCAGCGATCCTTCCGGAGGAGTATGCGGTCCAACGGACTCCCGCGGTACACGATCGATCCCGACATCGAGACCGCCGCGTACCTCGATGACCTCTACGACAAGCTCAAGTCTCCCCGTCGAAACGGGCCGCGCTTCGTCGACCCCGAGGACAAGGCCTGGGCGCAGAACATCCTCGACGACACCCGCACGACCGAGCAGTACCTGCACGACGCCTTCGCGGAATTAATCCGGCTCGGTGTCGCGCTCGATCATGACAGTTCCCCGAAGCGGGCCGGCTCCCCGAAACGGGTCAGCGTTGTCGGCTCCCGCAAGCCAGCAGTGCGCGTCCTGGTCGCCGAAAAGGCGCTTGCGGCCGGTGTCGGCATCGGCCGTGTCGAGGGAATCGACGTGCCGGTGTCGGTCGACACCGTGAACCGGATCGTGTGCGAGTCAGGGCTCCTCCCGATCCGCTTCTCGGAAACGGATGACGTTGTCGCGCTGGGCAGGGAGGAACGCCTCTTCACTGCTCGGCAGAAGGTCGCCCTGGCTGCGCGCGACGGCGGATGCGTCTGGCCGGGCTGCGACAAGCCGCCCAGCTGGACCGAGGCCCACCACATCAACCAATGGGCACGCGATACTGGCAACACCGACCTGTGCGACGGCGTACTCCTGTGCCGGCACCACCACATGCTTCTGCACAACAACCATTGGGAGATCGTGCGATCGGGAAGTACTCGTTGGCTCATCCCACCTGCCGGGATCGATCCGGCACAGACGCCGCGGGAACTGGTGTCCAAGAGCTCAGCCCTGGGAGATCTTCGGCGCGAGCGAACGGCGGCGGCTGCCGCGCCCTGAGCTGCGCGCCAGGCTCCCGTCGTGGCGGCGGCATCCGCCACGGTTCCGACCGCCGGGACGGCGGTCGGCGCTGGCGACACGCGAGGGCCGGAAATGTCTCCGCCGCTAATGTGTCGCGCGCATTTTCACGGTCGAACGCGTGGTCCGATGGCGCGCGACCTGCCTATGCTCGGAGCATGGCGAGACTTCCTTCGAGACTGGGAGTGAGGCCGAAGACCTCCGCATCCGGTCCGCACCGGCAACTTAGCCAGAAGTCGCCCCCCGCGATCTGGGGCCGGACCGCCGCCGCACTCTTCTCCCTCCCCCGCGTCATCGAGGGATGCAGCTCGGTGTGCCCGGAGAGCTCGCGCGCCGTGTTCCTCGAGGACCTGGGGGAGCCGCGCTCGGCCGAGACGTCGCTCTCAAAGCCCGACGCACGTCTCGAGCCGGTACACCTTCATGGAGTCCTCGATACGAGCCTGCACGTGTGCCTGCCGACGGCAAGGGCGCTCGAGGTGTGTGGACTCGGCTGGGGCGAAGCACACCGCTACGCCGGCCACGCAACCGAGATCATGGTGTATGGGCCGCGCGACCGCGACGAACTGGCAACGGTCATCGACCTCGTGAGGGAAAGCATCCGGTTCGCTCGGGGGTGAGAATCCCCTCCGCGCACCAGGTCAGGCGTCGGGCTGCTGCCTCGCGACGCGCAGCGTCCAGACCTCGGGACCGGACTCGACATACCCGACGGAGAACCCTCCAGGGTGCCGGGCCTCCAGCTGCGCGATGAGGGGCAGCGGGTTGTGATCAGCGACGAGATCGATACTGGAACCCGGTGCGATCGCATCGAGCGCGCCGAAGATCGTCGCGTGGCGAATCGCGTGCGGGATCTGCCGCACATCGAGCACGATCCGGTCTTCGTCCTCATGCCCGCACGTGCAGCCGGAATGCGCAGCCGTGGTCGGGACGGATGTCTGAAGGGAGATCGGTTCTGCGGTCATACCTCGACGATAGCCTCACGTCGTGCGCCGCTGTGGCGTCGAGCGCCGTGACAATTGCAGGCGAATGAGCCGGGCCGCGAGGTGGATCAGTAGCCGGTGAACTCCTCGGTGCGGATGTCGTCCCCATCGACACCGGCACCCTCGAGCACCGTGCGCATCGACTTGACCATCGCACCGGGCCCGCACAAGTAGTAGATCGGCGCGGTCAGGTCGTCGATGTGCCGGGACAGCATGGCCGCATCGATGTGCCCGGTCTCGCCCGACCACTCGACGCCGGAACCCTCCAGCCCGCTCATCGTCGGCACAAAAGTGATGGTCTCGTTCTCGGCCGCCACCCGGGTGAACTCGTCGAGGAAGGCAGCCTCCTCGGGCGTCCGATTCGAGTCGAACACCGTGATCGTGTGGCCCGTGTCGTCGTGGACCGACTGCAGAACAATGCTGCGCACGGGCGTGATACCGATCCCCCCGGTGAGGAACACGGCCGGCCGCTCGACCTTGTGATGAAGAGTGAAGGAACCCCACGGCGCATCCAGGAGCACCTCTGTGCCGATCGGGGCGTCCCGTAGCACGTGCTTGTATGCCGTCTCGCGCATACGGGTCGTCGCCTCGAGGAATGGCTCATAGGGCGCGCTCGAGAAGGAGAAGCCCCGGATATCGCCCTCGGCGTCCGTCTCGGATGGATTCAGGAGCGTGTAGTCGGCGAACTGGCCCGCTGTGTACTCGAAACCCTCGGGCTTCTCGAATCGGAACGACATCGTGTTCGCGGCGGCCTGCTCCTTCGCTAGGAGCTTGACGGCGGGGAGCGCTGGCGCAGGTTCTGACATCGTGGTGATCCATTCATCCGGCGTCGCAGCGGGGAAACTCCCCGGGCGGAAGCGCCACCCTTCTAACGCTAGCACTCATGGGTTTTAGACGCTGGGATCCCCTACGCATCCGGTGCCCTGCACAA
The DNA here is from genome assembly GCA_036833635.1 of Terrimesophilobacter sp. Taxonomy (GTDB): domain Bacteria; phylum Actinomycetota; class Actinomycetes; order Actinomycetales; family Microbacteriaceae; genus Terrimesophilobacter. The sequence continues at coordinate 19,789 of DAITPJ010000017.1, forward strand.
CGTCTAAAAACGGCGTAACGTGATTTTAGAAAATGAAGGGCGAAGACAATGACGGAAGTACAGGATCTGGCCGAATTCGTTCACGGCGCCAGCTTCTCGCAACTGAGTGCCACCACAGTCGAACAGCTCAAGATCCGCGTACTCGACACCATGGGGATCGCCATCGCGGCCCTCGATGCGCCGCCACTCGTCGCGATCCGCGAGCTCACGGAGTCGCTCGGCGGCAACGGTTCATCGACCCTCATCGGAGGCGGGGCGAGCGCGCCTGACAGGGCCGCGTTCTACAACATCGCACTCAGCCGGTACCTCGACTTCATGGACAGCTACCTCGCACGAGGCGAGACGAACCACCCCTCCGACAACATCGGCGCCGTTCTCGCCGCGGCCGAAAGCGCGCAGACACGGGATGAGCCTACGAGCGGGGCCGACTTCCTCACCGCCGTCGCGGTCGCCTACCAGGTGCACACAAGGCTTTCGGATGTCGCCCCGGTTCGGGCGAAGGGGTTCGACCACACGGTTCAGGGCGCGTACGCCGTCGCCGCCGCCGTGTCGAAGGCGCTGGGCCTGAGCGTCGAACAGACCGCGAACGCGATCGCGATCTCGGGCACGGCCAACAATGCTTTAAGGGTCACGAGGACCGGGAATCTTTCGAACTGGAAGGGCCTCGCCTACCCACAGGTCGGCAAGGAGGGAACCTTCGCCGCCCTCCTTGCCCGAGCCGGCATCACCGGCCCGGAGGAGGTCTTCGAGGGCAACAAGGGGTTCAAGGAGACCATCGCAGGCGACTTCACGATCGACTGGTCGAAGGAGGATCTCGAAAGCGTCCTTCGCACGATCATCAAGAAGCACAACGCCGAGATCCACTCCCAGTCCTCGATCGACGCGGCCATCGACATCCGGTCCCAGAGCGGTTTCGACGCGACAAGGATCGCCGCCGTGCGCATCGCGACGTTCCAGGTCGCCTTCGACATCATCGGCGGTGGCGAAGAGGGCAGCAAGCGCGTGATCCGCACCAAGGAGGAGGCCGACCACTCCCTCCTCTACATGGTCGCGGCCGCACTTCTCGACGGCGAGGTCCAGCCCACGACGTACGCGCCGGAGCGCATCGTGAGGGCGGACGTGCAGGAGCTCCTGCAGAACGTCACCGTAACCCCGGATGCCGGTTACTCGGCACGTTTCCCGAACGAGATGCCGTCGCGCGTCGAGGTCGAACTCACCGACGGCACGGTGCTGACGGCCGAGACCGCCTCCTACAAGGGCTTCTTCACCAACCCGCTCGACTGGACGGATGCCCTCGCCAAGTTCAGCCGACTCGTCACGCCGTTCACGGGGGAGAGCCTGCGCGACAAGATCGCGGAAACCATTCACAGCCTGGATACGAAACCGGTCACGGAGCTCACCAGGCTCCTGGCCACGGTGCCGCTGAGGCGAACTCAGCCGAAGCAGCGCCCCGCATCCACCACAAAGGCAGGTCGCCGCCCGTAGGGCGGAGCCGGCGAGCCATAACCCACAAGGAGAACATCATGGCGAAGACCAGTTTCGATTTCATCCCCCGGGCATTCCGCCCGGAGAAGCCCCGCACCTTCGGGCTCACCGAGGTGCGCGGACCGTACTACTCGACCTACGGAACCCGGCACCTCGCCGACGTGCTCGACGTGGCCGGCCAGTGGGTCGACGGCGTCAAGTGGGCGGGCGGATCGTTCGCACTGCTCCCGAAGGAGCAGGTGCGTGCGTTCAGCGACCTCGCGCACGACCACGACGCGTACATCTCCTCCGGCGGGTGGCTCGAGACGGTCCAGCGCTACGGCACGGATGCGATCGACCACTACCTCAAGGAGGCCAAGGAGGTCGGATTCGACGTCATCGAGATCTCGGCGGGGTTCATCTCCATCCCGACCTCGGGCCTGCTGCGGCTCATCGAGCGTGTCAAGAAGGCGGGCCTCAAGGCCAAGCCGGAACTGGGCATCCAGTTCGGATCCGGGGGCGACTCGACGGAGGAGGAGCTCGCGGCGGAGGGCAAGAAGGACGTCGGCGACCTCGTCGCCCGCGCCAACAAGGCCCTCGAGGCCGGTGCCGACATCATCATGATCGAGTCGGAGGGCATCACCGAGAACGTGACGACCTGGAACACGGCGCCCGTCGCCTCCATCATCAACGGGGTCGGGATCGAGCACGTCATGTTCGAGTCCGCCGACCCGCTCGTGTTCGAGTGGTACATCAAGAACTACGGGAACGAGATCAACCTCTTCGTCGACCACTCGCAGGTGCTGCAGCTCGAAGGGCTGCGCCAGAACATCTGGGGCAACAAGTCCACCTGGGGTCGCATCGCGAACCCGATGTTCTGATCGGCTGGAGTTTCTCTGGTCGGGCTTGTCGAGATCTCGATGTCGGCAGGTTCGATCGGAGAAGCCGCCCCTCCCGAGAAGCTTGTATCGTGACCTGCAGGGCTCTCGTGGTCGGCACGGGTCCCGTCCGCAGGCCTCCAGCCTGCGGGATCGTGGCGAGAGGACGAGCTCATGGCATCCAGGTCCGATTCCGACGACACCGGTTTCACTGCGGCCGAGCGTGCGGCGATGAAACAGCGCGCCGCCGAACTGCGCGAGCAGGGCAAAAGCGGCAAGGCTGCGGATAAGAGGGAGCGTGAGGCAAAGGCGTGCCTCGACGCGATCGCGAACCTCACGGGATCCGATCGGCAGATCGCCGAGCGGCTGCATGCGATCGTGACCGACGTCGCGCCGCACCTTGACCCGAAGACCTGGTACGGCTTCCCCTCCTATGCGCGCGATGGCAAGGTCATCGTGTTCTACCAACCCGCCTCGAAGTTCGGTGCACGCTATGGCTCGATCGGCTTCAGCGAGGACGCCCAGCTCGACGATGGCGTGTTCTGGCCTGCGGCATGGGCCGTGCTCGAGATCACGGATGCCGTTGAGAAGCAGCTCCGCTCGCTCGTGAAGCGGGCAGCGCGCTGAGCGATCGTCGCGAAGGGAACCACCCTGACGCCTACGGGAGAGACATGACACACGAGCACCCGCCGCAAAAGGCCCCGGTCCCCGCATACGTCATCACGGTGTCCGACCGGAGCGCGCGCGGCGAGCGGCCAGACGCCTCAGGACCCAGGGCGGCCGAGCTGCTGCGAGAGCATGGCTACCGAGTCGAGGCGAGCGTCATTCCGGATGGCGCAGAAAGTGTGCAGTCCGGCATCCGGGCCGCTCTCGCTGGCGGGGCACGCCTCGTCATCACGAGCGGCGGGACCGGCGTGGGCCCACGCGACCTCACGCCGGAAGGCACTCGCCCATTGCTCGTGCGCGAGCTTCCCGGCATCGCGGAGGAACTACGACGCGAGGGTGCGCGAAACACGAAGATGGCCGTGCTGAGCCGGGGCCTTGCCGGGGTTGCCGGAGAGCCACCGAGCGCGCTCGTCGTGAATCTCCCAGGATCGGTCAAAGCCGTCGAGGAGGGTCTCGAGGCACTGCTGCCGCTCGTGCCGCACATCCTGGACCAGCTCGACGGCGGCGACCACTAGGTCAGTCGCGATCGGGCCGGCGCCAGTCGCCCGAGCGACCACCGGACTTCGCGAGCAGCCTTACCGACACGATCTCGACGGTCTTGTCCATCCCCTTGACCATGTCGACGATTGCGAGTGCGGCGACCGCCACCGCAGTCATCGCCTCCATCTCGACGCCCGTGCGGTCTGCGGTGCGCACGGTCGCGGCGATCCGTACCCCGGCATCCTCGACCTCGAGGTCGACGCTCGCGCCGTGCACCCCGATGACGTGGGCGAGCGGCAGCAGGTCAGGTGTGCGTTTGGCGGCCTGGATGCCGGCGATGCGGGCGACCGCGAGCACGTCGCCCTTGGGGGCCGTCCCTGATCGCAGTGCCTCGATGACGGCGGGGGCACACCGCACGAACGCCGCCGCGGTGGCTTCGCGCACGGTGGGGGTCTTGGCCGTCACGTCGACCATGCGGGCCTGGCCCGCCGCGTCCAGGTGGGTGAAGGGGCCGTCGGGGGCCGTCGCATCGCTCATGGGACCAGTGTGACATCCACGAGGTCGCCGGCGTTCACCTCGACGACGGACTCCGGCACGACCGCGAGCGCGTTGGCCCCCGCAAGGCTCGCGACCAGGTGGGAGCCGGAGCCACCGGCGCTCGCCGGCCTCACCGTGAGCCGGCCATCCGGATGCCGTTCGAGCACGGCGGGGAGGTACTGCTCGCGGCCGGCCGGGCTCCGCCAGCCTTCCAGGGCCACGGCGCGCACGACGTCACGGTGCCAGTCCGTGCGCCCCTGCATGGCGAGCAGCGCCGGCCGCACGAACTGCTCGAACGAGACGAAGACGCTCACCGGGTTTCCCGGAAGCGCGAAGATCGGAGTGCCATCTGCGCCACCTGCGCCGTCGTGGCCGGGCCACCGGCCGAAGCCCTGCGGTTTGCCCGGCTGCATGCGCACGGGACCGAACCAGACACCGAGCGGCGCGAGCACGGCTTTGACGATGTCGTAGGCGCCGACACTGACCCCTCCTGAGGTGACGAACGCGTCGACGTCGGGGGCGTGGCGCCCGAGGGTCGCGCGGAAGAGTTCCTCGTCGTCGGCCACGGAGCCGAGCTGCACGGGAACGCCTCCGCATTCGACGACTGCCGCGGCGAGCAGCACCGAGTTCGAGTCGTGGATCTGACCGCGCGTGAGCGCGTCGCCGGCTCGGCGCAGTTCGCTGCCGGTCGAGAGCACTCCGACCCTCGGGGCGCGGTGCACCACAAGGCTCCCCGCGCCGGTCGCCGCCGCCGCCGCGAGGTCGCGTGCACCCAGCCGCCTGCCCGCGGTGAGCACGGTCCGGCCGATGCTCACGTCGCTGCCCGCGCGGCGAATGTGCGCTGCCGCCATCGGCGCGCTGTCGATGCGAACCGACCGGGTTCCGCCATCCGTGTCCTCGACGGGGACGATGCTGTCGGCGCTGCTCGGGACCGGTGCGCCCGTCATGATCCTCGCAGCCTGCCCGGGCCCGAGATGCGGGTCCTCCGCAGACCCGGCGGGCAGGTCGGCGACGACCGCGAGCACGATGGGTTCCGCGGGGGTCGCATGGGCGACATCCGCGCGGCGAACGGCATACCCGTCCATGGCCGAATTGTCGAAGCTCGGCACGTCGACGCCGGCGAGCACGTCGACCGCGAGGATGTGGTCGCGCGCCTCGGCGACGGGCACCTCGACGGTCGGGAGCGGGCGGATCGTCGCGAGGATGCGGTCCCGATGCTCGGCGACGCTCGTACCGATTGCACTCGTCGCACCATGATCGGCGTGATGGGTCATGTGACCACTTTAGTGAGCGGGAGAGGGGAGGCTCGGCGACATCGACATTCCTGCACTCTCGTGGAAATCCGCCGATTTGATCCGCAGGCGCGGTGATATCATTGGCGGCATGACGCAGTATCGGATCAGCCAGGCCGCCCGGCTCCTCGGCGTGAGCGACGACACCGTGCGGCGCTGGATCGCGTCCGCCGACGTCGCCGTGAGCCAGGATGCCGCCGGTCGCCAGGTCATCGCGGGCAGCGAACTGGCTCGCCGGGCACAGCAGAACGCGGTGCCGATCGACGACTCGCTCGGCATCGGCAGCAGCGCGCGCAACCGCATGGTCGGTCTCGTGACCCACGTCAGGAGCGATTCGGTCATGTCGCAGGTCGAACTCCAGTGCGGACCGCACCGCATCGTCTCGCTCATGTCCACCGAGGCGGTCCGTGAGCTCGGGCTCGAGGTCGGATCGCTGGCCGTCGCCGTCGTCAAGGCGACCATGGTCATCGTCGAAGCTCCCGTCGCTCCATGATCAGGCGTCGCGACAGCCGACACCGGGTACGCGTCGCCGCGGTCGCCGGATGCGCGGCGCTCGTGCTCGCCGGCTGCAGCCCGACCGCGTCATCACCGGGCGCTCCCGGCGACGCTAACGCGCTCACCGGTGAGCTCACGATCTTCGCCGCGGCCTCGCTCACAGCATCCTTCACCGAGCTCGCCCAGGAATTCGCGGCCGACCACCCCGGTGTCACGGTCAGGCCGATCTCCTTCGACGGCTCGTCGACGCTGGCGACCCAGCTCAGGGAGGGCGCTCCCGTTGACGTTTTCGCCTCCGCCGACGAAGCCACCATGGCCACGGTCACCGACCTCACGGACGGGACGCCAGAGGTCTTCGCCACGAACGTCCTGCAGATCGCGGTCGGGCCGGGCAATCCGCTCGGTATCCGGGCTCTCGCCGACCTGGCCAGGCCAGGCGTGCAGGTCGTGCTGTGCGCACCGGCTGTGCCGTGCGGAACGGCGTCGCACGACCTCCTCGACCTCGAGGGCGTGACGCTCACCCCGGTGAGCGAGGAGCAGAACGTCACGGCCGTGCTCACCAAGGTGCGCACGGGCGAGGCGGATGCCGGGCTCGTCTACCTGACCGATGTCGCGGCGGCTGCCGGTGCTGTCGACGGCGTCGGCATCGCGGGGGCCGACCACGCGGCGAACCGCTACCCGATCGCGGCGATGAACGGCTCACGGCATCCGGATGTCGCTCAGGCGTTCGTGAACTTCGTACTCTCCGCCCGTGGGCAGACCGTGCTCGCGACTTACGGGTTCGGGACACCGTGACGACATCACCACTCGCACGACCCGTGCAGAACGCGCGTGGCGTGGGAACCGTTCCGCGGCTGCTGTACCTGCCGGCGGCGCTCGGGTTCACCCTGCTCATCGCGCCCGTCCTCGGCCTCGTCCTCCGGGCGGACTGGGCGAGCGTGCCCGTCGCCGTCACCTCACCGGAGGCGCTGTCGGCCCTCGGCCTCTCCCTTCAGACGGCGCTCACCGCGACCGCCCTCTGCGCGCTCGTCGGGGTGCCGCTCGCGCTCGTCATCGCGAGATCCGGGCCGCGGCTGGCCGGCCTGCTCCGGGCGCTCACGACGCTCCCGCTCGTCATGCCTCCCCTCGTGGGCGGGATCGCCCTCCTCTACCTGCTCGGGCGGAACGGTCTCGTCGGCGGAGTGCTCGACCTGACGTTCGGCATCCGGATTCCCTTCACGACCGCGGCCGTCGTCATCGCGCAGTCGTTCGTGGCGCTGCCGTTCCTCGTGATAGCAGTCGAGGGCGCGCTGCGCACGGCGGGGAGGCGCTTCGAGACCGTCGCGGCGACGCTCGGCGCCGGACGCTGGACCGTCTTCACCCGCATCACGCTCCCGCTCATCCTCCCCGGACTCGTCTCAGGGACGGTGCTGTGCTTCGCGCGTGCCCTCGGCGAATTCGGAGCGACCGCACTGTTCGCGGGAAACGCTGCAGGGGTCACCAGAACGATGCCCCTCGCGATCTACACCGCGTTCAACGGCGCCGGCGTGAGCCAGGATTCGGCCGTCGCGCTCTCCCTTCTGCTCATCGTGGTCGCTGTCGTCATCCTGCTCTTCCTGCGCAGTTGGCGCCCGGAACCGGGGCATTGACGTGACCCTGGACGCTCGGCTCGTCGTCCGCCGCGGCGATTTCGTCCTCGATGCTGCACTCGAGGTCGCCGCGGGCGAGGTCGTCGCCCTGCTCGGGCCCAACGGGTCTGGCAAGTCGACACTGCTCGGCGCGCTCGCCGGCCTGCTGCCGATCGAGTCGGGAGTCGTTTCGGTCAACGGCAGGGTCGTCACGAGTACGGCGGCCGGGGTAGAGGTTCCTCCTCATCGCCGCACGGTCGGCCTGCTCGGCCAGGAACCGCTGCTCTTCCCGCACCTCACGGTGCTGCAGAACGTGGAGTTCGGCCCGCGGGCGCATCGCCGCGGCACCGCGGTGGCACGGGACCTGGCACGGGAGTGGCTGGGAGCGGTCGGCCTCGCTGGCTTCGAGCATCGGCGCCCGAGCGAACTCTCCGGCGGACAGCAGCAACGCGCCGCGATCGCTCGTGCGCTCGCAGCGGAGCCAGAGCTTCTGCTGCTCGACGAGCCCATGGCCTCTCTCGACGTCGAGTCCGCCTCCCTCCTTCGCACCCTCCTGCGCGAGCGGCTCTCGAGCGCGCGCACGACGACGGTCCTCGTCACCCACGACGTTGTCGACGCCATCGTGCTCGCCGACCGCGTCGTGATTCTCGACAGCGGCCGGGTCGCCGATGGGGGCAGCCCGGAGACAGTGCTCTGGCATCCGGTCAACGGCTTCGCAGCATCCCTTGCGGGGCTCAACCTCCTGCGCGGCATCGTGGCATCGGATGGTTCCGTCGCGGTCATGGACACGAGCGGGAACCGGCGGATGTTCGCCGGCCACGGCCACGCACTCGCCGCCGGAAGCGAAGCGCTCGTGGCATTCCCGCGGTCCGCCGTCTCGGTGCGGGAGTTCGACACCGGCCGGTCGAGCCACGCGGCGAACGCCTGGACCGGCTCGGTCGCGCTTCTCGAGCCGGCGGCCGGAGGCATCCGGATCATGTTCTCAGGCGACGATGTCGTGGCCGAAGTCCCCTCGACAGAGGTCTTCGAGCATCACCTCGGCGCAGGCTCCCACGTCGCCCTGCACGTCGACCCGGCATTTGTCACCGTCTATGCGGCCCGACGGGTGCCGGCGAACGATGCGAGGATGGTGAGGTGACCTCCGCGCCCCGCCCCCGGCAGTGGGCGCAGCCCGTGGCCCTCATCGCGCTGGGGCTCGTCGGGTTCGTCGCCGCCTTCGCCCTCACCCTCGACAAGTTCGCACTCCTCGAGAACCCCGATGCCCAGCTCGGCTGCAACTTCAGCGTGCTCATCGGATGCTCGACGAATTTGAACTCGGCACAGGGCGAGATCTTCGGATTCCCGAACTCGCTCCTCGGTCTCGCGTTCTGGAGCGCCACGATCACCATCGGGGTCGCCCAGCTCGCCGGTGCCGCGCTCGCGCGGTGGTTCTGGGCGCTCTACGCGCTCGGGGCGGCCGGCGCACTCGCGCTCGTCCTCTGGTTCATCGGCGAGAGCCTGTTCGTGCTCCACGTGCTGTGCCCCTGGTGCATGGTGACCTGGGCTGTCACGATTCCCCTCTTCCCGGTGGTCGTCCTCCACGCGGCAGGGTCCGGGGCGATCCCGTTACCCGCGACGCTGCGGCGTTTCGCGAACTCCGCCTTCGGCTGGATCCC
>DAITPJ010000018.1:0-28351 GCA_036833635.1 Terrimesophilobacter sp.
TGTGTGGTAGGATGTGTGGTATGGATGACCCGACCGCGACCCTGGATGCGGCCACTGGCGCGCTGGCCGGTGTGTTCGGGTTTCAGGATGCCCGGGGCCTGTCGGATGAGGCCCTGCTGCAGACCACGGGTGCCCTGGAACGATTGGGTCGGTGGGTGGCGTCGCGGCAGGTGGCGGTGGCGGCGGAGGTCGATGAGCGGTCCCGCCGCGAGTTGGGGGCGGAGGGACTGGCGGCGCGCAAGGGGTGCCGGACGACCTCGGAGTTGCTGGAGCGGGTGACCCTGGCCTCCAGTGAGACGATCGCCCGACGCCTGAAGGTGGGCCGGGCGACCCGCGCCCGGGTGTCGATGCTGGGGGAGCGATTGCCGGCCGGGTTTCCGAGCGTTGCTGCGGCCCTGGATGCGGGCGAGCTGGGGTTCGATGCGGCCCACATCATTGTCCGCGGCCTTGCCGCGGTGGAACCGGTCGTCGGCACTGAGGCGGTCCAGGCGGCCGAGTACGAGTTGGTGGCTGCGGCGACCGGCACGGGTCCGGATTCGCCGGTGCCGTGTACCGCCGATGACACGCGGCTGCAGACCAGCGTGTGGGTGGTGCAGCTCAACCAGGACGGCCGGCTGCCGGTCGAGGAGCGTGCCCTGCGGCTGCGCTCCTTCCGGTTGGGCCGGGAACAGGACGGATTGATTCCGGTGCGCGGTGGCCTGTTGCCGGATGTGGCCGCCAAGTTCGCCACCCTGGTGGATGCCTACACGTCCCCGCGTACCGCCCCTGCCTTTCTGAACGAGGAGGAGCTCGTCGCCCACGATGTGGAGCATGACCCGCGTTCCCGCGACCAGCAGCAGCACGACATTCTCGCCGGGATCCTCGACAGTGCTTCCCGCAGTGCGGAAACTCCCACACTGGGTGGTGCGGCCCCGGTGGTGATGGTCAGTGTGCGTGAGGCCGACCTGGACGCTGACCGTGGGGTCGGGTTCATCGACCGCACCGAAACCCCGGTCTCGATGCGCACGATCAAGCAGTACACCTGCAACGGGGGCACCCAACGAGTCGTCCTCGACACGAACGGGCGCATCATCGAACTGGGCTCACCGCAACGCTGTTTCACCCCGCAACAACGCCGGGCCATCGCCCTGCGGGACGGGGAATGCACCATTCCCGGCTGCCACATTCCGGCCGCCTGGTGCGAAATCCACCATGTCGACCCGGCCGAAAACGGTGGCCCGACCCACACAGACAACGGTCTGCTCCTGTGCTGGTTTCATCACCGAACCCTGGAGACCTCCGGCTGGCAATTCCGAATGACCCGCGGCGTCCCCGAAGTCAAAGCCCCACCCTGGCTCGACGGCACCGGACGGTGGCGACCCACCACAGGCTCCCGAATACGACGACTCGACGCTACCGAGAAAGTGCCCTCTCCATACCCATCTAGGGGTATGGGGCTGCGGGCTACGGCCGACTGAGCCGATCGAAGAGTGCGACGTCGTAGCGCTTGCGCCGCGGAGCGACGAAAAGCGCCGTGGCGATAGCGACCAGTCCGCCGGCGACGAGGCTCGCCCACCAGATCCATCCGCCGTCGAAGGTCCAGCCCAGCCAGGTGAGGCCCGCCCACACGATGGCGGCGACAGCGGCACTCACCGCCGGCAGTACGGCGCTCCCGTAGGTGGCGCGACCCGGAAGAAGGTAGCGGAGACCGAGGCCGATGAGCGCGGCACCGAGGACGACGAAGAGGAGTTCCATCAGGCGACGAACCCGACTCGACGCGAAGACTCGGAGCCGACCTCGATGTAGGCGAAGGCTTCGACCGGGACGAGGAAGACGCGACCCTTGTCGTCGGTGAGCCGGATGAACTTCGCGTCGCTCTCAAGCGCCGTCGCGACGATCTTCTCGATGTCGGCCGCGGGCTGGTCCGATTCGAAGCTCAGTTCCCTGGGGCTGTTGATGATGCCGATACGAATGTCCACGTGCCCAGATTACGACAGAACCGAAGGCGCGGTCCGCGCGTTCGTCAGGAGCGGACATCCGAAACCGCCGCCGGCGTCGACACCGAGGGCATCAACCCATGTCCGGGGAGTGGGATACCTTGTGATTCGTGACGGTCAAGGGGTTCGCAAGCGCACCCGGTGCGACGCCGGTGCCGACCCTCGATCCATCCCAGCGGGCCGTCGTCGACCTGCCGGATGCTGCGTCCGCGGTCGTCGTGGGCGCACCCGGCACCGGCAAGACGACCACGATCGTCGAACTCGTGGCCGACCGGGTTCTCGCGCGCGGCTGGTCGCCGAATGACATCGCCGTCATCGGCCAGAGCCGGGCGACGGCCACGGCGTTGCGCGATCGCCTCGCCCTCCGGCTCGCCGTGCCCACCGAGGGTCCGCTCGCCCGCACGATCGCGTCGCTCGCCTTCGAGGTCGTGGCGTTCGCCCGACGCACGGCGGGCCTGCCGCCCCCTCGCCTTCTCACGGGGGGTGACCAGGACAGCGATCTCGCCCAGCTCATCGCCGGCCACGTCGCCGATGGCACCGGCCCCGCCTGGCCATCGCCACTCGACCCAGAGGTGCGGGCGCTGCGCGGCTTCCGCACCGAGCTTCGTGAGACCATGATGCGCGCCACAGAGTACGGCCTCGACCCGGCGGCCCTGCGTCGCCTCGCCGCAGGGCACGGGAGGCCGGAGTGGGCTGCCGTCGCCGACTTCCAGGCCGAGTACCTGCAGGTCATGGCCGAACTCAGGCCCGACCAGCTCGATGCCGCGGAGCTCACGGCCGCCGCCAGGGGCTCGATCGAGTCCGGCGTCATGCCGGAGTCGGTCGAGCGGCTGCGGCTCGTCGTCGTCGACGACCTCCAGGAGGCGACCGAGGCGACGGTCTCGATGCTGCGCGCGCTCGCGAGCCGTGGCGTGGGAGTCATCGCCTTCGGCGATCCGGATGTCGCGGCGAACGCCTTCCGGGGCGGCGCACCGGATGTCGTCGGCCGATTCGGCAGCGCCCTCGGTCGCGACGACCTCGCGACCCTGCACCTCACGACGTCGCACAGGCTCGGTCCGGAGCTCCTCAGGTTCACGAGCGCCGTGACCGACCGGATCGGGACGGCAGGTATCGTCGGCCACCGGCATCCGAATCCCGCCGAGCCTGCACCGGCCTTCGCCGGCAGTGCCGGCTCGGAGAGCGTCGTTCCCCTGACCGGCTCGACGCCGGCACGGCTGTGGGCAGGGGTCGCCCGCAGGCTTCGCGAGCGCCACCTCGAGGGCGACGTCCCGTGGGGCAGGATGGCGGTCGTCGTGCGCAATGGCGCCCAGGCTCCCATCGCCGCGCGGGCGCTCGCCCTCGCCGACGTCCCGACGCGCACGGTGGCGGGCGGTATCCCGCTGCGTGACGAGGTTGCGGTACGCAGCCTCCTCACGGTCGTCGACGTAGGGATCGGGCGCGCGGAACTCACACCGCAGACCTGCGTCGAGCTGCTTCTCGGGCCGTTCGGCGGGCTCGACCGTCTCGCGCTCCGCAGGCTGCGTCTCGCCCTCCGCGCAGAGGAACTCGCGGGCGACGGCCACCGCTCGAGCGACGAGCTGCTCGTCGAGGCGTTATCGGCTCCCGGCCGACTCGCGACGATCGATCACGCGGCATCCCGCGCTGCCGCGCGACTCGCGGAGACTCTCGCGGAGCTCGCGCAGCAGGCGGCCGACGGCGCGACGATCGAGGAGTTGCTCTGGCTCGTGTGGGACCGGAGTCGCCTCGCCGCGACCTGGCAGCAGCAGGCGCTCGGAAGCGGCATCCTCGCGGCGGAGGCGAATCGGAGCCTCGACGGCATCCTCGCGCTCTTCACAGCCGCCCAGCGCTTCGTCGAACGTGAGCCGGGGTCGCCAGCCACGACCTTCCTGACGTCGGTGCTCGACGCCGAAGTGCCTGAGGACACCCTCTCGCCGCGCGCCGCCGCAGACTCTGTGCTCGTGACGACGCCGAGCGGCGTGCTGGGTCTCGAGTTCGACACCGTCGTCGTCGCCGGCCTGCAGGACGGCGCCTGGCCGAACCTGCGCCTGCGCGGATCGCTCCTCTACCCGGGGGAGCTGGTGCGTGCCGCCACCGGGATCGCGACCGGCACGATCGACACGCGCCGCGAGGTGCTCGCCGACGAGCTCCGGATGTTCGCGCTCGCCGTTTCGCGCGCCCGTCGGCAGGTCATTCTCGCGGCCGTGGCGAACGAGGACGAGGCCACGAGCGTGTTCTTCTCGCTCGTGCCAGGGGACCCTCCGAAGCTCGTGGCCGCAGCCCTCCCTCCGCTCACGCTGCGCGGCCTCGTGGGTCGGCTGCGAAGGGACCTTGCGGCAAGGCCCCGCACCGACACCGCAGCGAGCCTCGCACTGCTCGCGCAATCCGGGATTCCGGGCGCCGATCCTGGGGAGTGGCACGGACTCCTCGACGCCTCGACGACGGGACCGCTCTTCGACGACGACGAAACTGTGCCGGTGTCGCCGTCGAAGCTGGGCGCCTTCGAGCGATCACCGGTCGACTGGTTCATCGAGTCGATCTCCGGAACGCAGTCGAGCACGGCGATGGGGCTCGGGACGATCATCCACTGGGCGATGGAGACGACGGTGGATCCCACGGCCGATGCGGTCTTCGCGGCGATCGAGAGCCGGTGGGCCGAGCTCATCTTCGACGCACCGTGGCTCGCCGAGCAGCAGAAGCGGGCAGCACGCAGGCTCGCAGCGGCCGTCGCAGAGTACCTCGGCGACTTCGCACGGGAGGGCAAGACTCTCGTGGGCGCTGAACGCGACTTCACACTCGAGGTGGGCCGTGCGCGCGTGCGAGGTTCGATCGACCGGGTCGAGCGCTCGTCGGATGGCAGCGTCGTGATCGTCGACCTCAAGACTGGGGCCCCGGAGACGAACCAGGCCGTGATCGACGAGTTTCCGCAGCTGGGCGCATACCAGCTCGCCTACGCCTCCGGCGCGCTCGACGAGGTGCTCGATCCCCTCGGCGAGCACCACGCCGGCGGGGCGAAGCTCCTCTTCGTCAAGGAAGGTGTCAAGGGAAAGTCATACCGCGAGGGAGTGCAGGCGCCGCTCACCGAGGACGAACTCGAGGCATTTCGCGACCGCATCCGCATCGCGGCGCAAGGCATGGCGCTCGGGGAATACCTTGGCCCGAGTGTGCTCGACCCGTTCGGCATCGGCGACACGGCCAAGCGCGCGCTGCACCGGGTAAAGGCGGTGTCGAGTGACTGAGCGGATCGATGCCGAGCAACTCGCCGAACTCCTCGAACTTCCGAAGCCCACTGCCCAGCAGCGCGCCATCATCGAATCGGAACTCGGCCCCGCGCTCGTGATCGCGGGCGCAGGCAGCGGCAAGACCGAGACGATGGCGAACCGTGTCGTCTGGCTTCTCGCCAACGGGCTCGTCGAGCCGGGCCAGATCCTCGGCCTGACGTTCACACGCAAGGCGGCAGGGGAACTCGCGGAGCGCATCCGGAGACGCATAGCCGAACTAGCGGCCAGGGGGAGTTTCCCTGGCGACTACGACGCGTTCGATCCGCCGACCGTCGCCACCTACAACTCCTTCGCGAACACGATCTTCCGCGACAACGCGATCCTGCTCGGGAGGGAGACCGACGGCAGCGTGCTCGGGCCGGCGTCCGCCTGGCAGCTCGCGCGCTCGATCGCCGTCGCGAGCCGCGACGAGCGCCTCGCGGGCATCGACCGCAACCTCGACCGGGTGACGAGCGCTGTCGTGGACCTGAGTCACGAGTTGAGTGAGAACGTCGTCGACCCGGAGAGAGTTCACGAGATGGCTGCACGATTCGCCGCCCTCGCCGAGCTGCCCCCCGGCGGAGCAGGCGAGTATCGGAAGGCGCTCGACCTCGTCGACTCGATCTCGAGCCTCCCACTCCTGCTCGAGCTCGCGGAGGAGTTCGCCGAGTCGAAAGCCAGGAACGGCTTCGTCGAGTACGCCGACCAGGTCATGCTCGCGTTGCAGGTCATCCGCCGCGTGCCTCGGATCCGGGAGGAAATGCGGGAGCGCTACCGCGTCGTGCTGCTCGACGAGTACCAGGACACGAGCGTCGTGCAGACCTGGCTGCTCTCCGAGCTGTTCGCAGGGCATCCGGTCATGGCGGTCGGCGACCCGCACCAGTCGATCTACGGATGGCGGGGGGCGAGCGCAGCGAACCTCGAGCAGTTCGCGCGGAGCTTCGCTCGTGGTGAGCCCGGCGGTGAGTCGGGCGTGCGGCAGTTCGCGCTCTCCACGAGCTGGCGCAACGGCCATGGGATCCTGGATGCGGCCAACACGATCGTCGAACCGCTCTCGGCGGCGACGACGGTTCCGGTCGAAAGGCTCGGTGCTTCGCCCACGGCGACGAAGGGTCTCGTCGAGGTCCGCTTCGAGGAGACGATCGCCGAGGAGGCGACTGCTGCCGCGGAGTGGCTCAAGGATCGGCTGGCCGGTGCCACGGGGGAGAAGGCGCCGACCGCTGCGATGCTCTTCCGCGCGCGCAGCACCCAGCCCGTCTTCGTCGAGGCGTTGCGGAAAGCCGGGGTCGCCTATCACGTGCTCGGCATCGGCGGGCTGCTCGATGAGCCGGAAGTCGCAGATCTCGTGTGCGCACTCACCGTGGTGGGGGACCCGACAGCCGGGTCCGAGCTCGTTCGGATGCTCGCCGGGTCCCGTTGGCGGATCGGCGTGCGCGACCTCCACGCCCTCGCGAGGGTCGCCTCCTGGCTGCGCGGGCGCGATCACGCGCAGCAGCCGCTCGACGATGTCGTTCTCGATCGGCTGCGCGCGTCGGTCGCCGAGGGCGAGGGAGGGTCGATCGTCGACGCGCTGGACTTCGTCGCCCACGCGAAGCAGGGCCACGGGATGCTCGAAGGGTTCAGCGAGGTCGGTCTCGAACGCCTCCGCGATGCCGGACAGCTCTTCTCGCGGCTGAGGGCGCGGGCCTCGCTCGACCTTCTCGACTTCGTGAGACTCGTCGAGCAGGAGCTCCGCCTCGACATCGAGGTAGTGGCCAACGACGACCGTTCTGGCGGTACGGCGAGCATGGAGGCGTTCTTCGACGCCCTCGCATCGTTCCGTGCGGTCAACGAGGGCGGTGGGCTCGGGAACTTCCTCGGTTGGCTCCGCGAGGCCGTGCGCACCGACGACCTCTCTCCCCGCCCTGAGGAGCCGGATCCCGGCGCGGTCCAGCTGCTCACGATCCACGGGGCCAAGGGCCTCGAATGGGACTACGTCGTCGTGCCGAGGATGGTCGTCGACGAGTTGCCAGCGAAGCCGAGGGACACCACAGGCTGGACGTCGTTCGGCGCCTTGCCCTATGAGTTCCGCGGCGACGCAGAGGGCCTGCCCGTCTTCGAGTGGGCACAGGCGGAGTCCCGCAAGGACCTCCTCGCGCGGCACGACGTGTTCAAGGCCGGTGTGAAGGCTCGTCACGAGCTCGAGGAGCGGCGCCTCGCCTATGTCGCCGTGACCCGCGCGCGGGACCGGCTGCTCATGACGGGTTCGTTCTGGGCTTCCCAGGCGACCTGCCGTCCGCCGAGCCCTTATCTCCAGGAGCTCTCTGCTGCGGGCATCATCGGCGAGTTGCCGAGCGGGCCGCTCGACGACGAGAAGCCGGAGCTGAAGGAGGCCGAGCCGCTGCACTGGCCGACGGATCCGCTCGGCAACCGCCGCGCGAAGGTGGAGCGGGCTGCTGCGCTCGTGCGCGAGGCAGAGCCGGTCGCATCCGGGGCTTTCGGCCGGGAACTCGAACTGCTCCTCGCGGAACGGCGACGGATGCTGGCGGCAGCCGAGTACGTCGACGTGCCGAACCGCATCCCGGCCAGCCGCTTCAAGGACTTCGTGACGGATCCTGCGGACGTGGCGGCCAGCATCCGGAGGCCCATGCCGGAGAAGCCATACCGCGCGACGCGCCTCGGCACACTCTTCCATTCGTGGGTCGAGGAGCGGTCGGGCCTCGTGGGATCGCGCGAGACGATCGATGCCGTCTCGAGCGAGCTCGACCCGGAGGACTCGCTCATCGATGAGGCGGAGCTCGCCCGGCTCCAGGCGATCTTCGAGCGCTCTGAGTGGGCAGCGCTCGCGCCGACGGAGGTCGAGCGCGAACTGCATCTGCCGTTCGACGGCCGCATCGTGATCTGCAAGATCGACGCCGTCTACGAGCGGGGCGGCCGTTACCAGATCGTGGACTGGAAGACCGGCAAGGCGCCGCGGGATGCTGACCAGCTCGCCGAACGCCAGTTGCAGCTCGCGCTGTATCGGCTCGCGTTCGCGAAGTGGAAGGGCATCGATCCTTCCGCGGTCGACGCGGTCTTCTACTACGTGTCCGACGACACGGTCATCGAGCCGGGCCGCATCGACGATGAGGACGAGCTTCTGAGGCTGTGGCGCGCGGCCGTCGTTCCCCAGGCGGGTCAGACGACCGCCCGCGGTTGAACCGGGCGCCCCATGATCGCGGAGGCGAGCGCCTCGACGGGCTCGCGCGGAGCTGCGGGGTTCTCGACGAGGGCGAAGTCGACGTCGCCGACCTCGGGGAGCGCCATCGATGACGGCAACTGCACGAGGTCGGAGGGGATGAGCGACTGCGGGAAGACCGCGACGCCGATACCGGCCCGCACAGCTGCGAGCACTCCGTTGACCTCCTTGACGTTGCACGTGATGCGCCACGTGCGCCCAACGGCCTCGAGTGCGCGAATCGCGAAGGTGCGACTCAGGCTCGGCGCCTGGTAGACGATGAGGGGAAGCGGAGCGTCAGGGTCGATCGTGACGCTTTTATGGCCGACCCACACCATGCGGTCGCGCCGCACGAGCCTGCCGAGCGGGTCGCCCGACTCCTGCTTGACGAAGACGAGGTCGAGTTGGCCGGCCTTGAGCCTGCGCATAAGCGAACCGCTCTGGCTCACGGTGAGTTCGAGGTTGATCTGCGGGTAGAGCTGCCGGAAGTCCCGAAGCACCTGCGGCAACTGGGTGAGGGCGAGGTCGTCGGCCGAGCCGAACCGCAGGCGCCCGCGCATGGCGGAGCCGGTGAAGTAGCTCGCGGCCTCGTCGTGCGCGGCGAGAATCGTACGGGCGAATCCGAGAAGCGCATCGCCGTTGTCGGTGAGGCGCACATCCCGCGTGTCACGAGTCACGAGGTTGCGCCCGGCGGCCAGCTCGAGCTTGCGGATGTGCTGGCTCACGGTGGGCTGGCTGAGTCCGAGCAGCTGCGCCGCGTGGGTGAAGCTGAGGGTCTCGGCGACGGTCGCGAACGTCTTGAGGAGAACGGGGTCGAACATGCGCCTCCCATTGAAGAACGTAATCGGACTTATAGGCACGATAATACGTCTGAATGGATGACCCCGACTTAGCGTTGACCCGTGACCCCGGAGCAATCAGTGGACGAGGCGGCGACCGCGCCCATCCCGGTTCTCCTTCAGCGTCCGCGCTGGCGGGACACTTTCAGTTCGCTCAGCATCCACAATTACCGCCTCTACGTCGTTTCGCAGCTCATCTCGAACACGTCGGGCTGGGCCATGCGCATCGCGATCGACTGGCTCGTGTTCGAGCTGACCGGGAGCGTTGCGCTCGTCGGCGTCACGGTCGCCCTCCAGTTCGGCCCCATGCTCCTGCTCGGCCCGATCGGCGGCGTCATCGCCGACCGCTACCCCAAGCGCCGCCTGCTCGTCTCGACCCAGGCGGTCAATGCCGTGGCGTGCGGTGCGCTTGCCGCACTCACGATCACGGGTGTGGTGGTCGTGTGGCAGGTCTTCGCGACGGCGCTCATCATGGGCTGCGTGGCGGTCGTCGACTCGCCTGCGCGCTCGGTATTCGTGAATGAGATGGTCGGGCACGGTCGCCTGAGCAACGCCATCAGCATCAACGCCTCGATCTTTCACCTCGGAGGGCTCGTCGGACCCGCCGTGAGCGGCGTCCTCATCGCGATCGTGGGTGCGGGCTGGGCGATCGCGGCGAACGGGGTGGCAGCCTGTGTCGTGGTGACGACGTTGCTGAGCATGCGGGGCTCTGAGCTTCTGCCCTCCCTCGTGGCTGTCCGCTCGAAGGGGCAGATCCGGGAGGGGCTGCGCTATGTGCGCTCCAAACCGACGATCTTCTGGCCCATCGTCATGCTCGCCTTCGTCGCGACGTTCGGCATGAATCTCCCCGTCATGCTCGTCGCCTTCGCCGACCACGTCTACAAGTCGGGCGCCGCGGGTTATGGGCTCTACAGTTCGGCGGCGGCCCTCGGGGCGCTCGCGGGGTCCCTCGCCTCCACGCGCAGGATGAGCTACCGGCTGCGCTCGATCATGTTCGCCGCCGGATGCTTCGGGCTCACGATCGCCGCATCCGGCATCGCCCCTGTCGTGGCGGTCTTCCTGCTGTGCCTCGCGGGCATCGGGTTCACGCGCTTGCTGTTCGCGACGGCCGCGGAGTCGATCGTGCAGATGTCCTCGAACCGCGTCATCCGGGGCAGGGTCATGGCGATCTACGCGATGGTCGTGCTCGGCGGCCAGGCGATCGGCGGACCGCTCATGGGCTGGCTCACCGAGCTCTGGGGCGTCAGGAATGCCATGGTGGCCTCTGGCATCGTCCCGGCGGTCGCCGCGATCGTCATCGCCATCCTGCTCGCGCGGTCGGGAGGGTTGAAGCTCACATTCCGGATGCGCCGCCGCATCATCCCGCTTGCGATAGAGGTGCGTGGCCAGCTGGGCTGAGCCTGGCGAACGGGCTGCGGCTAGGCGCGACGGCGGTCGAGCATCGCCTCGACCTCGTCGACGGCCATGACGGGCATGGTGTTGTGGCTGAGGGCGGCACCCAGGTCGTCGTGCACGCGATCGGCGAGGTCGTGCAGCATCGCGACGGCATCGTCGACGATCTCGGTCGAGCGCTCCTGGGCACCGTGGAGCAGCCACTTGGCGAGCTCGAGCTCCGCGTAGAGCCGCGCGCGGCGCTCGATCTGCCGGTCGCTCGAGTTCCGCGCCCGCTGGTAGGCGTCGATGACAGTGTCGGCCGTGCCCTCGCGCGCAGATCCGAGCGTCCAGAAGAGGTCACGGGCAGGGTCGTCGACCCCGAGCGACTGCCATCCGAGCAGCCCGACGACCTCGTTCGCCTCGACGAGAAGGGAGTCGGCGTTGAGCGCACCGTTGACGACCGTGGGAGCGAACTGCCAGAGCGCGGAGTCCTCGGCCGCGCTCTCCCAGCGGCCCAGCAGCGCACCGGGAACGAGACCGGTCGCCGAGGCGCGGTCCATGACGGTGATGTTGGACCGCAGTATCTCGGCCGGACTCTGGACCGGCAGCCCGGCATCCGCGACGAAGCTCGTCGGCAGGGAATGGATCGCGGCGATCGCGCGCCCGATCGACGACGCGAGCTCACCGCCAGGCTCGATATCCTCGAGCGCGACCTTGCGGCCGTACACGAACTCGGAGACGACGGCACGCGTCCCGCTCACGGGGGTCTGCCCGGCGAAGGCGGAGACGGCGAACGGCAGCCTGCCCCGGATGCCGGTGCTGAGCGCCCGCAGCGCCACGAGGTCGGCCGACTGCTCCGCCTCCGCGCGCTCGGAGGTGGGGATGCGGATGACCCAGTGCCGGCCGTCGCTCCCGGTCACGAGCGCGGCCTCGAAGTCGCCGTGCGACCCCGACCCGATGGGCTGGGCGCCCGCGGCGTCGAGCCCCGCCACGGCGGCGGTCGCGAGGGCGGCGAGCGTGAGGTGGGATCTGGCCATACCGTCAGGGTAAGTCGTCGCCCCCGAGCCCCGGCCCAACGCCACGCGCTTCCCGGCGACCTCGTCGGACGGGCGACGCGCAGTGCCGGTGCGCCGGCCGCCCTGCGATGATGAAGGGATGACGGCACGCGGCGTGAACCCACAGGAGGCCCAGACCCCTGCCGCACCCGTCTCGCTCGGCACCGGGCGGTTGTCGCGGCTGCCGCTCAGCCGCACTCTCGTCGACCGCGACTACCTCACGCGTGCGCGGCCGAACGTCATCGACGAACTGCGCGCCGACCCGGCGACACGGGTCCTGCCGGTCTGGCAAGGGCGCTCGCTCGTGACGCCGGCCCTGCCGCCCGCCGTGCGACTTTTCGCGCCGGCCGCGGTCCCGGATGCCGTGACCTGGCTCTATCTCGGCCGCTCGCTCTTCACGGCCGGAGCCGAGCCGACGGGTACTGCCATCCTCGCCGCCGTGCTCGACGATGACGCCGCGATGCTGCTCGCCCCCGAGAGCGCGTGGCTGGGCCTTCGCGAGCTCGGCGCCGCACTGGGCGATCGCGACGCGGGGCTCCTCGTGGAGGCCGTCGCGCTCGCGAACTGGCACGCAAGCCATCGCTTCTCCCCGCGCACGGGCGAGCCGCTCATCCCCGAGCAGGGCGGGTGGGTGCTGCGCGCGGCCGACGATACCGTCGAGGTGTTTCCGCGCACCGACCCCGCGGTCATCGTCGCGGTGCTCGATGACGAGGACCGCCTGCTTCTCGGCTCGAACGCGATGTGGCAGTCGAACCGCTACTCGCTGCTCGCCGGGTTCGTCGAGCCGGGCGAGTCGCTCGAGGCCGCCGTCGTGCGCGAGATCTTCGAGGAGTCCGGCATCCGGGTCGTCGACCCCGTCTATCTCGGCTCGCAGCCCTGGCCGTTCCCGGCCTCGCTCATGGTCGGGTTCCTGGCCCACGCCGACCCTTCAGGGCACGGCGAGCTCAGGCCGGACGGCACCGAGATCCTCGACCTCCGCTGGTTCACGCGCGATGAGCTCCGCGCCGACGAGTCGCTCATCCTGCCGGGGCCGACGTCGATCGCGAGGGCCATCATCAACGAGTGGCTTGGCGTCCCGTGACTGCGGAAAGTCTGCTCGAGGGGCTCGACCCCGAGCAGCGGCTCGCGGCGCAGTCGCTTCACGGCCCCGTGTGCCTTCTCGCGGGGGCGGGCACCGGCAAGACGAGGGCGATCACCCACCGCATCGCCTACGGCGTCGCGACCGGCGTCTACACCGAGAGCAAGGTCATGGCTCTCACGTTCACGACGCGGGCGGCTGCCGAACTGCGCGGAAGACTGCGCCGGCTCGGTGCGGGCGGCGTCGCGGCCCGCACGTTCCACGCTGCGGCGCTCGCCCAACTCGCCTTCTTCTGGCCGCAGGTCGTCGGCGGGACGATGCCGCGCATCCTCGAAGGCAAGGCCCGCGTTCTCGGCCAGGCGGCGGAGACGCTCAGGATCAAGGTCGACACGGCTGCCCTCCGCGACCTCGCGGCCGAGATCGAGTGGCGCAAGGTCTCGGGCCTCGGCATCGACGGGTACGCGGCGGCGGGCAGGCCGGTCCCCGGGTCGCTCGATCTCGACAAGGTCGTCGCGCTCCAGCGTGCCTACGAGGAGCTCAAGGACGCTCGTCGGCAGCTCGACTTCGAGGATGTGCTCCTCGCCGCTGCAGGCATGATCGAGTCCGAGCCGCGGGTCGCCCAACAGGTGCGCGAGCAGTACCGCTTCTTCGTCGTCGACGAGTACCAGGACGTCTCCCCGCTCCAGGAGCGGCTGCTCGGCCTCTGGCTCGGCGACCGCGAGGACGTGTGCGTGGTCGGGGACGCGAGCCAGACGATCTACTCCTTCGCGGGGGCGAGCCCTGAGTTCCTGCTCGGGTTCTCGCGGCGGTTTCCGGATGCGACGATCGTGCGGCTCGAGCGCAACTACCGTTCGTCCCCGGCGATCGTGGGCACGGCGAATCGGCTCATGCGGGAACGCCCGGGCGCCCTGACCCTCACGGCGGCCGCCGCGACCGAGACGGCGGCGCCGGTCGAGCCCACAGGCGGTGCTGCCCCGACGGGTGCGATTCCCACCGTCGACGCGTTCCGCTCGGATGCGGCGGAGGCCAGAGAGGTTGCCTCGCGCATCGCCGGGCTCATCGCGAAAGGGGCAAGGCCCCAGGACATCGCGATCCTCTACCGCATCAACGTGCAGTCGGTCGCTCTCGCGGCGGCGCTCGACGATGCCGGTGTCGCCTACCAGCTACGCGGCGGAACCCGGTTCTTCGACCTCCCGGAGGTCAAGCAGGCGATCATGATGCTCAAGGGCGCCTCGATCGCCAAGACGCAGGAGCAGTTGTTCAAGACCGTGAGCGATGTGCTTCGCTCGCTCAGCTGGACCCAGGCCGCGCCGGAGACGGGCGGCGCCATCCGGAACAGGTGGGAGTCGCTCAACACGATCATGCTTCTCGCGGAGGACCAGCCGACCGGTACGGGGCTCGCCGAATTCGTCGCGGAACTCGTCGAGCGCTCCGCGGCGCAGCACGAGCCGACGAGGGCGGCCGTGACGCTCGCGACGCTGCACTCGGCGAAGGGGCTCGAGTGGGACACCGTCTTTCTCGTCGGGCTCCAGGAGGGGCTCGTGCCGATCGGCTACGCCACGACCGAGGCGGCGATCGACGAGGAGCGCAGGCTCCTCTACGTCGGCATCACGCGGGCACGGAGAGGCCTTCACCTTTCGTGGTCGGCGTCGGGTGGCCAGCGGAGCGGGCAGAACGTGCCGTCCCGGTTCCTGGCAGAACTCGCACACTGACCGGCGTCTCGTCGATCCCCCGGCAGGCGCATTCCGGATGCGTGACCTGGCTCCGCCTGCTCGTCGCGCCGGTCGCGGCGTCGATCGTGATGGCTTTCGCGAGCGTGCGCGACACGTCCGATGCTGCGCCAACGGCGAGGCGGCGCACCGCGATCCTCGCCGCGACGGTCGCGGCCTCGCTCGCGAGGAACGGCGTCTCCGCAGTGCTGCGCCTACCCCACAGTTGCGATGCGATCGCGGGCCACGCCGCATCGGCGTCGGTGCGATGCCGGTCGAGGCAGTACAGGCAGGGGCCGGAGCCCGGCTCGATGAGCGGCCCGATCCGGACAGAGGTGTCGCCGTAGACGATGGGGAGGTGCGGGATGTCGCGGCGAAGCCATAGGCCGTAGAAGTCCGGATCGAGGACGTAATGGCCGACGACGATCGCGAGCGGGGCGGTGCGCAGGGCTGGCGCGGCGACGGCGTCGCTCGGTCGCTCACCCGAAGGCCGCGGATCGAGACCGGCCTCCCTGAGGCGCCAGCCGAGGCGGTCGACCGTCGGGCCTGTGCCAGCGACGACGACGATGCGCTGCGGCGCGGCAGGCTCGGTCGACTGCAGAGCGGGACGGATCGCGAGCTCGAAGCGGGCGACGTCGGCTTTCGTGAGTCCTGACTGCGTGCCGATGAGCTCGACGCCTGTTGGCGTTGCCCCCACGGTGAGGGCGGCGATCATGCGTTCTTCGCCGATTGTGACGTTCTCGAGTGTGACGGGTGGAGCGTCCACCCCGAACTGGAGGCTCGTCGGGGTGCGCCAGACGAGAGGGTAGCGGGGGTCGAGGCGGAGGGTCATCCGGACATCATGGCGCGAGGGGACAACTCTCGACAGGAGTTGTCCACAATCACTCCGTCGGTCGGTCCTCGCCGTCCTCGTCGCTCAGGAGATCCTCGATCGCCCTGTCGACGTCGTCCGGCTCCGGCTCTGGGTTCGTGATCTTCACGATGAGGGCTGCAGGGTCGTCGATGTCGTCGCTTCCGGGAACGAGGTCGGGGTGCGACCACAGGGCGTCCCTGCGTTCGGCGCCAACGGCATCCGTGACCTGCTGCCACATGGCGGCGGCCTCGCGCAGCCGGCGCGGACGCAACTCGAGCCCGACGAGCGTCGAGAATGCGGACTCGGCCGGCCCACCGGATGCCCGCCGGCGCCGCACCGTCTCGGCGATGGCGAGGGATTTCGGCAGTCGCGTCGTCGCCTCCGCCGTCACGACGTCGACCCAGCCCTCGATGAGCGCGAGGGTCGTCTCGAGGCGGGTGAGTGCGGCGAGCTGGGACTCGTTCTTGGGCGCGAGCAACTCGCCCGCGGAGACGGCGTGCTGGAGAGACTCCGGATTCGACGGGTCGAAGTTCTCGGCGAGCTCCTCGAGCCTGCCGGTGTTGATCGTGATGCCCCTGGCGATCTCGCCGATCGAGGTGAGCAACTGGAGCCGCAGCCACCTCGCGTGGCGGAACAGTCGCGCGTGGGCGAGTTCGCGCACCGCGAGGTAGAGCCGCACCTGCTCTTCGTCGATGTCGAGCCCTGCGCCGAAGGCCGCGATGTTCTGGGGGAGCATGGCGGCCTGCACGGTGTCAGCCTGCACCTTGCCGTCCTCCTGGGCGCCGAAGAGCGGGATGCCGACGTCACCGCCGGAGACGACTTCGGTCGAGAGCTGCCCGACGACCTGCCCGAGCTGCATGGCGAAGAGCGTTCCGCCGACGTTGCGCATGAGCCTGCTCGCACCCGCGATCATGTCGTCGAGGCCTTCTGGGGACTGCTCATGCAGCACGCGGGTGAGAGCATCGGCGATGCTCGTGGCCACAGGCTCGGCGAACTGGGTCCAGATGGGCATCGTCATCGTGACCCACTCCGTGCGGCTGATGAGTCGAGGCGTCGCGGTGAGCTCGGCGATGACCGTCGCCTCGTCGAGCCAGAGGGCGGCGACGTGGAACGCCTGCTCGATGGCGGAGCGCTCGGCGGGAAGCGACGGGCGCCGGTCACGGTCGGCGACGGCCTTGGCCTGCTCGAGCGCGAGGTCCCAGTTGATGCCATCCTCGCTGCTCTGCAGGGCCTCCTGCAGCTTGCCCATGAGCTGGGCCACGAGGGCGGGGTCGTTGGGCAGACCGGCGGCGCTCGCGAGCCTGCCGGGGTCGAGATCGGAATTGCCGGAGAGGAACTCGCGCAGGAGTTCGCGGAAGTCGTCCTCTGGCGAGTCCTCGTCTGGGTCCCGATCCGAATCTTCAGGCATGAAAACTACGCTAGCCGGTGCGCCGATGGGGCGGCTGGGTTTTCACCTAGGCTTGAACCTCCCACAGTGCGCCTGTGGCGAACAGGAGATCGCGAGAGGACGGCTGTGGCCCTTTTCGATATCGAGGACACCGCACCGACCGGGTATCCCCGTCGCGGAAGACGCCTTGGCGGGTGGCTCCTCGCGGTCGCCGTCGTCGGCGTGTGTCTTTTCGCTCTGGCCCCGTCGCCCTACGTCATCGACATTCCCGGCCCGGTCTTCGACACTCTCGGAGAGGTCACGATCGACGGGGATCAGGTGCCGCTCATCGAGATTCCGGGGGAGCAGACCTACCCGACGGACGGCTCGCTCGACCTCCTCACGGTGAGCACCGTCGGCAGCCGCGGCAGCACACCCAGCTGGTTCGAGGTCGTGACCGCCTGGTTCGACCCTGCAAAGGCCGTCCTGCCGCTCGACGCGGTCTATCCTCCTGGGTATTCGGTCGAGCAGTCGAATGAGGACGGCCGGATCATGATGGCGAACTCCCAGAAGGACGCGATCGCCGCCGCCCTCACCGAGCTCGGCTACGACATCCCGCGCATCGTGACGGTCGGCGCGCTCACCGAGGACTCGCCGTCGAAGGGGATCCTCGAGCCCGGCGACGTCATCCGGTCGGTCGACGGAAAGACGGTGACGGATGTCGAGAGCATGCGCGCGGTCATCGCCGCGAGCGGCGTCGGGAACCCCATCCCCATCGAGATCGCGAGGAACGGCAAGGAGCAGTCGGTCTCCGTCATCCCTGAGCTGAGCAACGAGGACCCGCCAGCACCCATCGTCGGCGTGTACCCGTCGATCGAGTACGACTTCCCCTTCGACGTGACGATCCAGCTGCAGAACGTCGGCGGCCCGAGCGGTGGCCAGATGTTCGCCCTCGGGATCATCGACAAGCTCACCCCTGGCGAGCTCAACGGCGGAGCACAGGTCGCCGGCACGGGAACGATCGACGCGGCGGGCAACGTGGGGGCGATCGGCGGTATCCGGCAGAAGCTCTACGGGGCGCTGAGGTCCGGCGCCGACTGGTTCCTCGCGCCGA
Source organism: Terrimesophilobacter sp. (assembly GCA_036833635.1). Classification (GTDB taxonomy): domain Bacteria; phylum Actinomycetota; class Actinomycetes; order Actinomycetales; family Microbacteriaceae; genus Terrimesophilobacter. Next base: position 17,818 of record DAITPJ010000018.1, read on the forward strand.
AGTCGAACTGCGACGAGGTCGTCGGCCACATCCCTCACGGGCTGCGGGTCGTCGCCGTCTCCACGCTCCAGGATTCACTCTCGGCCCTGAGCGTCATCGAGTCGGGAACCGGGACCAAGGCGCTCCCGACCTGCACGACCGGCTGACGGCGGGGCGTCCGCACGCGTCACCGGTTACGATGGTCTGACCCCCATCATCCGAAGCCAGGAGTGGTTCCTTGACGTCAACACAAGCCGAGCGCCAACCGGTTCGTCGCTCCCGTACGCCGCTCGTCGTCGCGATCGCGGTCATCGCCGCCCTCGTCATCGCATTCTTCATCTTCGCCGGGCTGTACGCCGACTGGCTGTGGTACGAGCAGCTCGGATTCCTGAACATCCTCACGACGCAGTGGGTAGCGACGGCCGTCATGTTCGCGATCGGGTTCTTCGCCATGGCGATCCCCGTGTGGATCAGCATCGAGGTCGCTTTCCGCTGGCGCCCTGTCTACGCGAAGCTCAGTTCCCAGCTCGACCGCTACCAACAGGTCATCGAGCCGCTCCGCCGCCTCGCGATGTACGGCATCCCCGCTGTGCTCGGACTGTTCGCCGGCGTGGCGACGAGCTCCAACTGGAAGCCCGCCCTCGAATGGCTCAACCGCACGCCGGCGGGGGTGACGGAGCCGCAGTTCGGGCTCGACGTCTCCTTCTACCTCTTCGAACTGCCCTTCTACCGCAGCGTCGTCGCCTTCGCGTCGGCGATCGTACTGATTTCGATCCTCGCCGCGCTCGCGACGAGCTACCTCTACGGAGCACTGCGGTTCAATGGTCGCGAGGTGCGGATCTCCCGTTCGGCGCGCATCCAGCTCGCGTCAATGGGTGCCATCTATCTCGCCCTGCAGGCCGTGAGCATCTGGCTCGACCAGTACGCGACGATGGCGTCGAGCACGTCGACCGACCTCATCACCGGTCCGGCCTTCGCCGACGTCAACGCGGTCATCCCTGGCCGCGCGATCCTCGCGGGCATCGCGGCGCTCGTCGCCATCCTGTTCATCGTGACCGCCATCATCGGCCGCTGGCGCCTGCCGATCGTCGGCACGGCGCTGCTCATCGTGAGCGCCATCCTCATCGGGGGCGTCTATCCGTGGATCGTGCAGCGATTCCAGGTCGACCCGAGCGCCCGCACGGTCGAGGCGGAGTACATCGACCGCAACATCGAGGCGACGCGGGCGGCCTACGGGGTGTCGGATGTCACGGAGACGCCGTACAAGGCACAGACCGACACGGAGCCGGGCGCGCTGCGCAACGACGCGGAGACGACGGCCAACATCCGCATCCTGGACCCTGCCCTCGTCACGGATGCGTTTGCGCAGCTCGAACAGATCAAGCAGTACTACCAGTTCGCCGAGCACCTCGACGTCGACCGCTACACGATCGACGGCAAATCCCAGGACACCGTGATCGCGGTGCGCGAGCTCAACCAGGCCGGTATCGGCACCTCGAGCAACTGGGTCAACGACCACATCGTCTACACGCACGGCTATGGAGTCGTCGCCGCTTACGGCAACCAGCGCACGGTCGAGGGATTCCCGGAGTTCATCGAGCACGGCATCCCGAGCACCGGCGACCTCGGCGAGTTCCAGCCGCGTGTCTATTTCGGTGAGGCCTCGCCCGATTACTCGATCGTCGGGGCCCCGGAAGGCGCGCAGCCCGCCGAGCTCGACTACCCTTCGGGCACCGAGGAGAACAGCCAGAACGCGCAGTTCACCTACGACGGAAACGGCGGTCCCAGGCTCGACGACATCTTCACGAAGCTCGTCTATGCGATCAAGTTCCAGTCCGAGCAGATCCTGCTCTCGAGCGACGTCAACGAGCAGTCGCAGATCCTCTATGACCGCAGCCCTCTCACGCGCGTGCAGAAGGTCGCACCGTACCTGACGCTCGACACCGATCCGTACCCTGCGGTCGTGGACGGGAAGATCGTCTGGATCGTCGACGGCTACACGACGAGCGACCAGTACCCGTACTCGAGCGTCGAGCAGCTCTCGAACGCGATCGCGGACACCTACACGCCGACGCCCCTCTTCGCGGTCGACGACATCAACTACATCCGCAACTCGGTCAAGGCGACGGTCGACGCCTACACGGGCGAGGTCACGCTCTATGCCTGGGACGACAACGACCCGATCCTGAAGACCTGGCAGAAGATCTTCCCGACGACGATCGAGCCCATGAGCGCCATGAGTCCTGACCTCATGAGCCATGTGCGCTACCCCTCTGACCTCTTCAAGGTGCAGCGCGCCATCCTGGGCACGTACCACGTGACGGACACGAACTCGTGGTTCCAGAGCGACGACGCGTGGATCACGCCCCCGGACCCGACGCAGCCTCCGGCGACGGCGAAGCTCCAGCCGCCGTACTACCTCACGATGAAAATGCCGGGCGCGGAAACGTCAGCCTTCACGCTCTATTCGACCTACATCCCCAAGGAGTCCGGCGAAACTTCGCGCAGCATCCTCACGGGTTACCTCGCCGTCAATGCGGATGCCGGGTCGACGCCGGGCTCGCTCGCGCCCGGCTACGGCAAGTTCACGCTGCTCACGCTGCCGAAGGCCGAGACCGTGCCGGGACCGGGCCAGGTGCAGAACAACTTCAACGCCGACCCGACCGTCTCGACCGAGCTCAACCTGCTGAGCCAGGGGTCCTCGGCGGTCAAGAAGGGCAACCTTCTGACCCTGCCCGTCGGCGGGGGCCTGCTGTACGTGCAGCCGGTGTACGTCGAGTCGACGGGGGAGACGAGCTACCCGCTCCTCAAGAAGGTGCTCGTCGCGTTCGGTGACAAGATCGCCTTCGAGTCGACACTGGATGCCGCGCTCGACGCGATCTTCGGCGGCGACTCCGGAGCCTCGGCGGGCGACAACGAAACTCCGCCCGACGAGCCCGGAACCGACGAGCCCGGCACCGAGGAACCGACGGAGCCGACGGACAACGCCGCGCTCGACGCGGCCCTCAAGGATGCTGCGGCCGCCCTCAAGGAGCGGGAGGCTGCCTACGCTGCCAACGACCTCGTCGCGGCGGCCCAGGCCGACAAGAAGCTGCAGGATGCGCTCGAGAGGGCGCTCGTGGCGAGCGGGGTCGTCGTCCCCTGACCTCCTCACCGCTGGTTGAGTAGCCGCGCAGCGGCGTATCGAAACCTGCCCCGCACCACTGTGCTAGCATTGACCTTCGTGCCGCGGGGTGGAGCAGTTCGGTAGCTCGCCGGGCTCATAACCCGGAGGTCAGAGGTTCAAATCCTCTCCCCGCAACGCAGTGCCGGTCATGGACTGGCGAGAAAAGGCCCGGAATCTTCTCGATTCCGGGCCTTTTTCTCGCGTGCGCTACACCGTGGTATTGCGCCCGGAGATGTAGCGGAACAGCCAGGCGATGACAGCGATGACGAGCAGGATGATGCCCACCCAGAGCAGCCACTGCATGGCCTGGACGAATCCGCCGACGAACAGCAGGATGATCGCGACGATCGCCGCGATGATAAGGAGCCCATTCATGTCATGCTCACTTTCTGATCGTGCGGACCTGAATCTGCACAAGCCCGCAGATCCCTTGCTAGGCCGCGATCCTGAATGTCACCGGGGTGGCGCCTGAACGGGTGATGGTGTACAGGGGCTACCGCGCAGCGAGTTCCAGACGGGTGAGTCGCGCAAGGTCCTCGAGGGTTGAGCCGCCGAAGACCTCGCGCGCGACGACCCGGTCCTGGCGGATGTCGAAGACGGCGTAGTCGGTGTACACGGTGTCGACGCATCCGATCCCCGTCAAGGGGTAGCTGCACTCCGGGACGAGCTTGCACTCGCCGTCGCGCGTGAACAGTTCCATGACGACGAAGACCTGTTTCGCCCCGATCGCGAGGTCCATGGCGCCCCCGACGGCGGGGATCGCGTCCTCGCCGCCGGTGTGCCAGTTCGCGAGGTCGCCGCTCGTGGAGACCTGGAACGCGCCGAGTACGCAGATGTCGAGGTGCCCCCCACGCATCATCCCGAACGAGTCGGCGTGGTGGAAGTAGCTCGCTCCCGGGAGTTCAGTGACCGGGATCTTGCCGGCGTTGAGCAGGTCGGGATCGATGGCGTCGCCCGTGGCGGCCGGGCCCATCCCCAGCATGCCGTTCTCGGTATGAAGGATGATCTCCCGGTCGGTGGGCAGGAAGTCGGAGACCTTCGTCGGCAGTCCGATTCCGAGGTTGACGTAGGCGCCCTCCGGGATGTCCTGTGCGACCCGTGCCGCCATGTCGTTCCTCGACAGCGGTCCCCTCGTTCGCATCCTCATTGCCCCTCCGTTGCGGTGGCGCGCAGGCCGCCGACTTCGACGAGGCGGTCGACGAAGATGCCGGGCGTAACGATGGCTTCGGGGTCGAGATCCCCGACCTGCGCGATCCTGCTCACCTGGACGATCGAGGTTGCCGCCGCGCTCACCATGAGCGGGCCGAAGTTGCGGGCCGTCTTGCGGTACACGAGGTTCCCGAGACGATCGCCTTCGTGCGCCTTGACGAGGGCGAAGTCGGCGGTGAGGGCATCCTCGAGCACGTAGTCGCGGCCGTTGATGTGCCGGGTCTCCTTGCCCTTGGCGAGCGTCGTGCCGAAGGCCGTCGGGGTGAAGAACCCTGCAATGCCGGCTCCGCCTGCGCGGATGCGCTCGGCGAGGGTTCCCTGTGGGACGAGTTCGAGTTCGAGCTCGCCCGCCCGGTAGAGCCCGTCGAAGACCTGGGAGTCGACCTGGCGGGGGAAGGAGCAGATGATCTTGCGCACCTGGCCTGCGGCGAGCAGCGCTGCGAGGCCCGTCGTGCCGTTGCCGGCGTTGTTGTTGACGATCGTCAGGTCTCGAGCACCCTGCTCGAGCAGGGCATCGATGAGCTCAACAGGCTGGCCGGCGGTGCCGAAGCCGCCGATCATGATGGTCGCGCCATCCGGGATGTCACGTACCGCCTCGGCCGTGCTACCGACGATCTTCGAGATCATGTGGGGTCACCCACGAACGCGTGAGCGTCGACCCAGGAGGGAAACGAGATCGTCTTGGCGTCGATCACGATGGGCTTCGAGCGATCGCCCTCGAGCCAGTCCCGTAGCCCGGAGAGATCGTCGAGCGAGCGGACGGTGATCCCCGCGCAGCCGAACCCGCGCGCGATCGCCGCAATGTCGGTGTCGGGGAATTCGACGATGTCGAGCGGAAGGCCACTGTGGCCGAAGTGGTGGACCTCTGCACCGTAGGCGCTGTCGTTGTAGACGACGATGACCATGGGAAGCCCGAGCCTCACGGCGGTGTCGAGCTCGACGAGGCTCATCATGAACCCGCCGTCGCCGATGCCCGTGACGGGAAGCCGTGCGGGCTGGGCGAGTGCCGCACCGATCGAGGCGGGGAGCGCGAGCCCGATGCACTGGAAGCCGAGCGGCAGGCAGAAGCCCAGGTCGTCCGGCACCTGCAGGTACATCGCCGTGTACTCGGTGTGGCTCCCGGCATCCGCCGTGACGATGCGCTCGGCAGGGAGCAGGTGGTCGAGCGCGATGGCGAGCGAGCGCGGGTCGATCCGGCCGTCCTCCCTGCGCGGCTCGTACGGCTGGTCGCGCCAGAGTCGTCCTGCCGAGATGGCCTCGGCGATCGCCGGTGTGCGATAGCCGGCCCTGTCGGCGATTCCGAGCGCGTCGGCGACGGCGGCTGCCACGAGGGCGGCGTCCCCCTGGATCGCCGCGGCGACAGTGCGATGAAGCGAGAATGCCTCCCGCTCGACGTCGACCTGCACGAGGGTCGTGCCCGCGACGAGTTCCCCGTTGCGGGTCGTCCAGCGATTGAGGGAGGCGCCGAACGCGACGATGAGGTCGGCGTTCCGGATGAGCTCCGCCATGGCCGGGTTCGCGAACCCGCCCATGACGTCGACGTTCCACGGATCGTCGTTGAAGAACCCGCGCGCCATGGCGGTCGTCGCGAGAAGGGCGCCGGATGCCGCGCCGAGCCGAACGAGTGCGTCGTGCGCTCCGAACGCGCCTCGGCCGGCCACGATGAGCGGACGGGATGCGGCAGCGAGCCGCGATGCGAGGTCGGCGACGGCGTCGGCCGAGGGCGCGGCCGGCGATGGCAGGTCCGGGAGGGCAGGGGCGGACCCCTGCCAGTCGAACTCCGCCGCCTGCACATCGAGCGGCAGACCGAGCAGCACCGGCTGACCGCGCCGCGCGGTCAGGAACGCGCGTGCGGCATCCGCAAGGGCCGTTCTGGACGACTCGAGACGGAAGGCGGTGGCCCCGAGTGCCTCGGCCGCCGCGGCCTGGTCGAACCAGAAGTTGGATGTCTTCATGGTGGCGGGGGTCTCGCCGGCGATGACGATGAGCGGCGTGTGCGCCTTGACGGCTTCGCCGATGCCCGTCATGGCGTTCGTGAGGCCCGGCCCCTGGTGCACGCTCGCCACAGAGACACGGCGCGCGAGGCGGGCGTAGCCGTCCGCCATCGTCGTCGCGCCGGCCTCGTGCCGCGCGGCGACGTAGGTCGCCCCGCCCGCAACGAGGGCGGTCGTGACCTCGAAGTTGCCGCTGCCGGCGACGCCGAACACCCGGTCGACCCCCCACTGCGCGAGTGCGCGGCCGACGGCTTCGCTGACTCTCATCTGAATCGGACCCTCATCGCCCCTGACCCTTGGCGACGGCCGTCGCACCGGTCGGCTTGCTCGCCTTGGCGATCTGGATCTGCTCGTAGACGTGCGTGCGCAGCTCGGCGAAGCGCTTGCTCGAGCGCGTCTCGAGCTGGTCCCGCTCATCCGGAAGGTCGATCGTGAGGTCATCCTGCACGACGGTCGGCGAATTGGAGAGCATGATGACCCGCTGGCCGAGATACACCGACTCGTCGATGTCGTGGGTGATGAAGAGGATCGTGACGCCGAGCTTGTGCCAGATGTGCCGCATGAGGTCTTCGAGATCGGCACGAGTCTGCGCATCCACGGCCGCGAACGGCTCGTCCATGAGCAGCACCTTCGGTCGGTAGGCGACGGCCCTCGCGATCGCGACCCGCTGCTGCATCCCACCGGAGAGCTGCCACGGGTAACTCGTGTGGACATGCGAGAGCTCGACCGCCTCGAGCGCGTCGGCGACGAGCTTCTCGCGTTCGGCCCTCGGCACCCCCTGGTTCTTGAGCGGAAGGTCGACGTTGGCGTGCACGGTCAGCCACGGGAACAGGCTGCGGCCATACTCCTGGAACACGACCGCCATCGCCTTGGGCGGCCCCGTGACGGGGCTGCCGGCAAGTTCGATCGAGCCTGCCGTGGGCGTGAGCAGGCCCGCGATGCACTTGAGCAGCGTGGTCTTGCCTGCACCTGAAGGCCCGACGACGCAGATGAGCTCGCCGTCGGCGACGTCGAAGGTGAGGTTGCGCACGGCCTCGATTTCGCCGTCGGCGACCTGGTAGACCTTCTTGAGGTCCTTGATCCTGAGCATGGGGCTCGCGGCGTTTGTCGTCACGTTCATTCCGTCCACTTGGCTAACTGTCACGTTGCACGTCCTTGAGCCCCCGATACCAGGCCAGAACCTTGCCCTCGACGCCCTTGGAGACGAGCGAGAGTGCGATGCCGATGAGGCCGAGCACGAGAATGCCGCTCCACATCTCCGGGATGGCGAAGCTGCGCTGGAACAGCACGATCGTGAAGCCGAGACCGGATGACGCGTTGAACATCTCGGAGATGACCATGAGGATGAGGCCGATCGAAAGGCTCTGGCGGATGCCGGTCATGATCTGCGGCGTGGCCGCCGGAAGAATGAGGTAGCGAAGCCGGGCGAAGCCGTCGATGCGGTAGGTGCGGCTCGTGTTGATGAGAACCTGGTCGACGGCTCTCACGCCTTCGACGGTGTTCAGGAGCACCGGCCAGATCGCGCCGGAGATGATGACGACGATGCGCATCTGGTCGGTCGGCCCGAGCAGCAGCAGAAGCGGCGGGATGAGCACGGGTGGCGGGATCGCGCGGAAGAACTCGAGCAGGGGTTCGGTGAGACTGCGAAGCCAGCGGAACGACCCGATGAGCACCCCGAAGACGATGCCCAGCACAATGGTGGCGACCAGGCCGATGAACAGCCGGATGACGCTCGGCAGGAAGTCGGTCAGAAAACGAGGTCCTGCCCAAACCTCGACGAACGTCGTGCCGAGTTCCTGCGGAGTGGGGACGTAGAAGTTCTTGGGGCCGAGCGTGAGCGCCCACCACATGATGACGAGGAGGAGTGGCAATCCCACGAAGTACGCGATGCGCTTGAGGGTGCTCATTGGATGACCTCACTGCGAATCGAACTGTGCCAGGCGAGCACTTTCTTCTCGATGAAGCGCATGCCCACGTTGATGAGGATGCCGATGATCCCGGTGACGACGATGAGCGCATACATCTCCGCCACCGCGCCACCTGCCTGGGTCAGGGCGATCTGGTAGCCGAGTCCGGGGGAGAAGATGATGAGCTCCGCGGTGATGGCGAGAATGAGGGCGACGGCCGAGGCGAGCCGGACGCCGGTCATGAGGTAGGGCAGCACGGTCGGCCACACGACGTACCTGGCGCGTGCGAGGGGGCCGAGGCCGTAGCTGCGGGCGGTGTTCTCGGCGACGGGGTCGACATCCGCGACGCCGTACAGCACCTGCAGGAGGACCTGCCAGAACGAGGCGTAGATGACGAGGAAGAGGGAGGATTCGATCTTGACGCCGAACAGGAGAACGGCGAGCGGGATGAGCGCGACCGAAGGGATGGGTCGGAGGAATTCGATGGTCGTGTAGGTGGCCTTGCTCAGGAACGAGCTCGACCCGATCACGAGACCGAGGGTGACCGCTGCGACGATCGAGATCGCGAGCCCGATCGCCCACGCGGTCATCGTCTCGCCGACGTCACGCCAGAACGCGGCCTGGCCGAGGTAGTCGACGAGCGCGATCAGCACTTTGCTCGCGGGCGGGAGGAAGCGCTCCTGCACGATGCCGAGCCTTGGTACGAGTTCCCAGGCGAGCAGGAACAGCAGGATGCCTGTCGCACCGAGGACCGGCCCGGTCACTCGGCGGGCGGACATCCTGCCGTTCATGCTCGACACTGAGGTTCTACTTTCGTTGGTTCTGCTGGTGGTTCGAGGTTACGGCTACGGCAGCAGCGTGCTGAGGTCCGGAGCCTTCGAGAGCGTGCCGTAGTTCGCGGCAGCAGCGCCCAGCTTGGTCATCGCGTCGCGGTTGAACTCGACGTTGAACTTCGGCAGGACCATGGCGTCGAGCTGGTCGACGGTCATCTTGGTGTAGGTCGTGACGATCTGCTTGACCTCGTCCGGGTGGCTGTCGGCGTACTCGAGTGACTTGTTCATGGCGTCGGTGAACGCCTTGACGAGCTCCGGCTTGTTCTTGACGGTGTCGGCCGTGGTGAAGTAGCCGGCGATGTCGAGCCCCGGGTCGAAGTCGGAGAAGTTGTACGAGATGACCCTTGCGCCGTTGGCGACGGCGGAGTCGAGGAAGGGCGAGAGGATCCATGCGGCGTCCACCTGCTTGTTGACCAGGGCGGCCTCTGCGTCAGGGAAGGCGACCTCGGTGAACTTGATCGTCGAGGAGTCGCCACCGTCATCGTCGACGACCGTGCGGATCGTGGTGTCGCCGATGTTCTGGAGGTTGTTGACCGAGACGGTCTTGCCTGCGAGGTCCGCGGGGCGCTGGATAGGCGAGTCGGCGTTGACGATGACGGCACCGAAGTCGGGGTTGCCCGCCGTCGAGTTGCCATTTGCCACATACCTGAGGTTGAGGCCCTGGTCGTTGGCGACCATGCCCGAGACGTAGTTGCCGAACGCGAAGTCATAGCTTCCCGCCACGACGCCCGGCACGGATGCTGCGCCACCGGTCGTCGGCTGCACCGTCACGTCGAGGCCGAGATCGGAGAAGAAGCCCTTCTCGACTCCCAGCCAGATGGGCGCCGTGTCGACGATGGGGATCACGCCGACGGTGATCTTGGTGGGGTTGTCGGCGGCGGGAGGGGTGTCATCGCCCCCGCCACCTGGTGCCCCGCACGCGCTCAGCGCGAGCATCGAGGCCGCGGCGACCGCGACCAGTAGGGACGTTTTCTTCATGACTTCACTCCTTCGTGATGGAAAACTTCATGGTGCGATTTGTTCGTGATACGAACAGGTGTTCTCTGAACAATACAAAATCAGGGCGGGGGCGTCAAGTCATCTCGATGATGTCCCTCGCGTACAGCCAATCGGTGTAGCGGTAGTCGTCCTCCTTCCGATCGGAGAACAGGAGGTTGCGCAGCATCCGGCCGATGCCGTCAACGTGCCATGACTCGCCCCAGAGCCGAGCGTTGAGTTGGACCGTCGCGGTACGCGGTGCTCGCCGGCTCGTGAAGTCGCGGGCGATCGCGGGCCAGTCGAGAGTGCCCTGCCTGCGGTGCTGCGCGATGGTCGACTGCAGCACGCGGGCATCCTCGATCGCCTGGCAGGCGCCCTGGGCGAGATACTGCAGCATCGGGTGTGCGGCGTCCCCTGTCAGGAGCATCCGTCCGGCGACCCACTCCGCGATGGGCTCGCGATCGAACA
>DAITPJ010000019.1:0-27549 GCA_036833635.1 Terrimesophilobacter sp.
CCGCTGCTTCCGTGAGTCGGGTCATCTTGCGACTTCGGATGATGGCGAGGCCGCGGAATGCCCCGAGTCACGGGTGAACGCCTGCTTGGCCCACCGGCGTCGGCCTGGCCTGCTCGTCGTGAGACCAACCCCGACCCCTACTTGAGTCGGGTCGTTCTGCGAGTCCGTCGGCTCCGGAGGTCGCGAGATGACCCGAGTCACGGATGCGGTTGGGCGCGGGACGGAGCGGGCACGGGAAGGAGGCGCCAGCGAGCGCGACACGGCGGGGGTGGCAACGGGGAACGCGCTACGGAACTACGCCTGGCCGTGCAGGGCACGCGAGCGGCGCGACAGGGCGTCGATGATGACGGCGAGCAGCAGCACTGCCCCAGTGATCATGTACCGGATCGAGGAGTCGAGGTTGAGCAGTGAGAGCCCGTTCGATATCGACTGGATGACGAAGATCCCGAGGAGCGCCGAGTACGCGTTCCCGCGCCCGCCGAAGAGGCTTGTGCCCCCGATGACCGCCGCCGCGATCGCGAGCAGGTTGGTGTCACCGCCGCCGCTCGATAATGTCGCCGCCGTGAGTCGGCCCGTCGCGAACAGGCCGCCGATCGACGCGAACAGCGTCCCGAGCACGAGTACCGAGATGACGATCCGGTCGACCTTGATGCCCGCACGCCTCGCCGCCTCGACATTGCCGCCCACCGCGTACACCGCGCGGCCCCAGCGGGTTCGCGTGAGGAAGAAGTTCATGATGACGACCATGGCGACGAACAGCACGAACATGACCCCGACGCCGCGCGTCGTCGCGAGATACCAGACTGCGACGAGCAGAAGCGCGAGCAGCAGCCCGGCCTTGACGAGCATGATCGACAGCGAGCCGCCGGTCAGTCCGGCCCTGGCCCGGCGCCGCGACCGGAACCAGTCCGAGAAGAACATGCCGGCGGCCGCGACGACCGCGAGAAGGTACGCCGCCCAGGGCGGGAAGAACATCGAGGTGCCGAGTTGCACGATCCACGACTCGTAGGGCAGGTTGATCGACCCGTGCGGCCCGAGCACCTTCAGTTGGAGTCCGAGCACCGCGAGCAGGCCAGCGAGAGTGATGACGAAGGTCGGAACGCCGAATCGCGTGTACAGGATGCCGTAGAGCAGCCCGATGGCGCACGCCGCGGCGAGCGCCGCGATGATCGAGAGCCAGATGGGCCAGCCGAGTTGCGTCATCCCGACGGCGAGGATCGCGGCGGACAACCCGCTGATCGATCCGACCGAGAGGTCGATCTGCGCGATGAGGAGCACGAGCACGACACCGATTGCGATCGTGCCGGTCGCTGCACTCTGCATCGTGAGGTCGACAAGGTTGTTCGATGACAGGAAGTTCGGGTTGAGCAGCTGGAAGACCGCCCAGATGAGAACGAGCCCGATGACGACAGGCAGGGACCCAAGGTCTCCGCCGCGCACCCGGCGGAAGAATGCCCGGATGCTGCCGCCGACTCCGCCTTCGCGGATGAGCCGTTCATCGCTCAGGTCCACGGCACGGTCGGGGCTGGTCGCGGGCTTGTCGTTCATCATGAGTTGCTGTCCTCGTGCGGCGGGCGGGCGGAATGTCGACGCGTGACGGCATTGTCGGTCGCGCCGGTGATGGCGGAGATGATCTCCTCGTAGCTGACGTCAGGAATCCGGAAGTCCCCGTTGTTGCGGCCGAGCCTGAGCACGACGACGCGGTCGGCGACGGCCTGGACATCCGCCATGTTGTGGCTGATGAGCACGACGCCGAGGCCGCGTTCGCGCAGGTTCTCGATGAGGTTGAGCACTTCGGCTGTCTGGGCGACGCCTAGTGCTGCGGTTGGCTCGTCGAGAATGACGACCTGCGGGTCGCCGATGAGCGAGCGGGCGATTGCGACGGTCTGGCGCTGGCCGCCGGAGAGGGAGGCGACCGCGATCCGCACGGAGGGGATCTTTGCGGAGAGCTGCCGGAGAAGGGTCCAGGAGTGCTTCTCCATCTCCTCCTCGTTGAGTGTGAAGTCCCCGACCTCGCGGCCGAGGAAGAGGTTGGAGACGACATCGAGGTTGTCGCACAGGGCGAGGTCCTGGAAGACGGTCGCGATGCCGTGCGCCCTGGCCGCGGCCGGGGTCGGGATCGAGACGCGCTCGCCGTCGAAGGTGATCGTTCCGGCATCCGCCCCGTGCACGCCCGCGAGGATCTTGACGAGCGTCGACTTTCCGGCTCCGTTGTCGCCGACGATCGCGACGACCTCGCCGGGGAAGATGTCCATGTCGACATCCGAGAGCGCCTGCACGGCGCCGAAATTCTTCGAGATGCCGCGGAGGCTCAGGACCGGTGTGCGCTCCTGCACCGGCGGTGTCTCGACCGTGGGCGGCGGTGTCACTGAGGTCTCCTTCGACTCGGTTGACTGGATTTTCGGGTTGGTGCGAAAGTACACCCGGTCGGTACCGCCCGCGAGCGGCACCGACCGGGTGCAGTGACTACTTGACGCCTGCGGCCTCGCAGGCGGCCGCGAAGTCCGCCGTGCAGATGTCGCTGACCTTGTAGAACCCGTCGGCGACGACGGTGTCCATGATGTTGTCGACCGTGACCGCGACCGGCACGAGCAGGAACGACTGGATGTCGGCCCCACCCTTCGTCGTGACCGTGGTGTCGCCCTTGTCGGTCTTGCCGTTCACGAGGTCGACCGCGAGTTGCGCGGCGCGCTCCGCCTCAGGCTTGAGGGCCTTGTAGACGGTCATGAACTGGTCCCCGGCGAGGATGCGCTGGATGCCCGCGAGCTCTGCGTCCTGGCCGGTGACCGGGGGAAGCGGGCTCACGCCGGCCGCCTTGAGCGAGGCGATCGCGGCACCGCCGGTGCCATCATTCGCCGCGTAGATCGCCTTGATCTGGCTGCCGAACTGCGTGATCTGGCCGGCTACCCAGTCCTGGGCCTTGGGCGGGTCCCATCCGGGGGTGTCGAACTCGGCGAGCACGGTGTAGCCGCTCGCGTCGATGACTGAGTGCGCACCGGCCTTGAACTGGCTCGCGTTGTTGTCGGTCGGCGATCCGTTGACCATGAGGATGCCGCCGTCGCCCGGCTGCACACCGTCATCCTTGAGCTTCTGGATGAGTGCGGTGGCCTGGAGCTCGCCGACCTTCTCGTTGTCGAAGGAGATGTAGTAGCTGAGGTCGGCGCTGTTGATGAGCCGGTCGTAGGAGATGACCGGGACACTCTTGGCCTTGGCGCTCGCGACGATGGCCGCAGCGGCCTCACCGTCGAACGGGTCGAGCACGAGCACCTTGACGCCCTGGGTCAGCATGGACTCGGCCTGTTGCTGCTGCTTGGCGGCGTCGCCGTCGGCGTTCGCATACAGTACCTCGCAGTCGGCGCAGAGTTCCTTGACCTTGGCCTCGAAGTATGGCCGGTCCGCACTTTCGTAGCGCGCCGTGACCGAGTCCGGCAGCAGGAGGCCGATCTTCGCGGCCGAGGTGTCGTCTCCTCCCCCTGGCGTTTCGGAACCGTTCGCACATCCGGCGAGGGTCCCTGCTGTGAGCAGGAGCGCGGCTGTGACGGCAACCGCTCTCATGGTGGCGATCTTCATTGAAAAACCTCCGTTGTATTCCGCCTGCAGTGGCGGGTCATTTGAGCATGACACTCGTCAGTCCTTGGCGTCAAGACTTGAATTCAAGGATTTTGCAACTCTCAGGCAGTTGTGACTTTTGTGCCGATCGTGACCTGGTCGATGGCGTAGGCGACAGCACCAAGTGTTGCCGCCCGAACGCCGAACTGGCCCTGGACGATATCGGGCATGGAGAGCTCGTCGACAATGACCGACCGCTCCATGGCGTGGCGGATGGGCCCGAGCAGGATTTCGCCGGCCCGTGAGAGCTCACCGCCGACGATCAGGCGCTCCGGGTCGACGAGGTTGCTGAGGTTCGCCGCGGCGACCCCGATGTGCCTGCCGGCGTCGGCGATCGCCCTCGTGCATCCTGGGTCGCCACCCATCGCCTTCGTGACGACGTCGTTGAGCTTGAGGTTGCCGTGCGTCGGCTTGAGTCCCTCGAGGATGGCGTATCCACCTGCGATCGCCTCGAGGCAGCCGCGGTTGCCACACCGGCACAGCGGGCCGTTCTCGATGATCGTGATGTGCCCGAACTCGCCCGCGCTGCCATTGTGGCCACGGAAGATCTGGCCGTTGATCACGAGTCCGGCGCCGATCCCGTCGCCGATGTCGATGAAGATCGCATCCTGTTTTCCGCGGGCAGCGCCCATCCTCAGTTCGGCCAGGGCGGCAAGGTTCGCCGCGTTGTCGAGAAACACAGGGCGTCTGAGCCGGCGCTCCAGTACCTCGGCGACGGGGATTCCGTCCCAGCCGCGCAGGATTCCACTGCGCGCCGTCGTCCCGGTCTTCCTGTCGACCGGGGCCGGGAGTGCGATCCCGACCGCGAGTATCTCGCTCATGGTGGCCTGCAGGCTCTCGAGCATGTCGGCGATGAGCAGCGTCGTGCGGTCGAGTTCGTTGTCCGCGCGGTGGTCCTTCGCGAGCGGAAGGTGGTGTTCGGCGACGATCGTGTGGGCGACATCCGCGAGCGCGATGCGCATGTGCCTTGTGGAGAAATGAACGCCGACGACGAGGCCGAGTGCGTGCGCGAGAGTGACGTACCGGGCGCGACGGCCACTCTGCGTCGTGGGACTCGTGTGCAGGACGCCGACCGCCGAGAGTTCCTTGACGATGTTGGAAACCGTGGCCGGGGAAAGCCCGGTGATGCCGGCGAGCTCGACCTGCGTCAGACCGCCGTGCTTCTTGATGGCGTCGACGATTCTGGCCCGGTTGGCTTCACGTAGTGAAGTCTGCGAGCCGGGAGTGCGTCTCTCGGATGCCACGAGATCACGATACAGTGACGCTCGGGTTCCCGTCAGGCGGACGGAAGTCCGGATAACGCCATCGCCGAGTCGCCGGCGGTCACGGATCCATCTGGCGGCCGCCGCCGCCCTGGGCTCAGGCCAGGTCGCGAAGGCGGGATGCGAAGCTGTTCTCCGCGCCGGCACGTCGTTCGTAGGTGACGGCGATGATGAGGAGCACCGCACCGACTACCGCGAGGGTGATCCACCAGGGCATCGACTCGATCCCTCGACCGATCTGCACGAGGAACACGAAGACGTTCTCGACGGGAAGCACGACGACGCCGATCAGGAACGGCGCCGCGAGCTTGAGGCTCGAGCCGATGAGGATGGCGACGAGTGCGATCACGATGACGAGGATCGCCCGCCAGGTCAGCGGGTCGGTGAACGTCGCGACAATGGAGGCCAGCATGACCACCACGGTCCCGGGTGCCAGCAGGGCCCACGAGCCGTTCCACCGGGCGGGCCAGCTGTTGATCGTGCCGCGTTCGCCGATCTCGCCCCTGGGCAGAGCGCGGCGAGCCTCCATGGCGATGGCGCCTGCCGCGATGAGCGCCAGGCCGAGCGGCAGCGAGAACCACTCGACGCGGAGATCCCGCGGGCTCCAGGCCACCACAGCGGTGATGAAGGCGATCGCGAAGACGAACCAGACGGGCGGCAGACCGGTGGCATGGATGACGGTCGATCTTCGCAGTGTCCACGCGATGGCGACGACGGCAGCGAGGAACCCGAGCATGAGCGTCCACATCGACCAGATCGTGAACCAGTCGCGCTCGATGGCGCCCCAGGCGGCGATCGCGACGTAGCCGAATCCGGGAGCATACAGCCAGCGGGTGCGGCGCAGCCTGGAGTCCGGCGGCGCGCTCGAGCGGATGCCGCGGGCCGCGACGATCGCCGGAAGCGCGCTGGCCACGCCGATCCCGAAGCAGAACAGCACCAGGGGAACCGCGCCGGTGACGAGGTGGTCGGTGCCGAGGCCGAACCTCGCGCCCTGGATCGCTCCCGCCGCGCCTGCGACGACCGCGACACCCAGGGTGGGCGCCCGCAGGGCCTGCACCCGCTCTCCGAGGGCGCTGCGGCCCCGTCCGAGCGTGAGACCGAGCCCGGTCAGGAGCCAGGCTGCGGCGACGAGACCGTACCCGCGCCACGGGACCGATGCTCCGGTTCCCGATCCGAACACGGCGAGCACCACGAGAATGGGCACGACGGCCACGGCGAGACCCGCGGCGTAGAGCGGCACGGCGCGAACGCCGCGGGCCGTGAGAATCGCGCCGATGATGGCGGCACCGAGGCTCGGCGGGAGCAGGTACGGCTCGAACGCGGTGATACCCGCGAGCGCCAGCTGGCACCACAGGGCACCGGTCAGGGCGGCCCCGGCGACCCACCACCCGTATCGGCGCTTCGTCCAGAACGAGGTGGCCGCCGCGCCGATCCCGAGGACGACGAGAACGAGGAACGTCGTCGGCAGCCCCGCGGCCACCCGAAGGAGGGCGAGAACGACGGCGATGGCACCCGTCAGAAGAGAGGTCGCTTCGATCGCGATCCTGGCGACCCGCGCATCCGTCTCTCCGATGCCGTGCCGCACGAGCGCCGACCGGATGAGGGCGGTGCTGGGCAGCACGAGCGCGACGATGGCTGCGATCACCGGGAGGGTCACGGGCGAGGCGCTGTCGACCAGCAGGTAGGCGCCGAGGCAGACGACGACCACGGCGAGGGACGGGACGAGGATGCCTGCAGCGATCGCACGCAACCCGGCCCCGAGCCCCGGGCGGCGGCTGACCAGCAGCGTCAGGCCGAGCAGGAAGATCAGGCCGGTCGACAGGGCGGTCCAGCCGCTGCGCTCGAAGACCACCTGGGCGACTCCGATGAGGAAGGGCACACTGGTCACGGTGAGAACCGCGTACCAGTCCAGCGGCCGGAGGCGGCGGAGGAAGGTGGCCCCGATGGCCCCGATCGAGGCCAGCGAGGTGGTGAGGCAGAGCAGGGCGATCGTGGAGAGACCCACCAGGCCAAGCGCCTGTGCGAAGACGACGAGCGCGTAGGCGTAGCCGGCGCCGACGTGCAGGAAGCGCACCTCCCGGGGAACGGCCAGGGCCACCGCGGCGATGGCCAAGACGACGGGAACCCCTGCCCAGACGGCGACGCGCTCGTCGGACCACGAGGTGATGGCGCCGAGGAGCACCGCGAAGTGGGTGCCAAGGATGAGGGGAAAGCGCACCCCGATCCCCGCAGCGCGCGTGCGCGGAACGGCCATGAGCGCAATGCTGACGACGACCGCCAGGCCGAGCGCGATGGCGATGCGCAGCCACAGGGGGAGGGTGGGGATGCACGCGGTCGTGAGGCCGGCAAGGGTCGCGAGCCAGACGGCGACCACGGCGGAGGCCCGCGCGGGTCGCTGCCGTCGGTAGAGGAGGGCGAAGCTTCCGAATCCGGATGCCATGGCGACGAGCCCCAGGGTGACGGCGAGGACGCCGTCGGTGGGAAGGAGGCGGCTCGCGCCAAGGTCTGAACCGCTGAGGGAGCTCAGCACCGAGGCGCCTCCGATCGCGACGGCGAGGAGCACGAGAGGCAGCGCGACGAGACCGGCGATCGTGAACGCTCCGGCCAGGAACGTCCGCCGCTCGACTGAGCGCGCGCGCGAGGCCAGTACGCTCAACGCCGGCAGCGCGAGCGCCGCAGCGGCGGGGTTGCACACGAGGTACCAGATCGCTGTGTCCGAAGAGCCAAGGTCGAGCGCGAAGGGGGCGACGGCGAAGGCGGAGACTCCCGCAGCACCGGTCAGGGAACTCCAGAATCCACGGGCGATCTCGCGCGTGGTGAGTGCCGCGAGAACCGCGATCGCGATGAGAATGGCGGCCTGGGTCATCCAGTACTGGGTGGTGGTCGTGGACTCGACGAACCACATCTGGCGTGCCACGATCGCGATTGCGATGAACTGGAGCACCGCGAGGGCCGTGCGCTCCGAGCGCAGGGGATTGTCGAACCGGCCCCTCAGCTCGGTTCGCACGCGCATCGCCGCGAGCGCGGCGAACACGACGCCGAGGTGCCCGAGGGTTGCCGAGAGGGTAGTGCCGCCGGCGTAGCCCAGCATGGCCGGAACGGTGCCGAGCCCGAGGAGCGAGATCCACAGCCAACTGCGGATACGCGCGTAGCTCGACAGGGCCACCATGGCGGAGCCGGCGATGAGCGTTCCGAGCGCCGCGACGACCCACGGCCCCTGGCTCGTCGGGGCGAGGTCGACGAAGGCGTACACGTCGAGGGCGATGAAGACCATCCCGAGCGCGCCGACCGCTTCGGCCGAGAACTGCAGCCCGCGCCGGGCGAGCAGCCAGGCGCCGGCGAGGAACAGGACCGTGACGACCCCGACGATGATGCTGCGCAGCACCCGATCGGTGAGGTCGGGGTTGACGAACGTGAAGACGATGGCCGCGATGGCGAAGAGCCCTGCCCCGGCGACCGCGAGCACCGATTGCACCGTTGCACTCGGCCCGTGACCCTCCGCAGAAGTCGTTCCCCCGGCCGCCCCCGACGGCACGGGAACCGCCGCATGCCCGGCACTCGCGACCGGTGATGCGGTGACCGGCACGCGATCGAGAACCTGCTGCCGCACCGTGAGTGCGGCGGCGGCGGCCTGCGAGGCGGTCCACAGCTCGGAGGCCACCGTGTCGTCCAGGTCGGCGCCGCAGTTCTGGCAGTGCCGGTCGCGAAGCGCGTTCCTCTCGCAGACGGGGCACGATGTGCTGTCGAGGAGATGCCGGATGGCGACGTCGCTCCACGGGCGCGCAGCGCGGGACGAGCTCATGGCGCGCCCTCCGCTGCCCGGGTGTCTTCGTCGCCAGCGTCATCCGGAACCCACATCAGGATGTCGCCCGGCTGGCATCCTAGGACGCGGCAGATCGAGTCCAGGGTTGAGAACCGCACGGCCTTCGCACGACCGTTCTTGAGCACGGAGACGTTGACCGGCGTGAGGTCGATGGCTGCGGCGAAGTCCGAGACGGACATCTTCTTCTTGGCCAGTTCGACGTCGAGATTGATCACGATGGGCATCAGACCACCTCGGACAGGTCGTGCTCGAGCTGCGAGGCCTTGCGCAGGAGTCCACGCATTACGACGATCATCAACGCGAAGCCCGCCCCGACGACGATGCCGAACACGCACAGGATGGTCACGGATGGGCTGCCGACGCTCTCGGCGGCGAGGTACAGGAACGATCCGAGGATGAGAGCGGTCGCCACGATGACGGCGCCGAGAATGATATTCACGTAGATGAAAGGGGCTTCGCTGAAGATCGTGGATGTCCGCACGAGGGAGAGCAGCCGCCACACGCAAACCAGCGCGATTTGCACGCAGGCGAGAAAGACGATCGTGACGATGACTCCCGGCACCTCGAGGTAGGCGAACTCGGGGAAGGTCACCGCGAGTCCATGGGCCGTGGCGGGCACGACGGCCGCCTGGCAGAGCAGAAGAAGCCCGATGAGGACGACGAGAAGTGCTTTCAGGAGGACTATTGCGGTGCGATGCATGTCAATCCTATTGATAGTCGATAGATAGTTATCGGTAAACAATACATTGATCGCGCCTTCGCGCACGACTACGGGACAGCGGTGTGGACGAACGGCCTGCCAGGTCAGCCGGGGCGGCTAAGGTTTCTGACGAATGACTACCTCGACCGCTCCCGCTGCGAATCCGGCGCTGGACGCCCTCCACCGGGTGTTCGGCTACGACGCGTTCCGCGGCGACCAGTCCGAGATCATCCGGCACGTCATCGACGGCGGCGACGCGCTCGTGCTCATGCCGACGGGCGGCGGCAAGTCGCTGTGCTACCAGATCCCGGCGCTCGTGCGCGAGGGCACCGGCATCGTGATCTCTCCGCTCATCGCCCTCATGCAGGACCAGGTGGATGCCCTCGACGCGATCGGTGTTCGCGCAGCGTTCCTGAACTCGACCCAAGGCCCCGAGGAGCGCAGCAGGGTCGAGCGCGCCTACCTCGCCGGGCAGCTCGACCTTCTCTACCTCGCACCCGAGCGCCTCACGATCCCGTCGACCGCCGAACTTCTCGACCGCGGGACGATCGCCCTGTTCGCGATCGACGAGGCGCACTGCGTCTCGCAATGGGGTCACGACTTCCGGCCCGACTACCTCGCGCTCTCGATGCTGCACGAGCGCTGGCCGGCCGTGCCGCGCATCGCGCTCACGGCGACGGCGACGGAGCAGACGCACCTCGAGATCCAGAAGCGACTGCAGCTGGCCGACGCGCGGCACTTCGTGGCGAGCTTCGACCGCCCCAACATCCAGTACCGCATCGTGCCGAAGGACCAGCCTCAGAAACAACTGCTCGAGCTCCTGCGCACCGAACACGACGGCGACGCCGGCATCGTCTACTGCCTCTCCCGCGCCTCGGTCGAGAAGACGGCCGAGTTCCTCGTCGAGCAGGGCATCGCCGCACTCCCGTACCACGCTGGGCTCGACGCGCGGGTGCGCGCTGCGAACCAGGCGCGCTTCCTGCGCGAGGACGGCATGATCATGGTCGCCACGATCGCGTTCGGCATGGGCATCGACAAACCGGATGTCCGCTTCGTCGCGCATCTCGACCTGCCCAAGTCGGTCGAGGGCTACTACCAGGAGACGGGCCGCGCCGGGCGCGACGGCCTACCGTCGACGGCCTGGCTCGCCTACGGGCTCCAGGATGTCGTGCAGCAGCGCCGCATGATCGAGACATCCGAGGGTGACCTCGCGCACCGGCGGCGGCTCAGCGCGCACCTCGACGCCATGCTCGCGCTGTGCGAGACCGTGCAGTGCCGACGCATGCAGCTTCTGGCATACTTCGGCGAGAAGTCGGCACCATGCGGCAACTGCGACACATGCCTCACCCCGCCGGAATCGTGGGACGGCACGATCCCGGCGCAGAAGCTGCTCTCGACGGTCGTGCGACTGCAGCGCGAACGAAACCAGAAGTTCGGTGCAGGGCACCTCATCGACATCCTGCTCGGCAGGCAGACTTCCCGCGTCGATCAGAACGGGCACGATGCGCTGTCCACCTTCGGCATCGGAACCGACCTCTCCGAGCAGGAGTGGCGAGGGGTCGTTCGCCAGCTTCTTGCGCAGGGCCTCCTCGCCGTCAACTCCGACGGGTTCGGGACACTCGTCCTCACCGACGCGAGCGCCGGGGTGCTCGACGGGTCGCGCCGGGTGAACCTTCGCCGCGAGCCGGAGCGCACATCCGGACGCACCCGCAAGGCGAAGAGCCCGGTCGCCGACCTGCCCGCCGAGTCGCAGGAACTCTTTGAGGCGCTGCGCGCCTGGCGGGCGGTCGAGTCGAGGGAGCAGGGCGTCCCTGCCTATGTCGTGTTCCACGACGCAACGCTGCGCGAGCTCGCCGTGCGCCGACCGACGTCGCTCGAGGGGCTCGGGGGCGTGACGGGCGTCGGCGAGGCGAAGCTCGCGAAGTACGGTGAGTCGCTGCTCGAGGTTCTCGCCGGGCATGCGGCTACCCTCGCGTAGCAGCGCCGTTCAGCTCAAGGGGTCGAGCGCTGGTTGAACGTTCCGCGCGTGCTCGACCGCGGGCAGGTTCGTGAGGAGGTCGAGCGCCTGGCGCAGGGTCGTGCTCGAGGTGTCGACCGTGTAGGGGAAGTACACGACCTCCACGCCGACGGCGGCGAACTCCCGCTCGAGCAGCAACCCTCTCGCGGTTCCGCGCCAGTCATCGCCCTTGAAGAACACCGTGAACCCGACCCGGCGCCAGGTCTCGAGCTTGTCGGGAACCGTCTCGGCGATCGCCTCATCCACGTACCGGATGCTGCGGACGATCTCGAGCCGCTCCGCAAGCGGGACCACGGGCCGCACGCCCTTCGTGAGTTCGAGCATCTCATCCGAGACGACACCGGCGATGAGGTGATCGCACTGCTCGCTCGCACGTCGAAGGATGTTGAGGTGCCCGACATGGAAGAGGTCGAAGGCACCGGCGGCATAGCCGATTCGTTGAGCCATGAGCACCCCGCGAGGTGAGTCGATGTTCGGTTGCCGGGTCAGGATACGCCCGGTTTCGTGTCCGCACCATGGTTCGGAGCAAAAATCACCCTCGAAAGGGGGGCACTGGTCCGGCATGTCGTGCAGCCGAACCCGGTAAAGTGAGAAGGTTTTGGAGTCGCCCTTCGATAACAATCTTGTTACGATGCTTGCTTACTGCTCATCGAAGCCGCGCACGGCGACCTCCATACCGCTGCGCCCGGCACAACGCATTGGAATCGTTTTCTTGACCTTCAGGCACCCGAAGCACCGGCTCACCTCTCGTACTTCTCCCTCAAAGATCGCTCTCCTGTGGGGCGTCGCCGTCGCCGTGGTCGCGGCCGGAGTCGGCATCCCTGCGATGTCGCCGGCATCCGCCCGCGAGTTCGTGATCGATCACGCGATCGTCTCCGACAACCTCAACCGCACCACGGCGACCGGATGGGGTCGCGCCCAGATCGGCGGCGCATACACGCACTCCGTGCCGGCTCGGTTCGGCTCGGACGGAGCCGTCGGCCGCGCGGCCCTCCCGCGATCGGGATCGTCATTGACCGCTGCGTTGGCTTCCGTGTCCTCGCTCGACACGCTCGCCCAGACCGTCGTCACGCTGCCCACGCTTCCCTTGAAGGGGAGCGGCGTCTATGCGGGCCTGCAGGTCAGATCGGTCGCGGGCTCCTACTACCAGGCTCAGCTGCGGATGACGCCGGCCGGCGATGTGGCTCTTTCGATTCTGCGCGTCAACGGCTCGACGGCGAGCCAGATGGCGCTCGCGAGGGAGAAGGTAGTCGCCCGCGGGTTCACGGCAGGCGACCGGCTCACACTGGAGTTCCAGGTCACCGGCACCGATACCGTGTCGTTGTCCGCGAGGGCCTGGCGTCTCTCGTCGGCAAAGCCCGCGTGGCAGGCGACCGCCCGGGACGGCAGCGCCGCGAACCTGACGAGGCCGGGCGCCGTCGCGTTGTGGTCATACGTGTCGAGCTCGACCCCTGCGCAATCCGTCGGATTCGACGACGTGGCCGCGTATTCCCTCACAAGCGCGCCGGCGACGACCCCGACACCCTCGACACCGCCGACACAGCCGGAGCCCGAGGTCACGACCCCACCGGCACCGCAGCCGGAGCCGGAGGCCTCGACGCCGCCGGCCACCGACCATGGCACTCCGCCGAGCGACCCGGAAGTCCCGGCCGATGACGCGGGCGCCAGGGGAACCGCGGGAGCGGCGCCCATCGGCTCGACCCGCTACGCCGTCCCGGCGGGCGCACTCTTCGTCGCCACCACCGGATCGGACAGCGCCCCTGGGACAGAGGCGGCACCCCTCGGGTCCGTGCAGGCGGCGATCACCCGCGCGAAGTCCGGCTCGACCATCGTCCTGCGCGCGGGCAGCTACCACGAGGGAATTCTCATCCCCAGGGACAAGACCCTCACGCTGCAGCCATATCCGGGCGAGGAAGTCTGGCTCGACGGCAGCCGTGTCGTCGCGAACTGGGAGCGCTCAGGTTCGGCGTGGGTCTCCTCGGGTTGGAACGTGAAGCTCGACTCGAGCCCGACCTACACCCGCGGTGCGCCGGACAACACGGCCGACTCGTGGGCGTTCGTGAACCCCAACCATCCCATGGCCGCCCATCCTGACCAGGTATGGCTGGATTCGACGGCGCTCAAGCAGGTCGGATCGCTCGCCCAGGTGACCACGGGGACGTTCTACGTGAACACGGCGGAGAAGAAGCTGTACATCGGATCCGACCCCACCGGGCACACCGTCCGCGCGAGCGACACCGTCAAGGCGGCCACCGTGCTGGGCGACAACAGCGTGCTGCGCGGGATAGGGATCCGCCGGTTCGCACCCTCCGTCCCCGACATGGGTGCCGTGACGGTCTATGCGAAGGGCGTCCTGCTCGAGAATATTGCCATCACCGACAACGCCACGACCGGGCTCTCGCTCGGCGCCTCCGGCATCCGGCTGCGCGACGTGACGACGGCCCGGAACGGCATGCTCGGTGCGCATGCCAACTACGCAGACGGGCTCACGGTGAGCGGCTTGCTCTCCTCGGGGAACAACACCGAGAGCTTCAACCGGGCGCCCGTCTCCGGGGGCCTCAAGGTCACCCGCTCGAGGGGGATCACGGTCTCGGGGAGCGCATTCCTGAACAACGCGGGCAACGCCCTGTGGTTCGACGAATCGGTCTACGACGTCAAGGCCACGAGCAATGACATCGTCGGGAACACCGGCAACGCTCTCGTGTTCGAACTGTCGTCAAGGCTTGTGTTCGCCGACAACCTCGTGGCGAACAACGGGATGTCGGGCGCGCTCATCAGCGACTCGAACCAGGCGGAGGTGTGGAACAACAGCTTCACGGGCAATGCGCGCAACGTGAACATCGTGCAGGGCGACCGGCGCGCGAGCAATCTCGCGACGGCAGGGCACGATCCACGGCAGAGCCTTCCCGACCCCACCGTGACCTGGGTCACGGGCCAGGTCACCGTCAAGAACAACGTTCTCGCCGACAGCACGTTCAAGTGCAACCTGTGCGTGGAGGACTACAGTCACGAGAAGTCTGCGGCGCAGATGGAGATCGTGACGGACGGCAACGTGTACCAGCGCACGAACCCGACAGCGCCCACCTGGATCATCGTGTGGTCCCGCGGCGCCGGTGACCCTGCCGTGTACACGACCGTGCCCGCCTTCGTGAAGGCGACGGGGCAGGATGCCAACAGCCTCGTTCTCGAGGGAGAGCCTGCCATCACGGGTGGCTCGGTCGTCGTGCCGAAGGTCGCGGGCGCGGTCTCGACTGCGGCGCAGCCGCTGCCGGCGAGCATCGCGACGCTCCTCGGACGAACGGCGGGTGCTCTGCAGCTGGGCGCCTGGATCGGCTAGCCGACCCCGCGGTGCGCCGGGATCAGTTTCACCATCCGTACGACGGTGGCGAGGTCCCGGCGCACCGGGCGCAGCAGGAGGGCGGCGAGGAGATACACGGCGAGTCCCACGACGACCGCGCCGCCCAGCTGGAACCACGGGCCGAGAGGTGCGAGCGGGGCGGAGGCGAGCGCGGCGACAGTCGCGGCGACCGTGACGAGACCGAGGATGCGCCCTGCGCCCGCGTAGAGCCGCCCGATCGGCAGCTCTGCCCTGCGTGAGAGCCACCACAGCGAGATGGGCCACGACAGGGCTGGCGCGATGGCGTATGCGATCGCGATGCCGATGACCCCCCACGCCGACCCCGCGAGGATGCAGGCGATCTTGATCGCCGCGCTCACGAACGAGTAGCGGAACAGGTCGCCGGTGAGCCCGCGGGCGATGTAGACCCAGTACCCGACGAAAGCCAGGATCTGGAAGATGCCGGCCATGGCGAACAGCCGCAGGATCGGCGCCGCGGCGAGCCACTGCGGGCCGAGGAAGATGGCCGTGATGGGTTCCGGGGCACTCGCGACGAGGCCTAGACCCGTCACAAGGGTGTAGCCGAGAACGAGCTGCCCCTTGCAGACGAAGTCGCCGAAGCGGCGAACGTCGGCGGTGATCCTGGAGAGCACGGGCAGCGCCACGGCCGTGAGCGGATTGCGCAGTTGGTTTAGCGGCGTCATGAGCAACTGGTACGCCCGTGTGTAGATGCCGAGCGGCGCGGCCCCGAATCGCACCCCGATGACGACGGAATCGACGTTGTTGCTGAGGTAGCCGACGAGTTGGGCTCCCACGAGGTTGCCCCCGAAGCGCAGGAAGTCGCGCAGGGGGACACCCCGCTTCGGAAGCCCGGGCAGCCAGCGGGCGCCGCCGACGAGCAGGAGCAGGAGCACGCCGGCCATCGTGAGCTGTTGGGCCACAAGGGCCCAGTATCCCCATCCGAGCAGTCCGGCGGTGATGGCGGCCGTGAGCGCGACCGCCGGAGCCGCGACATCCGTGATCGCGAGCCTGGTGAACTTCAATCGGCGCGTGAGATCCGCGCGGTACTGGGTCGCGACCCCGTTGAACAGGAACGTCACGGCGAGGGCGCGCGAGATCGGAACGAGTTCGGGTTGGTGGTAGGCGAGGGCGAGGGGCCCGGCGCAGAGGAAGACCGTGAGCGCGAGGGCGGCCCCGATGCCCGTGTTGATCCAGAAGAGGTTGTCACGCTGCTCCACGGAGAGCTCGGGGGCCTGGATGGCGGCCGAGGAGAGGCCGAAGTCCCTCAGCACCTCCCCGACCCCGATGACGGCGACGACCATGGCGATGAGGCCGTAATCGTGCGGGGTGAGCAGGCGTGCAAGGACGACGACGGAGGCGACCTGGATGCCGATTCGGGCGACCTGCGCTCCCGTCGTGACGGCGGCACCCCGCGCCGCGCGCGCGCCGAGCGCAGGGTCCCGTGGTGCCTCGCCGGATGCGTCAGTCATCCGTGTTCCCGTGCGCGCGCCGCCGCCGGTAGGCGCCCCGTGCGACGCGCAGTGACTCCCTCGGCTGGGAGAAAGCGAGGCGCAGGAGCGAGAACCCGCGGTAGCGGGGGATGCGCCCGCCGGCAACCGCGGTTCCGAGCAGGCGCCCGGCGAGTGTCTCCCTCCTGTGCCGCTGAAGGGGCTGGACAGCGGCGAGTTCGTCGATGTCGATGGGCCGCACGGCGAGCACGCCCGCAGCGACGGCTCTCGTGACGACGTCGAGGCCACGCCGGGTTCGCGCGATGAGGGCGCTGACCCCAGGAGCGTCCGTGAAGTCGGGGTAGCCTCGCGCATCTGCCCGCCACAGGTCGGCCGCCGTGAGGTCTGCGCTCTCCCCGACCCCATCGGCGCACACCTTGCAACGCCACTGGACCGCGGGCCCGAGGCTCCTGCCCCACGACTCCTCGTAGCTCGCGCTCACCGTCGAGCCGTCCGTGCGGTGGGCGGTGAACCTCCCCGGCCACCCGTGCCCGCGATACCAGAGGTCTGCGAGGCGCTCGCCGGCGGGTACTCCGAGCTCGTCGACGAGGGCGTCGGTCGCGCGCTGGCTCGGCGTTCCAGCACAGAAGAACGAGAGCAGGAGCGGTTGGGCGCCCGTCTCGCCACTCGCAGCCCGGGTCATGACCCGAATGGCGGAGACCTCGCACGGTTTGCCGATGAAGGCCGCAGCAGGGTCGAGCGCACCTGGGTCCGCCGCGTTGGAGGCCGGCCCGTAGCGGGACCCAGCCTGCGCAAGCGCCTGGCTGCGGCCGGTGACGCGGACGGTGGTGGTGCGTCGCGGGTCACCGTGGTCCGGACCGGAACCCACGACGAACGAGGCCTCCCCGGTCGAGGCCAGCCAGGCGGCGAGCGCGGTCAGGGTTCCGCCGCTGCTGCCGGCGAACCGGATCTCCGGATCGGTCGCCCAGGCCTCGAAGGCCTGGAGGAACGGGCCCATCGTCGGATGCCGTCGGGCTCCTTCCGGGACCTGGGCGGCCACCTGGACTCCCGGGCAGAGGGCGCGGAAGCGTGCCACGGCATCCGGAGCCGCTGTGCCGGCAGCAGCCCTGACGGGGCGGTTGAAGCCATCCGGGGCCAGTCGCATCCGGAGTCCTGGGTCCAGGAGCGTGCACGCTCCGCAGCCGGAGCAGTTGCCGGAGTCGACCACGCGGTCGATGGCGGTGTCGAGGTCTGGCACCGGCCTCACGGCACGCCTCGCAGCGCAGCCTCCGCTCGCTCGAGCGAGTGCCTCCCGCGCGCAGCGACGTCGACCGCCTCGTGGTGGAGGTCCTGGGACGCGTGCTCGAGGACGCGCTCGACCGCGTGCTCGGAACCGAGGTCCACCGTCCGGTCCCACCCGAGGTCGCGAAGAAGCGGCTCGAACTTGCGCGAGTACGCAAGGGGGATCGCGGGTGTGCCGACCGAGAGCGCGTTGAGGCACGCATGCATCCTCGAGGCGATGACAATGTCGGCGGAGGCCACGATCGAGCGAACGTCGTCGAGCCCTGCCGGGACGATGAGCTCGGCGTCCGGCGCCGTCATCCTGGCGAACTCGGTCAGGGCGGGGACGTCGTTGTCGGCCACGGGGGAGTCCAGCACGTGGGCGAGCAGCGAGACGCGTCGCCCTGCGGCGACGAGGCGCTGGTAGAGCTCGGTCACGATGCCCCGGTAGTGCGCGGAGTCGACGTGCGGGTTCTGGCGCCAGAGAAGGCCGGAGATGCCGAGAAGGATGTCGCGGGTTCGCGGCGCGACAACGGGGGGCAGCGCGAAGACGACGTCGGTCGTCACGACCCCGGCGGGGAATCCGAGCCGCGTGCAGCGCTGGGCGCTCTCCCTGTCGCGCACCATCGTGAGAGCGGAACGGCGCAGAGCGCGTCGTGCGAGCATCCGGCCGCGCCGCGTGGAGAACGGGCCGATCGTCTGTGGGCCGAGCACGACGGGCACCCCTGCCTGGCTCGCGAACTCTCCGACGGCGCTCATGACGGCGAGGCGACGAAGGCCGTAGGCGTCGGTGAAGCTGTCGCCCGACCGCGTGTCGATGACAAGGTCGTGGGTGCCGAGCCAGCGCTGCATGCCGAGGGTGCCCGTGAGGCGTTCCTTGACGAGCGAGCTGAGGCGCCCGGAGGGAACCTCCCTCGCACGATGCCCATAGTTCTGGAAGGTGATCTCGGCCTCCGGCCAGACCCTGCGCACGAGCGAGGCGGTTCCGCTGCCGAGCGCGCGCACGCCCAGGTTCGGTGACACCTCGTCAGCCCACAGAATCAGGATGCGCATGTCGCTCCCGGTGAATCCAGGTGGAGAACCGCTCGGGCACACGATACTCCCCGACTATTCGTCGCGCGCGTACTCGCGGTAGACGAATCCGAGGGCCCCGGAGACCATTCCGGCTCCGCGGTACGCGGTGCGCAGCCCGCGGGCACGATGTCGGATGCTCCCGCCCAGGATTCCGAACACGAAGCGGCCGGTT
Source organism: Terrimesophilobacter sp. (assembly GCA_036833635.1). GTDB lineage: Bacteria > Actinomycetota > Actinomycetes > Actinomycetales > Microbacteriaceae > Terrimesophilobacter. The sequence goes on from DAITPJ010000019.1 coordinate 18,724, forward strand.
CCGCCGAGAACCCGGATGACTCCCCGCCCGGTGCCGCGGAGGCGGGAGACCATGCGCCCGCCCCGCCCGGCGGCCAGGTGAACATCGATGACGCTCGCCGTGTTGCCGTGGCTCAACGCCCTGCGCAACACCCACGCGCGGGTCGCCCGTTCCGCCGGCACCCGGTCGGTCGCGACGGACTCCTCGCACCAGACGATGCGGCCGCCGGCCGCGACGAGCTGCCGGGAGAAGAGAGTGTCCTCGCCGCCGGCCAGTCCGAAGTCGTCGTGGAACCGCACTCCGAGCTCCCGCACCTGCTGCAGGTCGATGAGCAGGTTCCCGGCGGCCGCGACCTCGATCGGCGTCCCCGTGGTCATGCTCCGCCGCGTGAAGAAGGATCCGGCGGCGACCCACGGGTCGAGCGCCCCGTCGAACTCGGAGACGACCCTTCCCATGACCGCGGTCGCACCCGTCTCGCGCCAGGTACGCACGAGCGCCGTGAGCCAGCCCGGCCTCGGCCGTTCGTCGTCGTCGAGGTAGACGAGCACGTCCCGGTCAGAGTTCTCGTCGAGCGCGCGGTTCCGCCCTGCGGAGATCCCTGGGACGGGTTCGGCGACGTAGCGGACCAGACCGGATGCGAGCGAGTCGACGACGGGCTTCGCGGTGAGCGCGGGATCGTTGTCGATGACAAGGACATCGACGTCTGCAGCAGCGTCCGGGTCCCCGTTGAGTTCCCTGGCCTGCTCCAGGATGAGCGGAAGCGCTGCGGCGAGGTCGCCCGGCCGCCGGTAGGCCAGGACGGCGATCGCGACGCGAAGCGGCGGCATCCGGTCAGCTCCCCGGTGCACGCCGCAGTGCGATCGCCGCACGATAGGCCTGAAGGTGCCGGGCGGCAGCCGACTCCCAGCCGCGCGCGCTGAGGTCGGGGCGAGCCGACCTCGTGCTCGCCCTGAGCTGCGCAATGGCGTCGACGATCGCCGTCGCCGTGAGGTCGCCGGGATAGCGGAAGACCCAGCCCGGCCCCACCTCCTCGGCGAGCAGGCGGTTGACGAGATTGTCGGGCACGAGGACCGGCCGATCCAGCGAGAGCGCCGTGATCGTGCCGGAGGAGTTGTGCATGAACCGGTACGGCATGACCACGAGCTCCGATGAGGTGGCGAGCTCGACGAGCGCAGCATCCGGCAGGAACCCCAACTCGACCCGGATGCGGTCGTCGCCTCGCGCGAGCTGCTCGATCCTGCGCGCGAGCTCATCGCTCGACGGGCGCCCGCCGATGCGGAGGGTGAGGCCCTCGGCGAGCTCCCGCGTCCCGCGGAAAGCCGTCACGAGGCTCTCGACGCCCTTGTAACCCCTGACCATGCCGAAGTAGCCGAGTCGACCGGGCACGGGTTCGTTGGGGACCTGGGAGGCGTACCAGTCCCGGTAGTGCCCGAGCGGTATCGTCGCGCTCGCTGAGCCGGCGGGCACCGGCGTCGTCGGATTGAGCACGATGCGCAGCGATGTGACCCGGTCGAGCCAGTGAAGCAGGAGGACCTCCCGGCGGGAGATACCCCGGGGGAGTTCGATATTGTGCACCGTGCGCACGATGGGTGTCCGGGTCATTGCGAGCCGACCGAGGAACAGGACGAAGAGTGCCTGCCTGACGAGCTTCTTGAGGGGGCCATTCCCGCTCACGAGAATCTCCGGCCAGTGGGCGTGGAAGACGTCGTACCGGCCGAGTATGGCCGTGCGCCAGCGGAAGTTCAGGCACGTCATGCCTGGCTGTCGGCGCAGGCTGCGCTCGAGCATGACGTTGTACGGGTTCGAGGTCGACCGGGGTACCGGAAACGACAGCAGAACCGTGAGGTTGTCGCTCACCACGCCCCCTCGATCGGCGCGTTTCGAAGCCACTCGAGCGCATCTGATGGATCGTCCGGACTACGGGAATACACTAAACCACGACAGGGATCGCGACACGTTCTCTCGGCAGGAGTCCCATGGCCGACATCCTCGACAGGCTCGCGGTGATCGTCGTGAACTTCGGGTCCTCGAGCCTCCTGCGCGCCAATCTCCTGCCGCTCGCGCGTGAACTGCCGGATGCCAGGGTCGTCGTCGTCGACAACCGGACGAGCGACGACGAGCGCTCCACCGTCCTCACGCTCGCCGCCGAGGAGGACTGGGAGGCCGTCACGCCGCCGACCAACACCGGGTTCGGCGCGGGAATGAACCTCGGCGTCGCCCGCGCGCGCGACATCGGGTGCACCGTGTTCCTGCTCGTCAACCCGGACCTGTCGATCTCGGCCCTGAGCGTCGCGATTCTCCTGGAGGCGGTGCGCGCCGACCCGCTCTCCGTCGTGTCCCCCGAGGTAACGAGGCCGGACGGCACGCCGTGGTTCAGCGGCGCGGACCTCTACCTCGATGACGGCAGAATCCGCTCGCGGCGGCGCAGGGACGAGTTCGCGGGTGCTCGTCGCGAACCGTGGTTGAGCGGCGCGTGCCTCATGATGACGGCAGGCCTGTGGGATCGAGTGGAAGGGTTCCGGGACGAGTACTTCCTCTACTGGGAAGACGTCGACCTCTCGCATCGCGTTCGGCTCGCGGGCGGATCGCTCTCGGTCTGCCCCGGATCGACGGCTGTGCACGCCGAGGGCGGGACGCAGGCGGTCGGCGCCGTCACCGCAGGGACCAGCAGGTCCGCGCTCTACTACTACTACAACATCCGCAACCGCCTGCTGTTCGCGTGCCGGAATCTCGCGATCGCTGACATCCTCGCGTGGCGGCGCGCGACCGTCCGGGTCTCCTGGGAGATCCTCCTGCAGGGTGGCCGGCGCCAGCTCGTGCTGGTCTGGCCGCTGCTCGCCGCCGTGCGCGGGGCGCTGGCGGGCCTCGACATCGTCCGTCGTGAGCTTCGCCGCCGCGCGAGAACCGCTCGCGAAGCAGAGTCGAAATTCTCTCTAGGCGACCACGGGGACGCGGCTTAGAATGTCATCCTGCACCACCTGATCCGAAACTCGACCGCCCGAGTGGAGGGAAGCACGTTGTCAGAACTCGGCGTTTCCTCCACGTCGTCCCCGCAAAACCGTGGCCGTTATGCGACCGTCGTCGGCCTCCTCGCCGCCGCGCAGAAACCGGCAGCGCGCAGCGCTCCCGCCTACTCGCGCTACGTCAACCGGCGACTCGGGCGCTACCTGGCCGCACTGGCGCACCTCGCCGGGCTCGGCGCGAACGCCGTGACCGCTGTCAGCGCAGTGTGGACCTTCGCCGGCATCGCCCTGCTCGTCGTGTTCCCGCCGTCGTGGTGGCTGGGCGTAACCGTCGCGGCGTGCCTCCTCCTCGGGTACGCGTTCGACTCCGCAGACGGGCAGCTCTCGCGACTGCAGGGCACGAGCAGCCCGGCGGGGGAATGGCTCGATCACATGGTGGATGCCGTCAAGATGTCAACGATGCCCCTCGCGCTCGCCGTCGGGTTCTACCGGTTCGACGTCGGCCCCAGGGCGTGGCTCCTGGTTCCGCTGGCCTCCGCGGTCGTGTCGTCGGTGCTCTTCTTCGGCATGATCCTGACCGAGCAGTTGCGGAGAGCCAATGGATCGCCGTCGCTCGCCGCCGCAGATCCAGGCAGGTCATGGGTGCGCGCGGTGCTCGTCGTCCCGATGGACTATGGGGTGCTGTGCCTGTCGTTCGTCCTTCTGGGCGCACCGGCCGTGTTCATGGTGGTGTACAGCGTCATCTTCGCCGCGACAGCGCTCTTCCTGCTTCTCGCGGCCGTCAAGTGGTTCCGGGAACTGGCCGGCTGGCCACGGCATCCGGGAGCGGAGAAGGGATGAACGACATGTCGTCCGGTTCGGAATCTTCGGGAACGCGGCGTTGGCGGGTCTCTGCCTGGATCATCGCGGGGATCGTCGTCCTGCTTGTCGTTGGGGCGGCGATCGCAGCAGCCCTCGGCGGTAGCCAGGGTGGAACGGTGAGGGGCCCGTCCCGCACACCGACCTCGACGGAGGGGGCGTCGACGCCGCCCTCCTCACCTCCGGAGGCTTCGCCCGGCCCGACGATCGATCCCGACTTCGGCCGGCCGGTCGCGGATACCGTCCCGCGCGATCAGCCCGCCGATTTCGGCGACCGGGTCACGGCTCGGATCGCGGCGATCACCTCCGTCACGGCGACGGGATCCCAGCCGGGTGAAGTGAGCGGACCCGCGGTGCAGGTCGACGTGGAGATCACCAACGGCACCTCGGCGGAGCTCTCCCTGGGGACCGTCACGGTGAACGCGTACTACGGTGCCGACCTGACGCCGGCTGCACCGTACTCGCAGCCCCGTTCGGCCGCCTTCCCCGCGACCCTGGGACCGGGAGCGACCGCGACGGCTCGCTACGTGTTCAGTGTGCCGACGGATGCCCAGGACAGCGTCGTCATCACCGTGGACAAGAGCGCGGGCGACCCCATCGTCGTCTTCGAGTGAGCCGAGTCAGGCGCGCGCTTCCTCCGCCACCGCCTCAACGGTCCCGCCGTCCGCCGATGATGCTGATGGTCGCGCCCCCGGTCCCGTGAGGCGCGAGACGGCACGGCGCCACGCCGACCGCACGGGGTCGCGCCCAGCGGTCCCGTGCCTGCGAGCGCCCGTGCCCTGCGGCACCTGGGTGAGTATGACCCCGATCGCCTCGACGCTCGATTTCCGAAGGGAGTCCATAGCCCCTGCGAGCTGCGAGCGGAGCACGCGGGTGCTGTCGGCGACCATCACGGCCCCCTCCATGAGCGAACCGACAACGACGGCGTCGGCGACCGCCGTGACGGGGGCCGTGTCGATCACGAGGACGTCGTATCGAGTGACGAGTTCGCCCACGAGATCCGCCATGGCCGGAGATGCGATGAGCTCGCTCGGATCGGGCACCGGTGGCCCGGCCACGAGAACGTCGAGCCCGACCGGTTCCCACCGCTGAATGGGCGCGTTCCCTTCCAGCGGGGGATCGGAGAGCAGGTCCGTCAGCCCGGTCGTGGCGTCGAGACCCGTGATGCCGGCGATGGCAGGGTGCCGGATGTCCGCGTCGACGAGCAGCACCTGCCGTCCGCGCTCGGCGAAGGCGCTCGCGAGCCCCGCCGCGACGCGGGACGTGCCCTCCCCTGCCACAGACGACGTGACGAGAAGACCAAGGCTACGGTCGGGGTGACCCTGTGCGATGAGCTGGGCGACCGCCCGACGACAGTTCTCGGCATCCTGCGATGCGGATGCGGCTCGCCCCAGCGGCCGGAACAGTCCGCGCTGCCGCGCAAGCGTGCCCAGCAAGGGCGCCGACGTCACTGTCGCAAGGACCTCTGCGGTGTGGACACGCGTGTCGAGGCGCTCGCGCAGCGCGATCGCGAGAATGGCAAGGATGAGCCCGATGAGGATGCCGACGAGCACGTTCCGCCTGATGTCGGGTGAGGACGGTTCCGTCGGGGTGGTTGCGGAGGCGATGATGGCCACCGAGAGGGCACTGCTCTTGTCCTTGGTCGCGGGTGCGATATCGGTGACAGTGTCCGTGATGCTCTTCGCGAACTCGTTGGCGATCCTTGCAGCCAGCGCCGGGTCCGTGTTGGTGACTGCCGCATCCAGGATCACGGTGTTCTGCGGGGTCGTGACGGTGATGGAGTCCGCGAGGACGTCCGGCGTCGTTCGAAGTCCAAGTTTCTCGATGACCGGGCCGAGGACGGTCGGGGACTCCGCGAGCTGCGCGAACGACAGCATCTGGTTCTGCGTGTAGGTCGAGCCCTGGTTCAGGTCGCTCGCAGAGTCGCCGAAGCTCGGCGAGAAGTACAGCTTCGTCGTCGCCGTGTACAGCGGTGTCGCCGCCATGGATAATCCGAGGGCCGCGAGCCCGCCGAGCGCCGCCATGGCGATGAGCACCAGGCTGAAACGACGGAATGCGGCGAAGTAGTCGTGCGGGATCATGTCTGTACCTCACTCTTTCTGAGCGGTTTCGGGGCGGTGACAAGGGACGTCATTTCGGGCACGGCGGGATCCGACGTCGTCGCACGTGGCAGCTGGCTCGCCACTGCGAGTCCTGCGACGAACCCGACGAGGATCGAGTACTGGGTGATGAGGGCGACGGTCGCGAGTGCGGGGACCTGTGCGACGAAGGCGATCGTCGCGGCACTCGCCCGCCGACGGAGCACGAGTATGAGGGCCCAGAGGAGGGCGATGAGCACCGCGACGAGGGCGAGCGTGCCGCTCGAGAGGCCGGTGAGGATGAGCTGGCTGTCGATCGACCGGAACGTCCCGAAATAGACCTGGCCGTCCGCCGCTCGCCTGGCCGAATCCGACAGGCCGACGAGGTTCATGTCGCCGAGAAGCGAGAGCAGGTCGCCGCGGTAGGCTGCGCTCCCTGACGCTTCGGTCCCCGCGTCGTTGAACACCGTTGCGACGATCGGGAACAGGCCGAGCGAGACGATCGTGACGATCGTGGCCAGGACGATCCGCATGCGCTGGGGGAAGGATTCGCGCAGAAAGAGAACCGAGAGCACGAGGCCGAGGAGGGCGCCGATCATCCCGATCCGGCTGAACGTGACAACTGTGGCGGCGAGCATCACGAGAACCATGGCTCCGCGGATCGGAAACCGGAAGCGGGAGGCGATCGTGAGCGGGATGGCGATGGCGAAGGCGGAGCCGAGAGCGATCGAGTGCCCGAAAGCACCCTCCGCCCTGAGCAGGCCGGCGCGCTCCTGGAGCTGCCCCCATGCCAGGTACGCCGAGTTGTTCGCCGGGAGGTTCACGAAGAGATTCCACCGGGTGGCGAACTCCAGGATGGCAAGGCCCGCCACGATCGTGAATGTCACGCCTATGGCGCCGTAGAGCCACCCCAGGTCGATGCGCGCCGGCGCAGTGCGCCCCAGGATGTAGCCGACCGTGAAGTAGGCGGTGAGCGTGAACAGGAACGAGAGGGCGATGCCGGAGTCGTCCGTGAGAAGAGCTGTTGCGCCGACGACGATGAGCAGCACAACGAGGCCGTCGCTGATACTCAGCCGCACGCCTCTCAGCGGCAGCAGGCTTGCCACGACGAGGATCGCTGCAACGGAGGCGAGCGGCAGGAAGAAGTTGCCGCCGAAACCGAACGCGACGCCGACCCAGACGGGCACGAGGCCCATGATGGCGAGCCAGAAGGCGAGCGCGAGCTTCGCCGAGGTGCGCAGGACGAGGAAGACCAGCACCGCCAGGACGACGCCGAGCCCGGTGCCGAGTGCACCGTCGATGGCCGCCCCGGGGATCGCCATGGGTGTCATGCTAACCGCGCCCCGGCGATGGAGGCCACGCACTGCGAAATCTGCTCGCGATAGACCTGCGGCCCGTGGCGACACCGGGCGATCGCGATGTCGCCACGTCGCGCCGCCGACGAGGGTCCCCAGTGCTCGATCTCGGACTGCAGCGCATCCGCAAGGGCACTCGGGTTGCCGGGCGGAACCGTCGTCGCCGTGGCGTAGCCCGCGGTTGCCTCGAGCAGGCCGCTCGTTGCGCTCGCGATGACGGGTCGACCGCTGAGGATCGCCTCGACGGCGGTGTCGCCGAACGGCTCGTCGACCAGGGACGGCACGACGACGACGTCCCCGGCGGTCACGACATCCCAGATGCAGGGCTGGAAGCCGTGGAATCGCACCTGGGCGTCGAGCTGCTTCTCCTTGACCTGCTCGCGAAGACGGCGTTCGTACCACTCGTAGCCGGGGAACGTCGCACCCACGACATCGAGCTGGGCGTTGACACCCCGATCCGCGAGGAGGGCAAGGGCATCGATCGCGACGTCGACGCCTTTGCGCGGCGACAGCCGCCCGACGTAGGTGACGTGCACGGGCGCCGTCAGCCGACGACGGGGCGACCGCGGATGCGGGGGGCCGGGGATGCCGTTGTAGATCACGACGACCCTGGCCCGCAGCCTCGGGATGGCGTCGCAGAGCACGCCGGCGCTGAAGCGGCTGTTCGCCACGATCGACGTCGAGAGCAACAGTGGGAGCGCCAGCGCGGCCCTCACGATGCGGCTGGCAGAGGCCTCCCCTTCGTGCACGTGGCACAGCACGGGGACCCCGCGCAGGCGGCCGAGGACCTGCCACAGCGGGATCGTCATCGTGTTGACGTAGAGCACCCCGGGCCGCTCCCTCGCCAGCAGCCGCAGGCCGGAGACGAACCCGGCCGCTGCAGTGGCCAGGAGCCGCAGGATGCCCAGCGGCCGGAGCGCGCTCTTGCGCAGGACGGGGGTCACGCAGAGGATCACCTCGGCGCCTCGCGCGACCAGTTCGGCGACGAGCGGGCCCCCTGTCGGCACCGTCACGACGACGCGCCAGCCGTCGTCGATGAGAGCGGTCGCGCTCTCCAGCAGCACCCGGTCGGAGCCGTAGAGCTCCGCACCCGGATGCGCCAGGAGCGCGGTGCCGCGCGGCCCATCCGCGCGGATCACTGGGGCGGGCCGATGACGAGGTCGTCGAAGCGCACGGCCACCGGCACTGCGGTCGCGCTCGCGGACACGTAGGTCCGCAGGCCGACGGAGCCGGCGACCTGGAGTGCCGCGGTCGTGTCGGTCATCGCGGCCTGCCACGCGGCCGGCTCCGTCTGGCCGTCCGCCCAGACCTTCGCTCGGATCGTCGTCGGGGACGTCCCGGACACCTCGAGCCGCACCTGGTAGGTCGCGCCCGGCGTGTAGCTGAGGCCGGCGGGGATGACCGTCTGCAGGATCGTGCTCCCCCGCAGCAGCTGCAGTCGCATTGCGCCCGTCGCCTGCATCCACACCCGCGCCTGGTAGTTCGTGGACCCGACGTCGCGGCCGATGGCCGAGACGTAGATGCCACCCCCCGTGGACGCCTGGTCGGCGCTGAACGAGACGCGCAGGTTGACCGCCGTGGAACTGACGCCGG
>DAITPJ010000020.1:0-26831 GCA_036833635.1 Terrimesophilobacter sp.
GGGTCGCGGCCGTAGATCTCGCCGTTGCGCGGGTTGTAGATGTCGAAGAGCATGACGAGCGTGCGCTCGATGCGGAACGGGTCGACATAGGCGGTCGAGACATCCGGAATGAGTTGCATGTCGGACTCGTGGATCGAGGCGAAACCGCGGATTGAGGAGCCGTCGAAGAGCTGGCCGACCGTGAAGAACTCCTCGTCGACGCTCGCCGCCGGAATATTGAAGTGCTGCTGCACGCCCGGCAGGTCGGTGAATCGGATGTCGAGGAACTTGACATCGGTGTCCTTGATGAAGGAGAGGACTTCGGACGAATCACTGAACATGCACGGGCTCCTTGGTGGCGAAAACGGGTCTGGTTGCCTCGCGCAACCAGTCAGAGGCTATGCCGACCCCGTTTCACCGGCGTATCCCCATTGTTTCGCCCATGTTTCGCCTCACGCCCCGCCTAGGATCGAGGGGTGCCCGTACCCGCCCAGCCCTCGACCCAGGACCCAGGGCAGCGGTGGCCGGGGGAGCGCCTCGGGCTGCCGGAGCATGGCCCACGCTCGGTCGCCCGCTTCGGCCGGCGGCTCGGTGCCCTCGTGATCGACTGGGGGCTGAGTGTGCTCGTCTCGATCGCGTTCTTCCAGTACGACGCTTTCGCCACGCTCGGGATCTTCGCTCTCACCCAGATCGTGTTCCTCACGCTCGTGAGCGGGAGCGTGGGGCACGTCGTGTTCCGGATGCGCGTCGTGCCGATCGCGGGCGGCTGGATCGGCGCGTGGCGCCCGCTCGTGCGCACGCTGCTGCTGTGCATCGTGATCCCGGCCGTCATCTGGGACCGCGACCAGCGCGGGCTTCATGACAAGGCGGCGGGAACGGTCCTCGTCGTCAGGTAGGCGTCGCTGTGGGCTCAGCGCGCGCGCTGCGCCCGCACCTTGGTCGGGTCGATGCCCTTCGGGATCGGGAGGTTCGGCCCCTTGTGCAGGGAGCTCACCCGATTGCTCACGGCGTAGATCTCAGCCTTGCTGAGCGCCTTCTTGAACTTGCCGAGGCGACGGGAGAGCTTGTGGAGCGGCACAGAGTCGGGGTCCGGGCCGACCTGAAGAATGTTGACGGGGACGTTGGGGAGGATGCGGGCGATCTTCCTGCGCTCGTCCTCGACCATCTTCCGTGTGCGCGTCTCCGGGCCTTCGCCGATGAGGACGACCCCGCCCTTTCCGACCGCGCGGTACACCGCATCCTGGGTCTTGGGGCTGATGGCGACGGGCATCTCGCTGCCCGTCCAGCCGCGTGGCAGTGAACTCTTGAGCACCGCGCCGACCGCGCCGGGCTGGCCGGTGATCTGCGAGTATGCCGCCTTCTCCGCCTTGCGGCCGAGAATGACCATGAATCCCAGCACGCCACCGAGCACACCGGCGACGATCCACAGGACCATCCCGAAGACGCTTCCGGCGGCCAGGAGGACGCCGAGCAGAAGCCCGACGAGCAGCGGGATCGCGAATCCGAGAGCCATCCACCATACGGCGGTCGGGTCGTACCGCCTGGTCATCTGGAAGACCTGGTACATCTGCTTGAGACGACCGGGTTCCTTCGCGGATTTCGGGCTCGAGTCCTTCGTGCGTGCCATGTCTCAAGGATACCGGCTCCCCTCCGCCCCAGCGCCCGCCGCATCCCCCGGTGCACGGTTGCCTCCCCGGTGGGCATGGGCTCTCCGCCGCGGGCGGGAGAATGCCGCCATGGATGCGATCGGCGGCTACCGGCTCGTGCGCCTGCTCGGGGTCGGCTCGAAGGCGGATGTCTGGCTCGGTCACGGAGGGACGGCCGACGCGGGCATGGAGACCGTTGCGGTCAAGGTCTACCGCCCTGAGGCTGCGCAGGCCGACATCGATACCGAGATCGAGGCGCTCGCGCGGAGCTCGCATCGCCACCTCGTGCGGCTCGAGGATCTCGCCACGGCGCCCGACGGCACTCCGAGCCTCATCCTGCAGCGCTTGTCCGCCGTGACACTTGGGCACGTCCTCGCGGCCGGCCCCCTCGCCATTGGTGAGGCCGTCACCGTGCTCGCCCCGCTCGCGCTGGCGGTCGCGGAGCTGCACAGGGTGGGTGTGACGCACGGCGCGATCCGGTCCTCCGCCGTGTTCTTCGACGGCGACGGGGCGCCCGTGCTCGCGCGCTTCGGTTCGGCCGGCATCCTCGGGGAGCTCCCGTCGACGGAGGATGTCGGGTTCCATCCGGCCCAGTTAGCCGACGCGCCAGGGGTCGATGCAGACCTGAGAGGCTTGGCCGCAGTGTGCAGGGCTGCGCTCGGAGAGGCCGCGGACGCGCTCGGGGACTGGTCGTCCTACCATGCATCACCCGACCCGCGGGCCTGGACCCTCGAGCTCGCGGATCGCCTCTTCGACCTCGCGGAGCCGGCGCCGGTGCGCTTCCGGCGCGGCGGCGTCCCGGCCGGGTCCATCATGGTCCCCCCGCGCGTCGGGGGAGAGACGCCCGACGTGCTCGAGATGGCGGAGGCGCCGTCGTCGCCCTCGGGCCCATGGCACGACGCCCTCGCCCTCCTGCACCTGCCCGACTCGCTCGTCACGGCGGCAGGCAAGTGGGCCGCTGTGCTCGAAAGGGGGCCGGTCGCGACGCTTCGCCCCCGTATGCTCAGGGGACTCCGCTCGGTGCGGAAGTCGGTCTGGGTCGTGACGGGACTCGTTGCGATCCTGGTGATCGGGGCGATCACACTCCTTCCCGCCGCCGGGTCGGACGCGGGGCAGCCCGGTGTCGTCCCGGCGAGAGAATCCACGCCAGGCTCGACCCCTTCAGCGCCGGACACCGCAGCCACGGATCCCGAGATCCTGGCCGACGACCCCATCGCCGCCGGGGTCGCCCTGCTCGGCGCACGTTCCGACTGCATCCGTGAGTCGTCGATCCTGTGCCTCGACGACGTCGACCAGGCGGGGTCGGCGGCCATGGAGGCGGATGTCTACCGCGTCAGGGTCGTCCAGGAGGGTGGCATCGAGAATCCGGAGCCTGGCATTGTCGGGATTGCGCCGACGCTCGTCGATCGCCTCGGCGACAGCGCCCTCCTGTCCCTCGACAGGGCAGGGTCGGCCGTAGGGACGCTCCTGCTCGTCAGGACGCAGCAGGGATGGCGCATCAGGGACCTGGTCTTCGCGAGCGACGCGGCAACGGCCGAGCCGGGCGGGAGTACGGCTCCCTAGTCGAGCCCGAGGTTCCCCCGGAAGTCGCCTGCCTCGAGGCGCTCCTTGACGGCGACGAGGAATCGAGCTGCGTCGGCTCCGTCCACGATGCGGTGATCGTAGGAGAGGGCGAGGAACGCCACCGAGCGGATCGCAATCGCGTCGAGCCCGTTGTCGGTCACGACGACGGGCTTCTTCGTCACGATCCCGGTGCCCAGGATCGCCGATTGCGGTAGGAAGACGACGGGCGTGTCGAAGAGCGCTCCGCGGGAGCCGGTGTTGGTCACCGTGAAGGTGCCTCCCGCCAGCTCATCGGGCTTGAGCCGGTTCTCGCGCGTGCGCTCGGCGAGATCGGCGATCTCGCGCGCGAGGTCGGCGATCGAGAGGTCGCTCGCGTTCCGGATCACCGGAGTAAGGAGTCCGCGCTCGGTGTCGACGGCGATGCTGACGTTCTCCTGCGCCGGGTAGACGATGCTCTCGCCGTCGATCGTCGCGTTGACGATCGGGTAGGCCTTGAGCGCCTCGGCCGCTGCGAGCGTGAAGAAGGGGAGGAATGTCAGCTTCGTGCCGGTCTTCTTCTGGAAGTCCGCCTTGAGCTCGTCCCGCAGTGTCGCGACGGCGGTGACGTCCACCTCGACGACCGTCGTGAGCTGTGCGGATGTCTGCATCGATACGACGGCGCGCTCGGCGACGACCTTGCGCAGGCGGGACATCGGGACGGTCGTGCCGCGCAGGGGAGAGGTCTCGAGCGGCTTGCGGGCTGCAGGCGCGGAGGTTCCGGAGGCTACGGAGAGCACGTCCTGCTTGCGGATGCGCCCTCCGATCCCGGAGCCCTGGATGGTCGAAAGGTCGATGCCGCTGTCCTGCGCGAGTTTGCGCACGAGCGGAGTCACATACCCCGCATTGCCGGCGGGCGCGGCGGGCGCAGCCGGTGCGGTCGGTGCCGGGGCGGCCGGTGCCTCCTGGGCTGGCGCTGGCTGCGCCGGAGCCTGATCGGGCGCGGTCGCCGCAACGGTCCCTGGCGTCGGGGCCGCAGCGGGCGCGTCGGCAGGTTCCTCCGCAATGTGCTGCTGCTCGGGCGCCGGCTGCTCTGAAACCGGCGACTCAGGCGCGGGCTGCTCCGGTGCGGGCTGCTCCGGTGCGGGCTGCTCTGGTGCGGGCTGCTCTGGCGCCGCCTGCTCTGGTGCCGGCTGCTCTGGCGCCGCCTGCTGGGCGGCCGGTTGCGCCGGCTCGGGCTGCGCCGGGATCGGCTCCCACTGGGACGCGGGGGGCTGCGCTTCAGGTGCCGGTGCCTGGGCCTCTGGCGCTTCAGGTGCCGGACTCCCGGCTGCCGGAGCGGCAGGCGCGGCAGCCTCGGGGGCCTGCTCCGCGGGTGCCGCTGGAGCGGCTCCGCCGCCCGACCCGTCTCCCACCGTCGCGAGGGCCGTACCGACCTCGACAGTCTCGTCCTCGGCGACGAGGATCGCCTCGAGCACGCCGGAGACGGGGGACGGGATCTCGGTGTCGACCTTGTCGGTCGAGACTTCCACGAGCGGCTCGTCGACCTCGATGCGGTCGCCGACCTTCTTGAGCCAACGGGTCACCGTTCCCTCAGTGACACTCTCGCCGAGTGCCGGCAGGTTGACGGATTCGCTCATGGGTGGTGCTCCTTCAGGACCGTGGCTGTCTCGACCAGCATAGTTCGCGTTCCCCGATCAGACGGCGTGCAGCGGCTTTCCGGCGAGCGCCAGGAACGCCTCGCCGAGCGCCTCATTCTGGGTCGGATGGGCGTGCACGAGCGGGGCGACATCCTCAGGATAGGCCTCCCAGTTGACCGCAAGCTGGGCCTCGCCGATGAGCTCGCCGACGCGGGCGCCGATCATATGGACGCCCACGACGGGGCCGTCATTGACTCGAACGACCTTGATCGAGCCGGCGGTGCCGATGATGTGGCTCTTGCCGTTGCCGGCGAGGTTGTAGTCGTAGCTCGACACCTTATCGGCCCCGTACTGCTCCTTGGCCTTGGCTTCGCTCAGGCCAACGGAGGCGACCTCGGGATCCGAGTATGTGACCTTGGGGATGTTCGAGTCGGAGATGACGACCGGGTTGAGGCCGGCGATCTCCTCCGCGACGAAGATGCCCTGCTGGAAGCCCCGGTGGGCCAGTTGGAGGCCAGGGACGATGTCGCCGACCGCGTAGACCCCTGGAAGGTTGGTCGCGAGGCGCTCGTTCGTGATGACGAAGCCGCGGTCCATGGTGAGCCCGGCCTCTTCGAATCCGAGACCCGCCGTCGACGGCCCTCGGCCCACGGCGACGAGCAGGAGCTCTGCCTCGACCGTCTCACCGTTCTCGAGGGTCACGACGACACCGTTCTCGTTCTGCACGACACCCTGGAAGCGCACACCGAGCTTGAAGTCGATCCCGCGCTTGCGGAACGCGCGCTCGAACTGCTTGCTCACGCTCTCGTCCTCATTGGGGACCAGGTGCGGAAGAGCTTCGATGATCGTCACCTCGGCGCCCCAGGAGCGCCAGACGCTCGAGAACTCGACACCGATGACGCCACCGCCGAGCACCGCGACCTTGCGGGGCACGAAGGGCAACTCGAGTGCCTGTTCCGAGGTGATGACGCGACCGCCGATCTCGAGCCCTGGCAGCGAGCGGGAGTACGAGCCGGTGGCCAGCACGACGTTCTTGCCCGTGACCCGGTCGTCGCCCACCTGGACCGTCGTGGGGGAGACGAGCGTGCCCTCGCCCTCGATGACGGTGATGCCGCGTGCCTTGATGAGACCCTGGAGCCCCTTGTACTTGCTCGCGACAATGCCTTCGCGGTATGCGGTCACCGCCGCGATGTCGATGCCCTCGAGCGTGGCCGTGACCCCGTACTTGGCGGAGTCGCGCGCGACATCCGCGACTTCGGCAGCGTGCAGGAGCGCCTTTGTCGGGATGCAGCCGACGTGGAGGCACGTTCCGCCGACCTTGCCCTTCTCGATGAGCCCGACACTCATGCCCAGCTGCGTCGCGCGCAGGGCAGCGGCATAGCCGCCGCTTCCCGCTCCGAGCACGACAAGGTCAAAATTCTGTTCCGACACCGGGCGACTCCCTCGAGTTTCAGCCTGTCCGCACACCCTTCGCCGATTCGCGTCGGGGGGATTGGTCCGGCAGGTTCTCCTGCCACTTCGACTTTACTACGCGCGGGAAATCCGCTCAGCCAGCGCGAGGAGCGTGCGCACGGCCACGGCGGTCGGTCCCTTCCCGGTGTAGCCGTACCCTGAGCCGTCGTTGTTCGCCGGGCCTGCGATGTCGAGGTGGGCCCACGGGATGCGTGAGCCATCCGCGGCCTTGCCCACGAACTCCTGGAGGAAAACTCCTGCGATGAGCATTCCGGCAGCGGTGCTGCCGATCTTGACATTCGCGATGTCGGCGACATCCGAGTTGAGCAAGGCCCTGAGCTCCGAGGGGAGCGGCATGGGCCAGAGCGTCTCACCGACCTGCTTCGAGACGTCAACGAGTTCCCCCACGAGGGTCTCGTCGCCCATCGTGCCGACGTAGCGATCGCCAAGTGCGACACGGGCAGCACCCGTGAGCGTGGCGACGTCGATGATGGCGTCCGGATGCTCCTCGCTCGCTGCGGAGAGCCCGTCGGCGAGAACAAGCCGGCCCTCGGCATCCGTGTTGAGCACCTCGACGGTCTTGCCGCCACGAATGGTGAGCACGTCGTTCGGCCGGATGGCGGACCCTGAAGGAAGGTTCTCGGCGATGCACAGCCACGCCGTGACACGGAGGGGGAGGGCGAGCCGAGCGGCCGCGAGTGCGACCGCGAGCACTGTCGCCGCGCCCGTCATGTCGTATTTCATTCCGACCATGGACGCGGGCGGCTTGAGCGAGAGGCCACCGGAGTCGAACGTGATGCCCTTGCCGACGAGGGCAAGGTGGCGCTGGGCTGCACCGTCCTTCGATGCTTGCGGCGCGTACTCGACCTTGACGAGCCGAGGGCCCCGCGTCGATCCCTGGCCGACCCCGAGGATCCCGCCGAAGCCGCCAGCGGTGAGCTCCGCGTCGCCGAGCACGGTGACCGTGACGGGGGCATCGGCCGCGAGTTCCTGTGCTGCGGCGGCGAAGGTCTCAGGGTAGAGATGCGAGGGAGGCGTATTCACGAGATCGCGAACCGCGTGAACGGCGCCGGCCACGATCCCGGCACGGGCGACCGGATCCCCAGCGACATCGACGGCGGAGACGACGGTGATGTCGGCCGCAGGGAGCTTCGACTTCTCCGGCTGCACGGAGCGGAACTTCGTGAAGGCGTACGAGCCGATCGCCGCGCCTTCGAGTACCGCGAGGACGTCCTCCTCTGATGCCGTGGGGAGCGCGATCGCCAGCCTCGCGATGCCGGCCAGTTGGCGTGCAGCGGACCCCGCTGCGCGACGCAGGAGGTTGGGGGTGAGGGGGCCGGATCCGAGCCCGATGAGTGCGATGCTCTTCGCCGCACCTGCGCCGGTGAGCCGCCGGAGCTCGTCCTCGGCGCCCGTGACCCCGAGAGCGCCGAGTGCGTCGCGCACCATCGCGAGTTCGGAGTCGGCCGTGCCGCCGCTCGGGTCGTGGAGGGTCGGGGCGGATTCGCTCGAGCTCACCCCGAGAACCAGCACGTCGGCGGGGAGGGAGAGGGCGGAATCACTCGAGATTCGCAAGGAGGCAACAGTCATGCGGCCATGCTAGCCGCCGCCGGATGCCGGCTCGTCCCCGCCGACTGCTGCTGTTCGCTCAGGGCATGACCGCGCGCGGCACGGGAGTCTGCGGGCTGGTTTGCCCGCGGTTAGAGTTGAGGAATGGAAGACGGGGTCGGCCTCTACACGCTCGATGCGGACGTCGCGAACGTGCCGTTGGGGCTCCCGCTGGTCGCCGGCCTGACGGGCTTCGTCGATGCTGGTGGGGCTGTCAGCCAGTTCACCGAGTACCTTCTCGGATCCCTCGAGACTCGGGTCATCGCGACGTTCGACAACGATGCGCTCCTCGACTACCGTGCACGGCGCCCGACGATCTACTTCGACCAGGACCACCTCGAGAATTACCATCCACCCCTGCTCGCGCTCCATCTCGCACAGGATGAGATCGGGCAGCAGTTCCTTCTTCTCGCCGGATACGAGCCGGACTTCCAGTGGGAGCGCTTCACGGCGGCCGTGCTCGAGCTCGTCGCCCTGTTCGAGGCGAAGACGACGACCTGGGTCCACGCGATCCCGATGCCGGTCCCGCATACCCGGCCGATCGGCGTGACGGTGAGCGGCAACCGCGACGAGCTCATCGAGACGTTCTCCGTCTGGAAGCCGCACACACAGGTGCTTGCCAATGCGCTTCACCTTGTGGAGTATCGCCTCCAGGAACTCGACCACCCGATCGCCGGGTTCGTGCTCCTCATACCCCACTACCTCTCCGACACCGAATTCCCGGATGCCGCCATCAAGTCGCTCGAGTCGATCAGTTCCGCCACGGGGCTCATCTTCGCCACTGAGGACCTCAAGGAGCAGAGCCGGGACTTCCTCTCGAAGATCGACAGCCAGGTCGAGAACAAGCACGAGCTCGCGCGACTCGTCGAGACCCTCGAGGAGCGGCACGACTCCTATATGGCGGGGAACCCGCTCCGCTCTCCCTTGACCGACGAGGACGGGGAGTTGCCGACCGCGGACGAGATCGCGGCCGAGCTCGAGATCTTCCTCGCACTGCGCCATCCAGGTGATGACGACAAGGGATCCGGGTCGCGCGAGGGCGGCGACGACCGGAATAGCTGAGCCGCCCGCGCGGTTGTCCCCTCTAGCGCACGGCGCTCGCTTCGAGCGGCCAGCAGGACAAGGGCCGCGTCATGAGGCGCAGGGTTTCCGTGCAATAATTGACCACGGACCCGTTCAGGTCGTCATGTTGTCGTGATACGCGAGTATCGCGCGACAGGGACTTGACATGGGTCCTAGTACTGCCCGAAATCCCCCAGGATCAGCGTTTTCTACGGGCGGTGCGCTAGCAGAGCTGACGAAAGGTGACCCCATGGCAGCCAGAACCAAGGCCACCCCCGCCCCGGAGAAGACCGCCCCGAAGAAGTCCGCCGCCGCGGCGACCACCGACACGAAATCGGCCGGGAAGAGATCGGCCGTGAAGAAGCCCACGCCCGCGACGGCCCCATCGAAGGCGACGACCTCGAAGGCCGCGACGACCAAGCCGGCGACGCCCACGAAGGCTGCGCCGACCAAGAAGGCTGCCGCCCCGAAGGCTGCCGCCCCGAAGAAGGCTGCCGTCACGAAGGCTGCACCGACGAAGGCTGCACCGACGAAGGCTGCGCCCACGAAGAAGGCCGCTGCAGCGAAGAGCACGGCGGCGACGGGGTCGCCCGCGAAGAGCGCAACGAAGGCTGCGCCCGCGAAGGCTGCGCCCGCGAAGTCGGCGACAACGAAATCGGCGACAACGAAATCGGCGACAACGAAGGCGGCGCAGCCGAAGGGCCCGGCCACGAAGGGGACCTCCGCGAAGCCCGCGAAGGGCAAGGCCTCGACGAAGGCGAAGTCCGGCGCAGAGGATCTCGACGACGAAATCGACGACACGGACGTCGACATCGACGTCGATCCCGCGTCGCTCGCCTCGGAGGAGGACGTCGTCGTGGAGGACATCGACCCGGATGCCGAGGGCGACGACGAGGCCGACGAGGCCGAGGAGGAGGCCACCGACGGCAAGGCCAGGCCCGCCGGGGCCAAGACCGACACGGGTGATTCGGCAGAGGATTCCGACGAGGAATCAGAGGGAACCGTCGAGGCGCTGCCCACGGGGGCGCTCGTGCTCTCACTCGTCGACGACGAGGATGAGGTACCCGTCTATTCCGCCGCGATCACCGGCGCCACGGCCGACCCCGTCAAGGACTACCTCAAGCAGATCGGCAAGGTCGCACTGCTCAACGCCGCAGAAGAGGTCGAGCTCGCGATGCGCATCGAGGCAGGGCTTTTCGCCGAGGACAAGCTCGCCAGCGAGAAAGGCAAGTTCAGCAAGGAGCTCGAGCGCGAGCTGCGCTGGGTCGCCAAGGACGGCCAGCGCGCCAAGTCCCACCTCCTCGGAGCCAACCTCCGTCTCGTCGTGAGTCTCGCCAAGCGCTACACGGGTCGCGGCATGCAGTTCCTCGACCTCATCCAGGAGGGAAACCTGGGCCTCATCCGTGCCGTCGAGAAGTTCGACTACACGAAGGGCTTCAAGTTCTCGACCTACGCGACGTGGTGGATCCGGCAGGCCATCACCCGCGCCATGGCCGACCAGGCCCGCACGATCCGCATCCCCGTGCACATGGTCGAGGTCATCAACAAACTCG
This sequence comes from Terrimesophilobacter sp., assembly GCA_036833635.1. Lineage (GTDB taxonomy): Bacteria > Actinomycetota > Actinomycetes > Actinomycetales > Microbacteriaceae > Terrimesophilobacter. The sequence continues at coordinate 10,480 of DAITPJ010000020.1, forward strand.
CCCGCGTCCAGCGCCAGATGCTCCAGGACCTCGGCCGTGAGCCAACCCCGGAGGAGCTGAGCCGCGAACTCGACATGACGCCGGAGAAGGTCGTCGAGGTGCAGAAGTACGGCCGCGAGCCGATCTCCCTCCACACCCCGCTCGGCGAGGACGGTGACAGCGAGTTCGGCGACCTCATCGAGGATACAGAGGCGGTCGTCCCCGCGGATGCCGTGGGATTCACGATGCTGCAGAAGCAGCTCGAGAGCCTGCTCGACTCGCTCTCCGAGCGTGAGGCGGGCGTCATCCGAATGCGGTTCGGCCTCGGCGACGGCATGCCGAAGACCCTCGACCAGATCGGCGACACCTTCGGGGTGACGCGTGAGCGCATCCGCCAGATCGAATCGAAGACGATGGCGAAGCTGCGCCACCCGTCCCGCTCCCAGTCGCTGCGCGACTACCTCGAGTAGACCATGACGGCGGAGCCCAACGCTGGCAAGGCGCTCGAGGTCGAGGTCGACGGAACACGATTCCTTCGCCTCCCGATCCGCACGCGGCTCGTGGGGCCGGATGACGACATCACCGAGTTCGTCGTGTCAGCGGCGAGCGAGGCGCTCGCCCCTGGCGACGTTCTTTTCGTGACGGAGAAGATCGTCGCCATCACCCAGGGCCGCGCCTTTCCGGTGTCGTCGATCACGCCGCGTCCACTTGCCGTTCGGCTTTCGAAGTACGTGACGAAGACGCCGGGCGGGATCGGCCTCGGCATGCCGGAGACGATGGAGATGGCGCTGCGGGAGTGCGGAACCCCGCGCATCCTGCTGGCGGCGGGCGTCGCCGCCGTCACGAAGCTCTTCGGCCGCAAGGGAGCGTTCTACGTCGTGGCCGGGCCGAAGGCCCGAGGCATCGACGGGCCAACGAGCGGGACCATTCCGCCCTACAACTCCCAGGTCGTGCTTGCCCCTGAGCGGCCAGGTGACGTCGCGCGCGGGCTCAAGGCCGCCCTGCGCGACGACATCGATGTGCTCGTCGTCGACATCAACGACTTCGGCGGGAATGTGCTCGGCTCGACGCTCGACATGAGGCAGAACCGCCTCATGGAGCGCGTCCTCGCCGACAATCCGCTGGGACAGGGGCACCAGAGCACGCCGCTCGGCATCATCCGCCGCGCCTGACCGGCGTCAGAACCCGATGACGTCCCGGTAGAGCGGGAGGAGACCGGTCCTCGTGCCCGTGAGGCTCGGCTTCGCCTGGAACACCCCCGTGTTGTAGTTGCCCTCGATGACGACGGGGCGGTCGGGCGAGATGGCGATGTCCCAGCCGACGTAGGGGATCTGCGGCACGATGCGAGCGATCTCATCGACGAGATCGAGCACCTCGGAGTAGAGCGGCACCGTGAATCCCGGGATACGGATGCCGGAGATCGGGTGGATCTCGTAGGCGTCGCCTGCCACGTCGAACGCTGCATGGAGCGCGACGCCGTCCTCGTCGAGCATGGTGTACATGCCGCCGTGCGCGAAGTTGTCGATGACGTCCCCGTTTCCCATCTTGAGCACACGCGCAAGGATGTGCACTTCGCTTCCATCGAAGTAGGAGACGATGCGGAGCGAGTTGACGCTCGAGGGGTTGAGGGCGGCCATCTGCGGATGCTGCGGGATGACCTGCTCGACGAGGAACTGCCCGTTCTCGAGGAGTTCGTCGCGGAACGCGGCGAAGTCGGCAATCCCCGCGGCCTCGCGGCGCTCGATGCCCTGCCCGCCGTCGCGGTCGAGAACCTTGACGATGACCGAACGATGGCGCTCGACGAACGCGGCGAGTTCCTCGACGGAAGCGGTGCGTACATCGAGCGTCTCGCGCCCGATGTACTTGGCGAAGAGCTGCACGAACTCCGACTTGTCGGCGAAGTGGTGCCGGAACGGCTTCTGATTGACGAGCTGAGCGATGTGATTCGACTTGGGGTGGGTCATGTAGGTCACCCGATCACGGTGCTTCAGCAGGTGGAAATCCCAGTCCTGGTAGTCGGTGAACCCGGTTTCGTGCACGGCGGCCGACCAGATCATGTCGAGCGCGATGAGCCACCGTGGCTTCCAGGTCGTCGAACTCAGGCGACCCGCGATACGGAAGAGGTTCTTCCAGTCGACGTTCGACGCGCGCCAGAAGAAGTACTTGATGCGTCGCGTGAGCCCGAGCGAGCGGCGCTCCGCCACTTAGCGATCCTCGTGAAGCCTGCTCGACTCGTCGTGCCAGTCCGTGGCGATCGCGGACAGCTTCTCCTGGTGGCGGCGACCGTGGTGGGCGCAGAAGAGCAGTTCGCTCTCGCCGATCATGACCCGGATGTAGGCCTGCGCGCCGCAACTGTCGCAGCGGTCGAGGGCGGTGAGCTGATAGGAGTCGAGCTCGACCGTTGCCGTGTTGCCGGCGGTGACCTGAGACATCTGGGAACTCCCCTTCGCTTGGTGCGTACACCTATCCAAACACGGACGCACGAGAATCGATGCCTGGACCGGGGGGTATTTCGCTGTGCGCGTAGCGCCAGGTGCATCAGGGGGTGTCGGAGGCGGGTCGGGTCGCTGCGCATCGTTAGTGTTGAAAGCGGCCCTGCCGTGGGCACCGCACACGGCACGGGCGACACATCCGGAGGTCATCAGTGGCGAGTTCTGACTACTCTGCGCGGCACCTGTCCGTGCTGGAAGGTCTGGAAGCCGTCCGCAAACGTCCAGGAATGTACATCGGGTCGACTGATTCGCGCGGGCTCATGCACTGCCTCTGGGAGATCATCGACAACTCGGTCGACGAGGCGCTCGGCGGGTTCGGTGATGACATCGACATCGTCCTGCACCCCGACAACTCCGTCGAAGTGCGGGACAGGGCGCGCGGCATCCCCGTCGACATCGAGCCCAAGACGGGACTCTCCGGGGTCGAGGTCGTCTTCACGAAGCTGCATGCGGGCGGCAAATTCGGCACGGGTTCGTATTCGTCCTCAGGCGGGCTGCACGGCGTCGGCGCGTCGGTCGTCAACGCGCTCTCAGAACGCCTCGACGTCGAGGTCGACCGCGACGGCAAGACCTGGGCGATGTCCTTCCACCGCGGCGAGCCTGGCATCTTCGCGGATGCCGGAGAGCCGAAACCGGATGCCCCGTTCACGCCGTTCGTGCACGGGAGCGAGCTGCGTGTGGCCGGCAAGGTCGCGAAGGGGGTGACGGGCACAAGGGTGCGCTACTGGGCGGACCCGCAGGTCTTCACCCGCGGCGCGACGTTCCAGCGTGATGAGCTGCTCGAGCGGGCACGTCAGACGGCGTTCCTCGTCAAGGGGCTCGGCATCCGGGTCGACGACAAGCGTGGGGAGGAGCCGGTTCGCGAGGAGTTCCGTTACGCGGGAGGCATCGTCGAGTACGTCGATTATCTCGCGAAGGATTCCCCGATCACTTCGACCTGGCAACTGAGCGGGTCGGGCACGTTCACCGAGACCGTTCCGGTGCTCGACGACAAGGGGCACATGTCGCCCACCGAGCTGACCAGGGAGTGCGAGGTGGATGTGGCCCTTCGCTGGGGGATCGGGTACGACACCGAGTTCCGCAGCTACGTCAACATCATCGCGACGCCCAAGGGCGGCACGCACCAGGCCGGATTCGAGCAGGGGATCATGAAGTTCCTGCGCGCCCAGGTCGAGCAGAACGCCCGCCGGCTCAAGGCGGGCAACGACAAGCTGGAGAAGGACGACATCCTCGCGGGGCTCACCGCGGTGCTCACGGTGCGGCTGCCAGAACCGCAGTTCGAGGGCCAGACCAAGGAGGTGCTCGGCACCCCTGCCGTGCGCAACATCGTCGCGAGCGTCGTCGCGAAGGGTCTCGGGGAGCGGTTCTCCTCCTCGAAGCGCGACGATAAGAACCAGGCCGCGCTCGTGCTCGACAAGATCGTCGCGGAGATGAAGGCGCGCGTCTCCGCCCGGGCGCACAAGGAAACCCAGCGCCGCAAGAACGCACTCGAGAACTCGTCCCTCCCGGCCAAGCTCGTCGACTGCCGCAGCAACGACGTCGGCAATAGCGAGCTGTTCATCGTCGAGGGCGACTCCGCGCTCGGCACCGCGAAGCTCGCGCGGGACAGTGAATACCAGGCGCTTCTGCCTATTCGGGGCAAGATCCTCAACGTGCAGAAGGCGTCGGTCTCCGACATGCTCGGCAATGCGGAGTGCGCCGCGATCATCCAGGTCATCGGCGCGGGGTCCGGGCGCAGCTTCGACCTGGCGAGTGCGCGGTACGGCAAGGTCATCATCATGAGCGACGCGGATGTCGACGGTGCGCACATCCGGACCCTGCTGCTCACCCTCTTCCACCGCTACATGCCCGCCATGATCGAGGACGGGCGGGTGTACGCGGCCGTGCCGCCCCTCCACAGGGTCATCGTGCAGAACCCTGGAACGAAGCCCAACGAGACGATCTACACCTACTCGGAGGCCGAACTGAACTCGGTGCTCGCGGCGCTCAAGAAGTCCGGCAGGCGGTACCAGGACCCGATCCAGCGCTACAAGGGGCTCGGAGAGATGGATGCCGACCAGCTCTCGTCGACGACCATGGATCGCCGCTACCGCACGCTGCGGCGCGTCAGGATTCCGGATGCCGTTGCAGCAGAGAAGGTCTTCGACCTGCTCATGGGCAACGACGTCGCGCCCCGCAAGGAGTTCATCGTGGCGGGGGCCGCGAACCTGAGCCGCGACCGCATCGACGTCTAGCGCGGCCTGGCGCGCTGCCGACGTTTCCCCGGGAGACGTACGGCGTCCTCCATGACTTCCGGCGTAACGTCGCATGACCAGATGATCCGGGAGATCCAACCATCCACGACTTTTCCGTCGTCGGCTGTTTCGGGGTGCGGCCGCTGACACGGCCGAGACAGGAGCGTCCACCGTGACGTTGCACAAGGCGAATTCTTCTTCGATCAAGCGCGAGACACGGGGTGCCACGGTCAGGGGTCGTACCCTTCGAACCCGTAGCAAGTCGTTGCCATCGCCGGTTCAGTTCTCGTCGGCGCCCTCGCAGGTATCGGCGCCGACGTCCATTGCGCTTCTCAGCACCTACCCACCACGGGAGTGCGGGCTTGCGACATTCACCGCCGCGCTCTACACCCACTTGGTCAATTCGGATGCGGCGTTCTCGCGCCGGGTCGGGGTGATCCGGGTACTCGGAGGCGGAGAAAGCGCAGACGACAAGTCCGGGGCGGTCGTCGGCTACCTTGTGAACGGGTCCCATACCAGTGCAAGGGCCAACGTGCGCATGTTGAACAGCTACGACTCGGTGATCATCCAGCATGAGTACGGAATCTACGGCGGACCGGATGGCGAGGACATCCTGGGAATTGTTGAATCCATCACCGTACCGACAATCGTCGTCCTGCACACGGTACTCGTTGATCCGACTGCGCATCAGCGAGACATTTTGAATCGCCTCGCGGCGGCTGCGGACATCGTCGTGACAATGACCGAAACCGGTCGAACTCGTCTGGAGCAGCTATACGGTGTGGCACCAAACCGCATCGCGGTCATCCCTCATGGCGCAATCGATCACAATGCGACGCTTCACGAACCGCGAAGAGCCAATGTGCGCCCTGTCGTGCTCACCTGGGGGCTGCTGGGGCCCGGCAAAGGAATCGAGTGGGCGATCGATGCCATGGTCGGACTTCGGGACCTGAACCCGCGCTACCGCATCGTCGGGAAAACCCACCCGAAAGTGCTCGAGCGGGATGGCGAGCGCTATCGCGGTGGCCTGGTCGACAGGGCGAACCGACGTGGGGTATCCGACCTCATCGAGTTCGATGCCCACTATCTTTCGGTCCAGCAATTGGCCGTCCTCGTTCAGAGTGCAGATGTCGTCCTACTTCCTTATGACTCGCCTGATCAGGTGACGTCGGGAGTGCTCATCGAGGCGATAGCGGCCGGTCGTCCGGTGGTGTCGACGGCATTTCCCCACGCGGTCGAGTTGTTGGCCAATGGGTCAGGCATCGTCGTGCCGCAACGGGATTCGAATGCGATCCGCGACGCCGTTCGTCGCATTCTGAGCGAGCCGGCGCTGGCGAAGTCGATGGCCGGTCACGCGGCCGCCAGCGCTCCCGCGTTGGTATGGGGGGCGGTTGCCCAGCGTTATTGCCACCTCGTCGACTCTTTGGCAGAGGGTCGGAATTCGGCCACACGCAGCAGCGTTGCGGGTGAGCACGCCGCAGCCAGGGCCGTGCAGTCGTGAGTGTCGCGTTCGGCTCGCACATTTCACCGCTCTCGACGATCCCCGAAGTTTCATTTCGACACCTGAGTACTCTGACGGACGACAACGGGCTGTTCGAGCATGCGGACGGCACTCGCGCCCGGAAATCGCACGGGTATTGCGTCGATGATGTCGCACGCGCTCTCGTCGTCGTCTGCCGCGGCGTCGCGGCCCGATCCCGATCAACGACGGATGATCCCACCGACCTGGACGGCCTGGCCGAGAACTACCTCTCCTTCGTGATTGCAGCGCAGGCCCACGACGGCCGGTTTCGGAACCGGCGTTCTCTCGGCGGGCGTTGGCAGGGGTGGGCGACGGTCGAGGATTGTTGGGGGCGCGCGCTCTGGGGATTGGGCACTGCAGCATCCACCTTCCCGACCGAGCATGGGCGCGACGCCGCGACCGCCGCGTTTGTTCGAGGTGCGCGCCAGAGATCGCCGTGGGTACGCCCAATGGCGTTTGCCGCGGTGGGTGCATGGGAACTACTGCGGATCTTGCCAGAGAATAATGGCGCACTGTCGTTGCTGGCTGCGGCAGCAGACACGATCGGTCGCCCGCACAGTTCGGGCGCCTGGCCGTGGCCGGAAGATCGCCTTCACTATGCAAACGCTGTGATACCCCAGGCACTGATCTTGGCCGGATCGGCGCTCAACGACGATGCGCTCCTCTCCGACGGGTTGTTCCTGCTCGATTGGCTGGTCGAGGAGGAAAAATCGGGCGCTCATTACTCTTTCACCCCGGTCGGTGGCAGATCCCCGGGCGACCCCATTCCGGAGTTCGACCAGCAACCGATCGAGGCTGCGGCGCTCGCGAATGCCTGCGCATACGCGTTCGAAATCACCAGCGACGGCCGTTGGGCCGACGCAATCGATCTTGCCGTTGCCTGGTTCCTCGGAACGAACGACTCAGGGGTCGCCCTCTACGACCCGCAAACGGGTGGAGGCTACGACGGGCTCGAGCGGGAAGGGCGAAATGAGAACCAGGGCGCCGAGTCGACCCTGGCCGCCCTCTCGACTTTGCAGCATGGCCATTCACTTCGTACCGTGGTTCGATGAACGATATGACGTTGCTATCGCGGGCAGAACTGCGTCTTGGCGCCGATTCCTCGCGCGTGATCGCCCGGCTTTTCGTGCCCGGCCAGGAACTCCATAACGAGCGACACTCGCGAGCGTCGGATGTTATCGAGCGTGTTCTCGAGCTGTCGGATGAGACGGTCGTCGCGACCCTGGGATCGGTGATCGCCAGGTTCGCGGGCCGGCACAAGGATCTTCGGCGGGTGCTGCAAACCCACTACGAGCGGGTCGCACACCGGATTGACGAAGAGTCAGCCCTCTCGACGGAGCGGCGGCTGCTCATCGGTGCATGCTTCACGAAAGAGTTCTCCGTCGAGGCTGCGGCGTTGTTCAATCCGTCCATGGTCATGCACCCGGACCAATCGAACCTCGTGCCTGGGTCCGTGAGGTTCGTGATGAGCTTGCGTGCGGTCGGCGAAGGGCACATTTCAAGCCTGGAGTTCCGCACCGGTGTCGTTGGTCCGGGCAGCTCCATCCAGGTCGATGAGCCTGGAGATTTTCTTGAGTCTGGAACTCATGGTCCAGCACAACATCATCGTGAAGTGCTCCTCGGCAAACTGGATGATGCCACTGGCGACGAGGAATGCTGCTCGTATCTTCGGCGGCAGCTTCCTGCCGAATTCGATGACGAGACGCTGGAGGTTGCCCTTGCGCGACTCATCAGGCACCCGGTGACGCGAACTCGCGGGGCGCACAATGCTGAGCTGGCGCGACAGATTGCGGTGGGCAATTACATCGTGGAATTCGAGACGAGCACCGTCCTTGCCGAGCGCATCCTGTGGCCGCATTCGCCAGCCGAATCTCAGGGAATTGAGGATGCGCGATTCGTTCGCTTCGCTGAGGATGATGGCACCGTCACCTACCTGGCGACCTATACGGCTTTCGATGGCGAGAATATTGCGCCCCAGTTGATTCGGACCACGGACTTTCGCACTTTCGAGATCGTCCAGCTCGCCGGTGCGGCAGCACAGGACAAGGGCATGGCCTTATTTCCCAGGAAAGTACGCGGCACGTACGTCGCCTTGTCGCGGTCGGATCGCGAAAGCAGCGGTATCGCCACCTCTTCTGACGGACTGGTCTGGAGCAGTCCGACTCCGCTGCAATCACCACGGCAGCCGTGGGAGGTGATCCAACTGGGCAACGCCGGTTCTCCGATCGAAACCGAAGAGGGTTGGCTGGTGATCACTCACGGGGTCGGGCCGATGCGGGAGTATTCCCTTGGAGCGATCCTGCTCGACCGTGATGAGCCGAGCCGGGTCATCGGGGCGCTGCGCGAGCCACTTCTGAGGCCGACATCCGAGGAACGGGATGGGTATGTTCCCAACGTCGTCTACTCGTGCGGCGCGATGCTCTTCGACGGTCAGTTGGTGCTTCCCTACGGGATCAGCGACTCAGCAGTGGGCTTCGCTTTCGTGGACCTGGCAATGCTTCTTGAACGCCTGCTCTCCGACGGCCCGCTCGTCAAGGAGGGAGCACGGAGGGAGGGCTCTAAACCGATATTCAATAAATGATCGAACAAAGTTGCTAATATGAATGGTCCATGATAGACTAGGTCGATCATGTTACTCGAACATGCGATCGACGGTCTGGAAGTGATTCCGGTCGATCCGCACGCTGCGGAGGTGGATCTGCAGTTCGAGCGCATGGTGTCTGAGTTGACCGACGTCAATCCGTTTCGGGACGGTGTGGAACGACTCGGTCGCATCGAGGCTACCCGGGCGGCCCTCTTCGCCGAGGAGGCGATCGAGCTCATGGAACTCGTGCACTCCGCCATCGCCGAGGCCGGGCGGGGCGCCTCCATCGACCTCGTGGTCCGCTCGGTGACTACGGAGATCGCGATCGCGCGAAGGGTGTCCGATCGCACGATCCAGTCCCGGATCTCGGAGGCCTGGCGACTCGTCGGGGACTTCCCGCTCACGCTTCACGCCCTGGAGGGCGGGGCCGTCTCGGTGGCCCAGGCCCGAGTGATCATGACCGAGGGCATCGTCATTCGCGACCCGCAGCGTCGTGTCGACTACGAGTCGGCCATGCTCGACCGGGCGGCGGAGGTCACGCCGGGGCGGCTTCGTCGACTCGCGAGGGCGGCAGCGAGCTCGATCGCGGAGGTCTCCTTCGAGGAGCGACATGAGTGCGCCAGGGAGAAGCGTTCGGTCTCCTGCACGGAACTCGACGACGGGATGTCGGAGCTCGTGGCCGTGATCCCCACGGTTCTTGCCGCCGGAATCGCGGATCGACTTACGCAGTTCGCGAAAGCGGTCAAGGTCGCAGGGATCGCGGACCCGCACTCGCCCGATTCGCCTGCAGTCGATACCCGAACTCTGGACCAATTGCGCGCCGATCTGTTCTGTGACCTGCTGCTGACCGGCCAGCCCTCGGGGCACCCGCACGCCGCAATTGACGCCATCCGTGCCGAGGTGTCCATCCTCATTCCCGCGTTGACTCTGCTGGGCCAGAGCGAGGAGCCGGCGACAATCCTCGGAAGGGGGCCGATCGACCTCCAGGACGCGCTCCATCTTGCGGCAGAGGCGCCCTCGCTCGTGCGGGTGATCACCGATCCCGTCACCGACCTGGTCCTGGCGACCGATAACTACCGCCCGAGCGAGAAACTGAGACGATATTTGCGGATGCGGGACGGCCGATGCCGATGCCCCTCCTGCAACCGATCCGCGTGGCGAAGCGATATCGACCACACGATCCCGTACTCGGAGGGCGGCCCCACCGAAGCGGGCAACCTTGCCCACTTGTGTCCGGGGCACCACACCGTCAAGCACCTCCCGGGGTGGAGTGTGCGCCAGCTCGAACCCGGTGTCCTGGAGTGGACGACTCCGCACGGCATCGTGGCCACCGACCGGCCCGACACCCCGGTGCGGTTCAGCTGAGGGCTGCGGCGGATCCGCCGATCGAGCCGATCACGGCATCCAGCGGCGAGCCCGAGGCATCGCGCTTGGCGCCCGCCTCCGGCAGCTCGCGAGCCGAGCCGTCCGGGCCGACAGCGAGCGCGGGTTCCGGCCCGGCCCAGGCGAGCGAGAGGGAGTCCTCGCCCTTGAGGAAGGCGTGGCAGCGCACGCCACCCGTTCCGCGGCCCTTTCCCGGGAACTCGCCGAACTTCGAAACCTTCGCTCGCCCAGGATCGGTCCCCGCGATCGTGTCGCTGTGGTTCGAGATCGTCGCGACGACGACCTGCGCGCCCGGGTCGACCGACGTGAAGTGGATGACCTCGGCCCCGGCAGAGAGCCGGATACCGGCCATCCCTCCTGCGCTGCGGCCCTGCGGACGCACCGACTCGGCCGGGAAGTGGAGAAGCTGCGCATCCGAGGTCACCAACACCAGCTCCTCGGCATCTGTGCCATGGGCAGCGCCGACGACCTCGTCTCCGGGCTTGAGCGCGATGACCTCGAAGTCCGGTCGCCCAGGGTAGTCGCCGGGGGACAGGCGCTTGACGACACCGTGCTTCGTTCCGAGCGCCACGGGCGCGTCGGATACGAGGGAGACGAGCGCGATGACCCGCTCCTTCCTCGCATCGAGCGCGAGGTACTCGGCGACCTTCGCGCCCGCGGCGAGCTGGATCGAGTTCTCCGGCACCTGCGGCAGGTCGACGGGGGAGAGCCTCACGAGCCGTCCGAGGTTCGTAATCGCACCGATCTCTGTGCGGCTCGTCGTCACGACCGACGAACGGATCGCGTCGTGCTTGCTGCGCCTGGCCGCGCGCGCGGGCATGTCCGACATACCGTCGCCGAGATCGACCCGGATGATGCGGCCCGTCGTCGAGAGCAGCACCCGGCAGGGGGTATCGGCGATCTCGAGGGTGGGGGCTAGCGACTTCGAGGCTGTCGAGAAGGCAGCGGAGGGGCGAGCCTCGGTCAGGAGTGTGCGTCGTGGCGTTCCGAATTGGTCCGCGACCGCTTCGAGCTCATCGGAGACGAGCTGGCGGATGCGCGCAGGGTCCGAGAGCAGCAGTTCGAGCTCCGCGATCTCGGCCCGCAGCTTGTCTCGTTCTGCCTCGAGTTCGATCTTCGAGAACTTCGTGAGGCGGCGCAGCCGCAACTCGAGGATGTACTCGGCCTGCACCTCGCTCAGGTCGAACACGTCCATGAGGCGCTTGCGCGCGGCATCCGCGTCATCGCTTGCCCTGATGACCTGGATGACCTCATCGATGTCGAGGATCGCGATGAGCAGGCCGTCGACGAGGTGCAGGCGCTCCTGGCGCCGGGCGAGCCGGAATCGGCTGCGGCGGGTCGTGACCGAGATCCGATGGTCGAGATACACGCGGAGCAGTTCGCGCAGGCCGAGGGTCTGCGGGCCTCCGTCGACGAGCGCCACATTGTTGACGTTGAACTGGTCTTCGAGGGGCGTGTGCTTGTAGAGCTGCTCGAGCACCGCCTGCGGGTTGAAGCCGGTCTTGATGCCGATCACAAGCCGGAGGCCATGCTTGCGATCGGTCAGATCGGTCACGTCCGAGATTCCGGCGAGCTTCTTCGAGTTGACCCCGTCCTTGATCTTCTCGATGACCTTCTCAGCCCCCACCATGTAGGGGAGCTCGGTGACAATGAGACCCGCCTTGCGCGCTGTGACGTTCTCGATCGAGACCCGCGCGCGGGTCTTGAAACTGCCACGACCGGTCTCGTAGGCGTCCCGGATGCCGGCCAGGCCCACGATCGTGCCGCCCGTCGGCAGGTCCGGTCCAGGAACGAACGACATGAGGTCGTCGAGGCTCGCGTCGGGGTTCTCGAGGAGATGCCGCGCAGCACCGATGACCTCGATGAGGTTGTGCGGAGCCATGTTGGTCGCCATGCCGACCGCGATACCGCTCGCGCCGTTGACGAGGAGGTTCGGGAATGCTGACGGCAGCACCTCGGGCTGTGTGAGTTGGTTGTCGTAGTTGGGAACGAAGTCAACGACGTCCTCATCGAGATCGGCCGTCATGGCCATCGCCGCCGCCGCGAGCCTGGCCTCGGTGTAGCGCGGGGCCGCCGGCCCGTCGTCGAGCGAGCCGAAGTTTCCGTGCCCGTCCACGAGAGGGACGCGCATGATGAACGACTGGTTGAGCCGCACCATCGCGTCGTAGATCGACGCGTCGCCGTGAGGGTGCAGCTTGCCCATGACGTCGCCGACGACGCGGGAGGACTTCACGTGCCCCTTGTCGGGCCGAAGGCCCATCTCGCTCATCTGGTACAGGATGCGGCGCTGGACCGGTTTGAGGCCGTCGCGGGCATCCGGGAGGGCGCGCGAGTAGATGACAGAGTACGCGTACTCGAGGAAGGAGCCTTCCATCTCGGTCGAGACGTCGATGTCATCGATGCGTTCGGTGGTGGGAGGGGTGTCTGCAGGGGTAGTCATAGGATTGCGACCATGCTACCGGCCAGGAATTCCGTGCGGCCGAGCCTTGCCGACGTCCTGCCGAGTTGCCTCGCGTCAATCCTCGGCGAGTCCAATGCACTCGGGCTGCCGCCCGCCGACAAGGCGGTGGTCTTCCTTCTCGATGGTCTCGGGGTCAACTCGATCCGCGAGCTTCCAGGGCATGCGCGCACCCTGGCGGGGGCGCTCACCAAGACGTCGACGACGAGCGCCGGATTCCCCACGACGACAGCGAGCGGACTCGCCACCATCACGACGGGTGAGCTTCCAGGGATCCATGGGATGGTCGGCTACACGAGCCTCGACCCCGAGCACGATCGGGTCGTGCAGTTGCTCACCGGCTGGGATGCCCGGCTGGATCCCGCGACCTGGCAACGCTCACGCACGGTCTTCGAACGCGCCGCGGACAACGGGATTCCCTCGTTCGCCATCGGGATCGATCGCTTCCGCGGATCGGGTTTCAGCTCGGCCGTGCTGCGCGGCGCGGAGTTCCGCGCGGGCAAGCGCGTAGCCGATCGCGTGGGCGAGGCGCGGCGCCTGCTCGACGAGAACGACTCCGCGATCATCTACGTCTACGCCGCGGAGTTCGACCACGCCGCGCATCACTACGGGCGCGGGTCCGACCGGGCCATCCGCGCGCTCGAGGAACTCGACGCCGCCGTGTCGGGGCTTTCGGCGGGGCTCGGTCGGCGCGAGGGACTCATCGTGACCGCCGATCACGGCTCCCTCGACGTGCCGGCGAGCTCCCACGTGCTGTTCGACCGCGAACCCGGACTGCTCGACGGCATTCGCCACGTCGCGGGGGAGCCCCGCGCGCTTCAGCTTCACTTCGAACCGGATGCCTCGCCGGAGTTGCGCGAGCGCGTCACCACCAGCTGGCGCGGGGCCGAAGGCGGGCGTTCGCTCGTCGTCACGCGTGCCGAGGCGATCGCCGAGGGCTGGTTCGGGCCCACCGTCGACCCGGTCGTCGTGCCGCGCATCGGAGACCTCATCGTCGCCGGCAGGAAGGCCGTCGCCTATTACGATTCGCGAACGGCGACGGCGAGATCGCGCGCCATGATCGGGCAGCACGGTTCGCTCTCGCCGGAGGAGACCGCGGTTCCGCTCCTGCGGTTCGGCGCCTACGCGCCGCGCTCGTGACCTAGGCCGGGTCGTCGTCCGAGCGGGCGCCGAACACGATCTCGTCCCAGCTGGGCATGGTCGCGCGTGCTCGTTTCGACGAGCGATGCTGGAGGCTCTGCGATGAGGCCGGCTGGGGAGGCGTGTCGCCGTCCTCGAGTTCGGGGAGCGGTACCTCGACGAGCCGGATGCTCCCGGTCGACGGATGATCGGCCATGGCGTCCTCGAGGTCGTCGTACTGCGCGCTCTCCCGCTCGCCGCGGCGGCGACGCAGCGCCTCGAGAAGGTCGGCGGTCTGGTGGGATGGCGCGGTCGTCTCCTGCGAGTTGTCGGAGGTCTCGGCACCAATGCGTCCGTAGGGCACTGCTTCGAGGTGCGGGGCGGTGTCTCCGGGGGAACCGGTGGTGAGGTCGTGATCGACGAACGCGCCGCTGTCGAACCGCGAGTTGTCCGCAACCCGGTCTCGGGAGTCGACGGCCCGAAGCCGGGGGATGAGGCTCGAGGCGACATCTCCCTGGCGGGAGAGGGTCTCCGCCTCGGTGTTGAGCGGCGCGAGTGCAGACTTCTTGGGGTCGAAGCGCCAACGTGCGTCGCGGTCGATCGCCTCCGAGACGAAGGAGAGCTTGACGACCCAGCCGCTGCCGTCCTCCTTCCAGCTCGCCCAGCGCTCTCCCGTCGCACCGAGCTCGTGGAGGCGGGAGAGGATCGCCGTTCCGAAGGTCGAAGGAGGGTCGCTGAATTCGGTGTCTGCGGCAGTGTGCACGGGGACGGCGAGTGCGGACTCGATGACGTACTCGCGTTCGGCGATCACAGGCCCCTCGAATCGCTGGATGTACTCGAGCGGCGCTCCGGTGACGGAAGCCACGTCCTCGGCCGACATCCCGGATCGGATGTGGGCCTGGATGTCCTTGGGTGCGAGGCGCCGGCCCGTCCCGGCATCCGGCACCGACTGCCGCACTCTGGACCGGAGAGCATCATCGATCGCGATGCGGAAACGGCTTCCATCGTCGGAGGTGGCGAGGAGCGCCCCGTCCTCGACGCCGATCACTCTCAGCTCCTGCATCTGGGTGCCTCTTTCACGTCATAGGAATGTTCTCAGGGTGCCATGGAACCCCTCGGAATACGGGAATAACGCGGGCGCGCCGCAAGTTCACTGGGGTATGAGGGCACGTGCATCCCGGCATGGTTTGCTATTGCGAATCAATTGATGCAAACTACCCCCGCCGATTTCGCGTAACCGACTAGTTGAAGAAGTGGATGGTAATGGCAACCGACTACGACGCGCCACGCAAGACCGACGACGACTCGGAGTCGATCGAGGCGCTCAAGGAACGTGTCCCGGACAAGATGTCCGGGGTCGTCGACGTCGACGATGCCGACAATCCGGGTGGTTTCGAGCTCCCGGGCGCCGACCTCTCGGACCTCGACCTCGACGTCGTGGTTCTTCCTCCACAGGCGGACGAGTTCACCTGCGTCAATTGCTTTCTCGTGAAGCACCGCTCCCAGATCGACCACGAGGAGAAGCTCGGGCCGATCTGCCTCGAGTGCGCGGCCTGAGTCAGGACCTTCTCGCCCGCTCGATGGCCGCGACGAGCTCTTCAGGGCGGCGCGTCGACACGAGCCAGTAGGGGGTCGGGTCGGCCGGATCGGTGATCTCGATCCGCACGACGGGCGCGACCCAGCCGCGGATGAGCAACCATGCCCTCGCGTCGAGTTCGACGCCGCGCTGGGCTGTCGCCTCCGGTTCGCGATAACCGATCGCCTCTCCCGCGAACTCGATGGGGAGCCGCGCGCGCCCCGCGGTGAGCCGCTCGCTCGTCACGAGCACGACGGGCGAGGCGAGCACGAGGATGCCGCAGCATCCTGCGTAGAGGACGAGCGCGACGACAATACCGGCCGTGGCGCTGATCGGCCAGAATACGAGAAGGCTCGCGGGGATCACGAGCGCCATCGCCAGGAAGACCCATGTCGATGCCCAGAGTCTCTCCCGATAGATCGTCATGCCCCTATTCGATCAGACTTTGACCATCCGGCGTGCACTAGCCTCGATACGTGGTCGACGCGGTTGAGGTCCTGTTCCTGGGAAGTGCGATTCCCGAGTACGCGCACCCTGGTGATGCCGGGGCCGACCTGAGCGCCGCAGAAGCCGTCGAGCTCGGGCCGGGGGAGCGTGCGACGATCGGGACGGGCGTTTCGATCGCGCTCCCGGACGGCTACGTCGGCTTCGTCGTGCCGAGAAGCGGTCTCGCGGCACGCCATGGCATCACGATCGTGAACAGCCCTGGCACCGTCGATGCTGGATATCGGGGCGAGCTCAGGGTGACCCTTCTCAACACGGATGCCGTCGAGTCGTATTCGATCGCCGCGGGCGACCGCATCGCACAGCTCATCGTCATGCCGGTGTCGCGTGCACGATTCATCCCGGTAGGCTCACTCCCCGGAAGCCACAGGGGCCAGTCCGGGTTCGGCTCGACCGGCTACGGCGCCGGCGGCGAGAACAAGTCAGGAGCGTAGGCGTGGACGAGAAAGCAGACCCGGCCGAGGACGGTCGCGAGGAGCGGGAGCAGGCGAAGTCGGCCCC
>DAITPJ010000021.1:0-26234 GCA_036833635.1 Terrimesophilobacter sp.
CACGCCAAGGCGCGGGAGTTGCGGGCGGTCACGATCAGGGATCTGGCGGAGGGGATGTCGGAGCTGACCTGTTTGTTGCCGACCGTGTATGCGGCGGCGATCTTCGACCGGTTGACCCGGCAGGCCAAAGCGGTTGCCGCCGCAGCGAAGGCTGCCGCAGCCGCGGCGACCGAGGCGGGGGAAGCGGATGGTGCGGGAGCAGCCGATCCGCGTACCCGCGACCAGTTACGGGCCGATCTGTTCATGGACTTGTTGTTGACCGGGGAACCGGCCTGCGGGGAAGGGGCCCCGCATACGGCGGCGGCGGCCATCCGTGGCGAGGTCGCTATTGTGATTCCCGCCTTGACCTTGCTGGGTGAAAGCAATGAGCCGGCCACCTTGTTGGGGCGCGGTCCGGTCGATCTGGACACCGCCTGCCGGCTGGCCTCGCAGGCCCCGGAGTTGGTGCGGGTGCTCACCCATCCGGTGTCCGGGATGGTGGTCTCCGCGGACACTTACCGGCCGACCGCGAGTTTGCGACGATATTTGGAGCATCGGGATAAACATTGCCAGTTCCCGGTCTGTAACCGGGATGCCCGCTACGCCGACATCGATCACACGGTGCCGTGGGAACACGGCGGGCGAACGGTTCCCGAGAATCTGGCGGTGCTGTGTCGCGGGCATCACACGTTGAAACACCACGGCGGGTGGAGCGTGAAACAGGTCAGCCCCGGAGTACTGGAATGGACCTCGCCGCTGGGGCGGGTCGTGCGCAGCGATGGCACCCACGGCGATGACGATGCAGATGCCGGTGACAGACGGCCGAAACCATGCTTCACCGCGAAACCGACCATGCCCGTCCTGGACGACGACTCCGCACCTTTCTGACCTGCGAGCCCGCACCATTCTGGACACGTCGGCGACGAGCCGCGCTAACGTAGTGAGACGAAGTCACGCCTGGCCCAGTACTCAGGGGCACATCGTCGCAACGTGAGGAGCCACATGGAGACCCATCGCCGCTCACTCGCCCTTCCCGCGATCGCCCTCGCCGTCGCCATGCTGCTCCTGAGCTTCGGCGCCGGCTGGCTGGGTTCCACGGTGGGCGGCTCGAGCGCATCCCCCCAAGGCCCGACGGGACCCGCTGGTGAGGAGGGAGCCACCGGCGCGACTGGGGCGCCGGGCGCAGCTGGTGACGATGGAGCGCCAGGACCCGCCGGACCCGCCGGACCCGCCGGACCCGCCGGACCGCGAGGTACCACCGGGCCCACAGGCCCACAGGGCCTCGCAGGGCCAACAGGCGCCGCCGGTACTGACGGCCAGAACGGCCAGAATGGCCTCGATGGCGCGCCCGGCCTGGACGCCACGAGTCTTACCGGCCTTTACGTGTACTCGAACGACGATGACGTTGTCGTGTCCCCGGGGCTCGTATTCCCCCTCACGACGATTCGCGACATCGACGAGGTCGAGCCGATATCCTTGAGTCCCCAGCCCGGGCCTCCCTACTACGCCCTCCACGTCGTCGAGGCGGGCTACTATCGGGTCGGGATGAGCGCAGCCATCAGG
This sequence comes from Terrimesophilobacter sp., assembly GCA_036833635.1. Classification (GTDB taxonomy): domain Bacteria; phylum Actinomycetota; class Actinomycetes; order Actinomycetales; family Microbacteriaceae; genus Terrimesophilobacter. The sequence goes on from DAITPJ010000021.1 coordinate 1,543, forward strand.
ACCACCGACGCTAGCCACACGACCGTGCACCTCCAACTGACCTATGTGGGCAACCCGTTTCAGGCCCTCGTCGAGGCCAGCGGATACGACGACTCGAATGTCATCAATCTCGCGACTTCGGGCATGGTTCATCTTCAGGTGAGCGACTACGTCCGGTTCGTACTCGTGCCTGACTCGCCGATCACCCTGGACTCGTACGATGTGATCTTCACCGTGGAGAAGCTCGGCTGACGCCCCGGCAGAAGGCGGCCCGCGTCGCAGAGTGCGCGAGAATGGGCCGGTGCCCTCCGCCCTCCCGATCGCCGATCCGGCCCCGCTTGACGGGCGCCTGCCGGCATCCGTCAGCGAGGGGGCAGGCGAACGCAACTTCGGCGTGTACCTCCACGTGCCGTTCTGCCGGGTGCGCTGCGGCTACTGCGACTTCAACACCTACACCGCTGAGGAACTGCGCGGCACGAGACGTTCCGATTACGCCGGCCAGGCCATCCGCGAAATCTCTCTCGCCGCCGACGTCCTCGTAGACGCAGGACTGTCCCGCCGACCAGCATCCACAGTGTTCTTCGGCGGGGGCACTCCCACGCTGCTCCCCGTCACCGACCTCACCGCGATGCTCGCCGCCGTGCGCGACACCTGGGGCGTCGTACCGGATGCCGAGATCACGACGGAAGCGAACCCCGACTCCGTCGACGCCGACTACCTGCAGTCCCTCAGGGCCGCGGGCTTCACGCGGGTCTCCTTCGGCATGCAGTCCGCCGTTCCGCACGTGCTCGCGACTCTCGACCGCACGCATGACCCCGAACGCGTTCCTCTGGTCGTGCGCTGGGCCAGGGACGCAGGCCTCGACGTGAGCCTCGACCTCATCTACAACACGCCAGGGGAGAGCCTCGACGACTGGCGCACGTCGCTCGAGTCGGCGATCGCCCAACGACCAGACCATGTGAGCGCGTACTCACTCATCGTCGAGGACGGCACGAAGCTCGCTCGCCAGATCCGCCGCGGCGAGGTCGCCCAGCCAGACGACGACCTTGCGGCGGAGCAGTACGAACTGGCCGACCGGATGCTTCGCGAGGGCGGGTACGCATGGTACGAGGTGAGCAACTGGGCCCGCTCTACTGCTCACCGGTCGCGCCACAACCTCGGCTACTGGCAGGGCCACGACTGGTGGGGGATCGGACCTGGCGCCCACAGCCACGTCGGTGGCGTCCGCTGGTGGAACGTCAAGCACCCAGCGGCCTACGCCGAGCGGGTCCTCTCCGGCCAGTCACCCGCCGCAGGGCGCGAGACCCTCGACGAGGCGACGCGCCGGGTCGAGCGGGTGCTGCTCGCAACGCGCATCCGCGAGGGGCTGCCGACGGCCGACCTCACGGATGCCGGCCGCACGGCCGTCGCCGGACTCATCGCGGACGGGCTCGTCGAGCCGGCGGATGCGCTGCACGGCACGGTCGTGCTCACGCTGCGCGGGCGGCTTCTCGCGGATGCTGTGGTGCGCGCACTGCTGCCCGAAACTCCGCCGGTTGGGTAGCGGCCGAAGGACGCGTGCTACCCGCTGGTTGAGTAGCGACCGAAGGTCGCGTGCTCCCCGCTGGTTGAGTAGCGACCGAAGGTCGCGTATCGAAACCGAGGCACGAACTCCGTGGTTTCGATACGCGCTGCGCGTTACTCAACCAGCGGGGTGGGTCGCTACTTGATGAACTTGATCGCGAGCGGGTACTCGTAGTACTCGCCCTTGTTGGCGGCGACCGCGGCAAGGATGCAGAACACGATGTTCGCGACATAGGCAGCGGCGAGGATGAACAACCCGATGACGATGAGCGAGGTGATGGCACCCACGGCGTAGGCGATGACGAGCGTGATCTGGAAGTTGAGCGCCGTACCGGTGTGCTGCCGGATGAACGGGCCGCGGTCCTTGAGCACGACGTAGCCGATGAGTGCAGGCAGGAAGTTGAAGAAGATCCCGCCGATGTGCACGAGAACGGCCCACAGCTTCTCGTCCGCGGGGCTGAGCGGCTGAGCGGTCTGGTAAGGGTTGGCCGGAGGCGGCGCGTTGTCTGACATGGCTCCATTAAAGCAGGAGAGCCGGGCGAAACGCCCGGCTCTCCGACGAGAATGCTCCCTGTTTACTTGATGAACCGGAAGTTGACCGGGTAGCGGTAGTTCCCGCCGCCGTTGACCTTGATGCCGCCCATGATCGAGAACGCGACGTTCGCGAGGTAGATGAGCCATCCGATGAGCGTGAGGATCCACACGAGGTTCCACATTCCGCTCACGAGGAAGACCGAGGTCAGGATCGCCGCGATGATCGTCCACGCGATGTAGAAGATCAGGAAGGTGATCTGCCAGTTGAGGGCTTCCTTGCTCTCCTGCTTGGTCAGCGCGCCACGGTCCTTGAACACGAGGAAGATGATGAGCGAGGGCAGGATCCAGAGAATTCCGCCGAAGTGGGCGAACGACGCCCACTGCTTGTCCTCGGCAGCCGTCAACGGTGCCGCCGGCTGCGGCGCTGCGGCCGGTGGGGTTTGATCAGTCATTAACTTTGCCTTTCGGTGTTCGAGTCCGACCCCGTCAGGGTCCGGGCTGGGCCGGCCTTGGCATGCCCCTCATGGGAGGGTAGGGCACAAGCTCACCCATAAGCTACTGCCCCTGCCGCGTAGGTGCAACGCCCTCTCTGGGGTATGTCGCGATACGATTGGCAGTCGGAAGACCTGAGTGCCAGAGACGGGAGGGCGTGCCGATGGCCACGGATCGCAGTCTCGATGTGCTGCGCGTCATCGTCCAGGACTACGTCGCTTCTCGCGAGCCCGTCGGCTCGAAGTCCATCGTCGAGCGCCACGCCTTCGGGGTCTCTGCCGCGACCATCCGCAACGACATGGCGCTGCTCGAGGAGGAGGAGCTCATCACCGCTCCCCATACCTCCTCCGGACGGATCCCGACCGACAAGGGCTACCGGGTCTTCGTGAACCAGCTCGCCGACCTTCGCCCCCTCACGGTTGCCCAGCGCCAGGCGATCGAGACGTTCCTCGGCCACGCAACGGATCTCGACGAGGTGCTCACCCGGACCGTGCGGCTGCTCTCCCAGCTCACCCACCAGGTCGCGCTCGTGCAGTACCCATCGCTCGGGCGGTCGCGCATCCGGCACATCGAGCTCGTACCGCTCAGCTCGCTGAGGCTCATGATCGTGCTCATCACCGACACCGGCCGCGTCGAGCAGCGCCACATCGATGTGCGCGAGCCCCTCGAGGAGGAGATCCTGGGAGAGGTCAGGGCGAAGCTCAACGCGGCACTCGGCGGGTTGGGTCTCGCTGAGGCTGCTACCGCGCTCGACGGGCTCGTGGAGACGTTCCACCCCAACCGGCACGACTTCGTCGTGAGCGTCGTCGACAGCATCCGGGAACAGCTTGCGGCCGGCCGAGGCGAGAAGCTCCTCATGGCGGGCGCCGCGAACCTCGCGCTCACGGCGGAGGACTTCGGCGGGAGCATCTACCCCGTGCTCGAGGCGATCGAGGAGCAGGTCACCCTGCTCAAGCTCTTCGCCGAGATGGAACCCGACCAGCACGGGCTCGCGACGAGCATCGGCAGCGAGAACGCCGCGTTCGGACTCGGGGAGACCTCGGTGCTCGCGAGCGGCTATACGCTGGGCGGCGGGGATTTCGCGCGCGTGGGCGTTCTCGGACCGACGAGGATGGACTACCCGAACAACATGGCTGCGGTACGCGCCGTCGCCCGCTACCTCTCCCGCCTTCTCGGCGAGGAATGAAACGCAAGGGACACTGAGTGGCAGACCACTACGACGTACTGGGAGTCGAGCGGACGGCGACGCCCGACGAGATCAAGAAGGCGTACCGGCGCCTCGCGCGCGAGCTGCATCCTGACGTGAACCCCGGTGCCGACGCGCAGGAGAAGTTCAAGCTCGTGACCCACGCCTACGACGTGCTCTCCGATCCCCAGCAGCGCGAGCAGTACGACCTGGGCGGCCAGGGCGGTTTCGGGGCGGGCTTCGGCGGGTTCGGCGATATCTTCGAGACCTTCTTCGGGGCGACCCAGCGCACCGCGGGCCCGCGTTCCCGCAGGGAGCGCGGACAGGATGCGCTGCTGCGCATCGAGGTCGAGCTCGGCGACGTGATCTTCGGCATCAAGCGGGACCTCGAGGTCGACACGGCCGTCGTGTGCAGCACGTGCGACGGCTCATGCTGTGCGCCAGGCACCCACCCCGTGACGTGCGACATCTGCCAGGGCACCGGCCAGATCCAGCGCGCGGTGCGGAGCCTGCTCGGCAACGTCATGACCTCGAGCCCGTGCGGGACCTGCCGCGGATACGGCACGGTCATCCAGAACCCATGCCCGAGCTGCGGCGGCCAGGGTCGCGTTCGTGCGCGCCGCAAGGTCACGGTCGACATCCCGGCCGGCGTCGAGACGGGGCTGCGACTGCAGCTCACAGGCCAGGGCGAGGTCGGCCCGGCCGGTGGTCCGAACGGGGATCTCTTCCTTGAGGTCAAGGTGCGACACCACGATATCTTCAGCCGCAACGGCGACGACCTGCTCGCGACGCTCGAAGTGCAGATGACGGATGCCATTCTCGGGGTGACGACAGAGATCGAGGCTCTCGACGGACCCGTCGCGATCGAGGTCAAGCCGGGCACGCAGAGTGCGGAGGTCATCACGGTCAAGGACCGCGGGGTGACGCACCTGAGGGGATCCGGTCGCGGCGACCTGCGGATCGGCGTGCAGGTCGTGACGCCCACGAAGCTCGACGCCAAGCAGCAGGAGTTCATCCGGCAGTTCGCGGGATCGCGCAGACCCGTGGCCCCCACGCTCGCCCACTTCCAGCAGGGACTGTTCCAGAAACTGCGCGACCGCTTCCTCAACGTCTGAGCTGCCGGCGGGGAGCATGGCGCACTTCTACCTGAGCGACGAGGCTGCGGATGCGACGGTCGGCTCCGTCGTCGCGGTGACGGGCCAGGAGGCACGCCATGCCGTGACCGTCGGAAGGCTCGCGGTCGGTGAGCGGTTGAGCGTCGGCGACGGGCGCGGTCTCATCGTGGACGGCCTCGTCACGCTCGCCGACGGCGACCGGTTCGAGCTCGCGGTCGAGTCGACGCGTTTCGAGGAGCCGCCGAGCCCCACGATCTGGCTCGCGCAGGCCCTCGCGAAGAACGACAGGGACGAGCTCGCCATCCAGGCGGCGACAGAGCTCGGCGTCGACGGCGTCATCCCGTGGGCAGCCGGCCGGTCGATCGTCAAGTGGGAGGGCGCGAAGGTCCGCCGGCACGAGGAGCGCTGGGCGAGCATCCTGCGCGAAGCGAGCAAGCAGTCCGTTCGGCATCGCATCCCCCTCTTGAGGCCGCTCGCCTCGACCGCGACGCTCGCCAAGCTGGGGGAAGAGTTCCAGCTCGTCGTGCTCGAGCCGACGGCGGACCTCCCGCTGAGCAGGCTGCCCAGAACGGGTCGCGACATCCTCGTCATCGTCGGGCCGGAGGGGGGCATCGCGCCGGCCGAGCTCGCCCGGTTCGCTGCGGCAGGTGCATCCGCAGTTTCGCTCGGCCGTAACGTCCTGCGCACGAGCACGGCCGGCCCGGCGGCCCTGGCCGTGCTGGGCGTCGCACTCGGCCGCTGGTAGGCGCGCCCACGGCCACGACGGTTACGATGGTCAGCATGCCGGAAACCCGCGAACCGTCGATCTTCACGCGCATCGTCGCGCGCGAGATTCCGGCCGACATCGTGTTCGAGAGCGACACCGTCATCGCCTTCAGGGACATCCACCCTCAGGCGCCCGTGCACCTTCTCGTCGTACCCAAGACCGAGAAGTACCGGAACGTCTCCGAGCTCGCGGCAGGCGATCCGGCGCTCCTCGCCGACATCGTCACCACGGCGAGAATTCTCGCAGAGGAGCACGCAGGCGGTGACTTCCGCCTCGTCTTCAACGAGGGCGAGTCGGCGGGGCAAACCGTCTTCCACGTGCATGCGCACCTGCTCGGCGCCGGACCGGATGGCGCGCTGGCGGAAGGAACCCTTGGCCAGTAACGAGCGACCCAGCAGTGGAGCTCCCACCGGGGACGCGCACGAGCGGTTCGAGGTGGACGGGATCGCGATGGTCCGGCTCCTCGGGCCCCAGGACCGCCTCCTCACGACCGTCGAGGGCGAATACCCGCTCGTGAGGGTTCTCGTGCGCGGCAACGAGATCACGCTCGAGGGCGACCCCGAACAGGTTCAGGGGGCGAAGCGTCTCGTCGAGGAGCTCATCAGCATGGTGCGCAACGGCCAGGAGCTCGGCGAACCGGACGTCGCCGTCTCCGCACGGATGCTCAAGGCCGACCCGTCGACAAGCCCGGCCGAGCTGCTCGGGCAGGCCGTCCTCACCACGCGCGGGAGGACCATCCGCCCGAAGACCCTCGGCCAGAAGGCCTACGTCGACGCGATCGACCAGAACACGATCGTCTTCGGGATCGGGCCGGCCGGCACGGGCAAGACCTACCTCGCCATGGCGAAGGCAGTGCAGGCGCTGCAGCGCAAGGAGGTCAACCGCATCATCCTCACGAGGCCCGCGGTCGAGGCGGGGGAGCGGCTCGGGTTCCTTCCCGGCACCCTTAACGACAAGATCGACCCCTACCTCCGACCCCTCTACGACGCCCTCAACGAGATGCTCGATCCCGAGGTCGTCCCCAAGCTTCTCGCGACGGGGACGGTCGAGGTCGCACCACTCGCCTACATGCGCGGGCGCACGCTCAACGACTCGTTCATCATCCTCGATGAGGCCCAGAACACGAGCCCTGAGCAGATGAAGATGTTCCTCACCCGCCTCGGTTTCGGGTCGAAGATCGTCGTGACGGGCGACATCACCCAGATCGACCTTCCGGCAGGGGCGAGCGGACTCCAGCTTGTGACGCGCGTACTCTCCGACATCGACGATATCCACTTCGTGACGCTCACGAGCGACGACGTCGTGAGGCACAGCCTCGTCGGTCGAATCGTCGACGCGTACACGAAGTACGATGCCGAACGGCAGGTGCAGCGTTACGAGCGGCAGCACGGCGACGGCGAGCAACATGCTGGGAACCGCGAGGAGCGCAGGGCGCCACTGAGGCGCGGTCGCAATCCACAGGACCACCAGCGGAGGACGCCGTGAGCATCGAGATCAACAACGAGTCCGCCGTTGCGGTCGACGAGCCTGCGCTGCAGCGGCTCGTCGGGTTCGCGCTCGACCAGCTTCACGTGCATCCGGATGCCGAGCTCGGCATCGTGCTCGTCGACGAGGCGGCCATGGAGCAGCTCCACGTGCAGTGGATGGATGAGCCGGGCCCGACCGACGTGCTGAGCTTCCCCATGGATGAGCTGCGGCCGGGGACCGAGGAGACGATGACGCCCGCCGGGCTGCTGGGCGACATCGTACTGTGCCCGCAGGTCGCGACCGGCCAGGCCGAGGCGGCAGGTCACAGCCTCCTTGACGAATTGCTGCTGCTCACCTGCCACGGTCTCCTGCACCTGCTCGGTTTCGACCACGCCGAGCCGGAGGAGGAGCGCGAGATGTTCGGGATCCAGGGCGATATCCTGGCCGCGTTCGCGCTGGCCGAGCGAAAACGCTAGTCGCATGATCCCGATCTTCGTGAGCGTCGCCGCGCTGCTCGTGGCGCTCGGCGGGTGGCTCGCGGCGGCGGATGCGGCACTCGGCGCCCTCTCGAGGGCCGACCTCACCGAGCTCTCGACGACGGCGAGGGCGCGAACATCGCTTCTCGCGATCGCGTCGGATGTCGGCGCGCACGTCAACGCCGTCAACTTCATGCGCGTCGTCGCCGAGACGACGGCGGCCGTGCTTGTGACCCTCGCCTTCGCGTACGTGTTCGACGAGTGGTGGTGGGCGCTTCTGCTCTCCGCCTTCATCATGACGGTCGCCTCCTTCGTTCTCGTGGGGTCGAGCCCTCGCGCAGTGGGCAGGCTCCATGCCCGCACGGTCATGCGTGCGAGCGCATGGCTCGTCCATGCCTCTCGGGTGCTCCTCGGGCCCATCGCGGCCGCGCTCGTCGCGATCGGAAACCGGGTGACCCCTGGACGTCCGAGGACGGCGTCGTTCTCCTCCGAGGAGCAGCTACTGAGCATGGTCGACGAGGCGACGGCACTCGAAGTGCTCGAGGAGGACGATCGTGAGCTCATCCATTCGATCTTCGAGTTCAACGACACCGTCGTGCGGGAGGTCATGATCCCGCGCACCGACATGGTCGCGGTCGACGCCGACGATGGCGTGGCCGCCGCAATGTCGCTCTTCCTGAGCAGGGGCGTTTCCCGGATGCCGGTCATCGGCGACGACATCGACGAGGTGCTCGGCGTGCTCTACCTTCGTGACGTCTCGCGACTCGTCTTCGAGAGGCCGCTCGACGTCGAGAACACGCTCGTCGCCCAGCTCGCGCGGCCGGCCCTCTTCGTGCCGGAGTCGAAGAAGGCTGACGACCTCCTCCGCCAGATGCAGCTCGAGTCCAACCATCTCGCGATGGTCGTCGACGAGTACGGCGGCATCGCGGGCCTCGTGACGCTCGAGGACCTCATCGAGGAGCTCGTCGGGGACATCTCCGATGAATACGATCGCGAGGTCGTGGAGGTGCAGGAGGTCGCCCCAGGGCGCTACCGGGTGAGCGCGCGCCTTCCGATCGACGAGCTCGGCGAACTGTTCGGCCTCGACCTCGACGACGACGACGTCGAGACGGTCGGAGGGCTCATCGCCAAGGCGCTCGGCCGATTGCCGACGACCGGGTCCGTGGCGCGCTCGGCGGGCCTCCTGCTCACGGCCGACCGCACGGAGCGGCGCGGCACGAAACTCGTGACCGTCCTCGTCGAGCGTGACGAGAGCGTCGAACTCGACCTGCCGGCCGAGGTGGAAGGGGAAGGACCATGAGCGAGGGATTCCGTGCCGGGTTCGTGACCTTCGTCGGGCGGCCGAACGTCGGCAAGTCGACGCTCACCAACGCCCTCGTCGGCGAGAAGGTCGCGATCACGAGCAGCAAGCCGCAGACGACGCGGCGCGCCATCCGGGGCATCGTCCACCGCGAGGACGGCCAGCTCATCCTCGTCGACACTCCTGGGATGCACCGCCCGCGCACGCTCCTCGGCGAGCGCCTCAACGACGTCGTGCAGTCGACGCTCGCCGACGTCGACGTCATGTGCCTTTGCGTCCCCGCGAACGAGAAGCTCGGGCCGGGCGACCGGTTCATCAACGAGCAGCTCGACCAGTTCCCGAAGGCGAAGAAGGTCGCGATCGTCACGAAGGTGGATGTCGCCTCGAAGACTGCTGTCGCGGCACAGCTTCTCGCGGTCAGCCGGCTGCGTGAATGGGCGACGATCATCCCGGTCTCTGCGTTGACCGGGGGGCAGCTCGACATCCTCGCGCGGGAGCTCGTCGCGCTCGTGCCGGAATCGGAGCCGCTCTACCCGCAGGAGACCGTGACGGAGGAGGATCTCGCCTCCCGCATCGCTGAACTCATCCGGGAGGCCGCTCTCGAGGGGGTGTCCGACGAGCTTCCGCACTCGATCGCCGTGACGGTCGATGACCTCGTCGAGCGCGAGGACAAGGACCTGCTCGAGATCTACGCCAACCTCTGGGTCGAGCGCGATAGCCAGAAGGGCATCATCATCGGTCACCGGGGCTCCCGGCTCGCCGAGGTCGGGGCGAGGGCGAGGACGTCGATCGAGCCGCTCGTGGGGCGCCAGGTGTTCCTGTCGCTGCGCGTCAAGGTCGCGAAGGACTGGCAGCGCGATGCGAAGCAACTGGGGCGTCTGGGCTTCTAGGTCATTGCAGCCAGGTACATCGGGAGGATGATGTTGCCCGGCCGGGGGAGTGACATTCGGCCCACGGGTGCCCGACTGGCCCTACCGTGGGAAGCATGTTCCGCAGCCTGACCCCTCGCCAGCTCGCCTTCGACATCGGGCTCGCGGCTGCATGCTTCGTGTTCGGGCTCCTCGTCTATTCGAACGGGGTTGGTGGCTCGCCGCTCGCTCTCACCGGGATGGCGGCCGCACTCGCGCTCCGCCGGGTCAGCCCCGCTCTCGCACTCGGTGTCGCCTGGGCGACCTCGGTCATCCAGGTGGTCTTCACCATCGGCCCTGACATCTCGAACCTCGCCATCCTTCCGGTTCTGTACGCTACCGCGCGCTATGGGATCCCCCTCGTCAAATGGATCGGGCTCGGCTCCACCGCGGGCGGTGCTCTCGTCATCGCGGCCTACGCTTCCCTGGAGCCCTTGATCAATTACCAGTTCGCTGGGAACCAGCTCCTCCTGAATTTTCCGCAGGTGATCGCCGCATTCATCATCATCTTCTTCTCCGCCTTCGCCATCTTCGCCCTGAGCTGGACCTTCGGCCTGCTCGCGAAGACCTGGCGCAACGCGCGCGAGGCCGGCCAGGCGCGCATCGTCGCCGAGCGGCAGCGGATCGACGCGCAGCGCTCCGTCGTCGTCGAGCAGGAGCGCAACCGCATCGCACGCGACATGCACGACGTCGTCGCCCACTCGCTCGCGGTCGTCATCGCCCAGGCCGACGGTGCGCGGTACGCCCGCGCCGAGAACCCCGAGGCGGTGGATGCCGCACTGTCGACGATCTCGACGACCGCACGCGAGGCGCTCGGCGACGTCCGCATCCTGCTCGGGCAGCTGCGACACAGCCAGGATGCCGCGCCCCAGCCGGTCCTCTCCGACCTCGACCGTCTGTTCGAGCAGTTCGCGGCATCCGGGCTTGCGGTGGACTTCGACGAGCACGGGAAGCCCCGCGCGCTCCCGACGGGCGCCCAGCTCGCGGTCTACCGCATCGTGCAGGAATCCCTCACGAACGCGCTCCGCCACGGCGACGGCGCCGACGGCGCGACGGTGTCGTTCCGCTGGGCGGACGATGCGCTCGACGTCGAGATCGCGAGCACCCTGCGCGAGCAGGCCGACGAGACGGAAGGTTCGCCGAGACGCGGACCACAGGGCGACGGGCCAGAGGGCCACGGACTCGCGGGCATGGCCGAGAGGGCGGCCCTCGCCGGCGGTACCCTGACGGCAGTCGCCGACGACGGAAGGTTCACGGTGAGCGCATCCATCCCCGCCGCGCGGCGAGGCCAGGACGGGGAGGTCGTCGCGTGACGACGCCCATCCGGGTCGGCCTCGTCGACGACCAAGCCCTGTTCCGGGCCGGCATCCGGATGCTCGTCTCCTCGCAGCCGGACCTCGAGTTTGTCGGGGAGGCGGGCGACGGGGTCGAGGGCATCGCGATGGCCGAGCGCGAACGACCCGACGTCATCCTCATGGACATCCGGATGCCCGTCATGGACGGCATCGAGTCGACCCGCGCCATCCTCGCTGCAGCCGCGGCGACGGGCGGGAAGCCGCCGCGCATCATCGTGCTCACGACCTTTGACCTCGACGAGGCGGCGGCGCGCGCGATCCGGGTCGGGGCGAGCGGTTTCGTGCTCAAGGACGCCGACCCCGAGTTCCTGCTCGCCGCGATCCGCACGGTGCACGCGGGCACCGCGGTCATCGCCGCGTCCGCGACGCGCGAGCTCTTCGAGCATTTCAACGACCGCCCCTCGGCGGGCTCAGAGCCGGAGGAGTTCGGTGAACTCACACCGCGCGAACGCGAGATCTTCGCGCTCGCCGCGCAGGGATTGAGCAATTCCGAGATCGCCACGAGGGAATTCCTGAGCGAGGCGACGGTCAAGACGCATGTGAGCCGCGTCCTCGGCAAGCTCGGCCTGCGCGACCGCGTGCAGCTCGTCGTCTACGCATTCGAGAACCGTCTCACCGGCTAGATCATCCGCTCGGTGTACGCGGATGCAACCAGCGCCCGATGCCCCTGGGCCTTGCCGCTCTTAGCGTGGAGACATGGCATTCAACTACGCACACGACGGGCTCGTCGCCCGGGTATCGGAACTCAGCAAGTCCTATGGCGACGGGGCAGGGAAAGTGGTCGCCCTCGACGGCGTGTCGATCGGCATCCGGCAGGGGGAGTTCACCGCGATCATGGGGCCGAGCGGATCGGGAAAGTCCACGCTCATGCACATCATGGCTGGCCTCGACTCTCCGACCTCCGGCTCGGTGTGGCTCGGCGACACCGACATCACGTCGCTCGGCGACACGCAGCTCACGATCCTGCGGCGCAGGCGGGTCGGGTTCGTATTCCAGTCGTTCAACCTCGTCCCGACTCTCGATGTGCGCGGCAACATCCTGCTGCCATTCGAGCTCGACGGACGCCGGCCGAATGTCGACGAGCGCACCTGGATCGACCAGCTCATCGGCTCGCTCGGGCTTGGTGACCGCCTCACGCATCGCCCACATGAGCTCTCCGGTGGCCAGCAGCAGCGCGTCGCGATCGCCCGCGCGCTCGGCACCCGCCCAGACCTCGTGTTCGCGGACGAGCCCACCGGCAACCTCGACTCGCGAACGGGCCGCGAGGTCCTCGCCCTCCTGGCGACAGCGAGCCGCGAGTACGGGCAGAGCATCGCGATGGTCACGCATGACCCGGTCGCGGCGAGCTACGCCGACCGCATCCTGTTCCTCGCCGACGGCCGGGTGGTCGAGGAGCGCGCGAAGTCGTCCGCCGAGGAGATCAGCAGCTACATGCTCGGAATGGAGCGTGCCGCGTGAGGCGCTACAACATCCGGGAACTTGGACCGAGCATCCTCGTCGCCGCCCTGGGAAGCGCCTTCGGTGTTGCCGTTCTCGAGGCGAGCGGCATCCTGGCCCAGTTGATCATGGCGGATGACGTGACGGGCTCGAGCGGGACCGTCAGCCTGATGCTGTCGATCGTCGCGATCGTCTTCATCGCGATCGCGATCTACGTCGGTGCGATCGTGACGGCGAACACGTTCTCGACGATCATCGCCGGACGCACGCGCACGATCGCCTTGCTGCGCCTCGTGGGCTCGAGTGCCGCGGCGCAGCGCCGGTCGGTCGCCCGAGAGGGACTCGTCGTCGGTGTCCTTGGATCACTTCTCGGCGCCATCGCGGGAGTCCTGCTTGCCATGGTGGCGGTCGCAATCGGGCAGGCCGCGGGTTTCCTTCCACCCCTCGCCTACGGCTTCGCTGACCCCATCATTGCCCTCCCCATCGTCGCCGTCGTGCTCACGACCTGGCTTGCGTCCTGGGTCGGCTCGCGCCGGGTGCTCGTCGTCTCCCCGATGCAGGCGACGGGCAACGCGGTCGAAGCCGGGTTCGAGACGGCGGTCGCGCGTAAAGGGCGCACCGCCACGGCGGTCACGCTTTTCCTCATCGGCTTCGCACTCCTCGTGCTCGGCATGCTCGTCGGGCTCGTCAACCCTCTCGGCGTGCTCATCGGGGTCGCGGGCGGCATCCTCTCGTTCACGGGCCTCGTCCTCGGGGCCGACGTGGTGATGCCCCCAGCGCTTCGCCTCGCGGGCCGGATGTTCGGGCGCAGCGCCCCGGCACGACTCGCCTCGGAGAACGCGCTCCGGTACCCCGAGCGCAGTTCCCGCACGACGATCGGCGTCGTGATCGGCGTAACGCTCGTGACGATGTTCGCCGTCACGGTCGAGAGCTTCCAGACGATCATCCGCGTCCAGCAGCAGGAGCAACCCGAGATCTACCAGGGCACGGACCAGGTTCTCGTCGTGGTCGTCGTCGTGTTCTCGGTGCTCATGGGCTTCAGCGCGCTCATCGCGGCGGTCGGGATGGTCAACAACCTCTCGCTGAGCGTCCTGCAGCGCGGGCGTGAACTGGGCCTCATCCGTGCGCTCGGCTTCACCGCGAGCCAGGTGCGCCGGATGATTCTGGTCGAGAGTGCACAGCTCACGTCGGCTGCGGTCCTCGTCGGGCTCGTGCTCGGGATCTTCTACGGGTGGGCGGGTGCCCAGTCGTTCCTGGGCTCGATCGATGGCGACCCCGGGTTCGTGATGCCGGTCGTGCCGCTTCCGCTCCTGGGCATCGTCGTGATCGCCGCGGTAGTCCTCACGATCGCGGCCTCGATCGCGCCATCGCGGAGGGCGACGCGAGTGTCGCCCGTCGCGGCGCTCGCGGTCGAATAAACACGTGATCGGATCGTGACAAGATCTCTATCCCTGCGTCGTCACGTGCCCCTACAATCGGTCATCGGATCAGGGACAGGTGGAGCGACGTGGCCATCATCGAACGCCAGGACGTGCCGGGTCGGCTGAGTCGCCAGCTGGAGCTGGTAGGTCGCAGCGGCGCGGTCACGCTCGCCGTGACCGGGCCTGCCCACAGCGGTAAGACGGCCATTCTGCGGGCGATCGCGGCCGATCACGACGACTGGCTCGTGCTATGGGCGAGCTGCATTCCGCTCGGCGACCCCATCCCTTACGGCGTCATCTACCAATGGTTCGCCGGGTTGGGTCGGGTGTCCGAGGATGGGCGCGAGCCGTTCGACGGGCCGGGCGCCGCGCTTCGCGACCTCGTCGTGCGCGGCGCGGTCGAGACCGACGCGGCGGAGATCTCCTGGGCCGTGCGCTGGGCAGTCGCTCGCCTCGCGGCGCGCCAGCGCGTGCTGCTCATCGTCGACGACCTCCAGTGGGCGGATGACGCTTCCGCGACCGTCATCGGCCATATCGTCTCGCTGCTCTCGCCCGAGCCGATCGCGCTCGTGTGCGGCATCCGGCACGAACGGCCCGCAAAACCGATCGTCGAGGCGATTCTGCACGCTGCGAGCGTCGTCTCGCTGCGCCACAGCGTTCTCACTCCGGCGGAGCGCCGAGTCGCAGAGCTCGCCGTCTCCGGACTATCGAATCGGGACATCGCTGCACGTCTCTTCGTCACGGTCAAGACGGTGGAATTCCACTTGTCGCGGGTCTACCGCAAGCTCGGTGCGAGCGCCAGGGGAGAACTCGCGGCGCTCATCGCGGTCGACCCGGCACCGTGAAGCGGGCCGGGAAGGCGATACTGCACCGTCCCGGCCCGCCCTCCCACCACAGGGCTGGGGGAGCCTTGCGTCCCGGCTAGAACACCGCCTGGAAGCTGTTCAGGATGTTGTCGAGCACGGCACCCTTGTCGGAGTCGGTAACCATCTGGACGGCCACGATCATGAGATGCGTATTGGCCACGTCGTTTGCCGCCAGGACGGCGTAATCCGTGCTTCCCCCACCGCAGTCGGTGAAGTAGACGAATTCGCCAATGTAGTAGCCGTCGTCGTACGGACCCTCGTTGCGGACGGTGCATTCGGAGCCGACGTTGGCTTTGTAGTTCGCAATAATCTGTGCGAGATCGCTGCCGAAGGCGTCCTCGCTCGCCGTGACGCTCACGCCCGGCACACCCCAACTCGAGGTGTAGTTCGCGAGGTCAGTCGTCGCGGTGATGTCGTAATACGTCGCGCCGGTGTCACTCGTGAAGCCCGCGCCATCGGTCTGATTCCAGTTGTTCGGAACAGTAACGCTCACAGCGCCGCTGTCATCGGTGACTGTCACGAAGCTGTCGACCGTGCCGCCCGTTCCACCTCCGCCCTGATTGCCGGACGACACGAGCTTGAGCTCCTTGCCGTTGAACTGGCCCTCGTAGATCGCGTCCTCAACCGGACGGTAGATCTGGAAGTCGATCGTGGCGTCCACACCTTGCGTCTTGAGCACCTGGCAGTAGTCGCCAAGGGACCCGTCGGGCGCCATCGTGACACCCGCCATGTCGAACAGCACGTCACCTGGCTCGATCCCGGCGGCATCCGCTGGGCTGCCCGCGGCGACCGACTCGATCCAGATACCGAGTGCCGAACCGTCGTCTGCGGGCTGTCGCGCCTGGGCGTTGAGTCCGAGCGAGAGTACGGGAGTTCCGGCCCGGAGATCCTCGAGCACGGGCAGAACTTGATCGCGGTGGATCGCGAAGTTGTAGTCGAGGTCGTCGCGGCCGGCGTAGTTGACGCCGACGACGCGCCCTTCCGGGTCGACAAGCGGTCCGCCCGAGTTCCCGCCGCGGATCCGCGCGTCGTGCTCGATGACATGGTCGAGGGACGCCCACGAGTCGTCCTGAGGCACGTCGTTCTTCGAGACGATCCCGCGCGTCATGGTGAAGTTCGGGTCGCCGAGCGGAAAGCCCGCGGAGTAGACGTCGAGCGCGGTTTCGATGTCGCCCTTGTGCCAGGCCATGTACGGGTACTCCCCGGCGTCGAGCTGGATCACGGCAAGGTCGAGGCACTCCGAGGCGCCAAGGACTTTGGCGTTGTACTGCTTCGCGGTGTCGCCCCCGACCCAGACCTTGAGGGTCCCCGCCCCGACCACGACGTGGTTGTTCGTGACGGCGATGCCGCTGGGGTCGATGATGAATCCCGACCCCCGGCCTGCGCTCTCGGATGCCTGGGTGGTGCCCTGGGGCACGAAGGTCCCCTGGGCCTGGATCTGGATCGTCGCCGACTGGACACCCTTGAAATCGACCGGTGGCGGTCCCTGCTGGATGTTGAGTGAGACGCACGATGTGAGCCCTAGCGCCACAATGCCTGCCGTGGCTATCAGGCCCATGAGCCGGGCCGAACCCCGGGTCGAACGGGTGTGTGAGTACACGAATTCCTCCTGGTACGGCGGGTGCACCTGACCCGCCGATGAGGACAGCATTACGGTTCGCGTCACGGCGCGCAGGACGGAGCGACCCTAGTTTTTCTTTACTAGGGTCGTTCCCTACAGGGCGACCGGCTCAACCGGCGTCGACGGGCCGGAGCGCGCTCACGACGTGGACGACATCCGGGCCGTAGCGATCGTCGAAAAAGCTCTGAATGTCGCCGTCGTCGTGGATGTACGTGGCGAAGAGGTAGCCGTTCTGCGGTGCCGATGTGAGTGGCCTGAGTTCAGGGTCGGCAGAGAGTTCCTCCTGAATCTCGAGGAGGCGCGACTCTTCGTTCGTGCCCGCCATTTCCGGGTCGGTGTAGGGGTCCACGAAGGGCATCGGGTCATAAAGGGCGAGAAGCATGGCCGGCTGGGTCACGGTGAAGCGCTCGCCGTCCCAGGTGCCCTGGAGTGCATAGGCGCCCCACGTGACGCCGCTGGCCGTCTCGGCGCCCTCGACGTCATCCCAGTCCCAGCCGACGATCTCCGGGCCATCGCACTGGGGCGGGTACGACTCCATGACGGCGCCGAGGCAGAACATGGGTGCGGCTTCGTCGACCTGCAGCACCGTGCCCTGGCCGATGACCTCGCCGCCAGCGGCGATTCCGGATGGCGGCTGGCCGCCGGGCAGCGACGGCGTGGCGCATCCGCCGAGCGCGAGCGCGGCGATGATGGGCGCGGCGGCGAGCAAGGCGTGACGTCGGAATGGGCGGCGAATCGAGGTCGTACGGTCCATGATTCCAGTGTCGCGAATCATCGCCCCGCACACTACCCAACAAATTTCATGACTTGTTCGTCACGATTTTTCGGCCTCACGGACTGCGGTGCTACCCTGAAAGCGTGTTGTTCGGTCTGCTTCTCCTTAGCTGCCGCGACGAGTCCTAACCCAGGCCTCCCTCGTCGCGGAGTCTGACGTGGCTGATCCGCAGACCTAAGGGAAGAGACCCAGGACCATGAAGAACACACAATCCGCATCGGCCATGCCGATTCACAAGTACCGCCCGTACCACGAGACGATCGCCGTCGACCTCCCGGATCGCACCTGGCCCGATCGCAGGATCACGGCCGCGCCGCGGTGGTGTGCCGTCGATCTTCGCGACGGCAACCAGGCACTCATCGACCCGATGAGCCCCGAGCGCAAGCAGATCATGTTCGACCTTCTCGTACGCATGGGCTACAAGGAGATCGAGGTGGGCTTCCCCTCGGCGAGCCAGACGGACTTCGACTTCGTGCGCAAGCTCATCGAGGAGAACCTCATCCCGGATGACGTGACGATCCAGGTGCTCACCCAGGCTCGCGAAGAGCTCATCAACCGCACCTACGAGTCGATTCGTGGGGCCAGGCAGGCGATCGTGCACCTCTACAACTCGACGAGCATCCTGCAGCGCGATGTGGTGTTCCGCACCGATCGGCCAGGGATCGTCGACATTGCCGTGGCAGGGGCGCGGATGTGCAGGGCCGCCGAGAAACTCGCCCCCGGCGTCGAGATCTTCTACGAGTACTCTCCGGAGAGTTACACGGGCACGGAGCTCGACTTCGCACTCGAGGTCTGTAACGCGGTGCTCGAGGTCTTCGAGCCGACGCCCGAGCGCAAGGTCATCATCAACCTCCCCGCGACGGTCGAGATGGCGACCCCCAACGTCTACGCCGACTCGATCGAGTGGATGTCGCGGAACCTCGACCACCGCGAGAACGTCATCCTGAGCCTGCACCCGCACAACGACCGCGGCACGGCTGTCGCGGCGGCCGAGCTCGGCTACCAGGCCGGTGCCGATCGTATCGAAGGATGCCTGTTCGGGAATGGCGAGCGCACCGGCAATGTCGACCTCGTCGCGCTCGGCATCAACCTGTTCACGCAGGGCATCGACCCGCAGATCGACTTCAGCGACCTCGACGACGTCAAGCGGGTAGCGGAATATTGCAACCAGCTCCCGGTCCCCGAGCGGAGCCCGTGGGCGGGCGACCTCGTCTACACGGCCTTCAGCGGCTCGCACCAGGACGCCATCAAGAAGGGCTTCGAGGCCATGGAGGCCGACGCCGCGGCCCAGGGCAAGTCGGTCGACGACCTCGTCTGGGCTGTGCCATACCTGCCGGTCGACCCCAAGGATCTCGGCCGCAGCTACGAGGCGGTCATCCGGGTCAACTCGCAATCCGGCAAGGGTGGCGTCGCCTACCTGCTCAAGGCCGACCACGCGCTCGACCTGCCGCGCAAGCTGCAGATCGAGTTCAGCGGCGTCGTGCAGGCGAAGACGGACGCGGAGGGCGGCGAGGTCTCGAGCGCCCAGATCTGGGCGATCTTCACCGACGAGTACCTGCCGTCGACGATTGAGGACGACAAGTGGGGCCGCTTCGAGCTCACGAGGACGCGCACTGCGAGTGACATGTCGGGGGAGGTGTCGCTCTTCGCCGAGCTTCGCGTCGGCGAGAGCACGGTCGAGGCCAACGCAACCGGCAACGGCCCGGTCGATGCGTTCCTCGGAATCTTCCACTCCGAGGGCGTCGATGTGAAGGTCTACGACTACGTCGAGCACGCCCTCGGCGCAGGTGGTGACGCGCTCGCGGCGGCCTACGTCGAATGCCAGGTCGGTGACAAGCGGTTGTGGGGCGTCGGGATCGACGCCGACATCTCGACCGCGAGCCTCAAGGCCGTCGTCTCTGCCGTCAACCGCGCCGTACGCACGCCGGCAGGGGAACGCGAGCTCGCGAGCGTCTGAGCGTTCAGGTTTTGTGGCGGTCCGTGCCGCTCAGGGCCGCGACTGAGGCAGCGAGCGGGATGCCGTCGCGCAGGTCGGGGGCGGGCTCAGGCTCGCCGTAGGTCGTGAGTATCGGCAGGACGCCGGCCCAGGCGTCACCCGCGACGTCCTCGTCCGGGTCCTCCGGCCACCGGGTCGAGACCTTGAAGGTCCACTCGTCGACCTGCATCCGGAGCACGAGGGTCGCCGCGACCTCCTTGCGGTTGTGGCCACGGAGTTCTGCCAGTCGCCCTGGCAGGAGTCCCGTCGTCACGATGTCGAGCGCCGCGAGCTTCTCCTCGCCTTCGACGACGGTGCACGAGCCGAACAGCACGGCGCTGCGGTACCGCATGGAGGACTCGAAGGCGCTTCGCGCGAACACGAGCCCGTCGACGACAGCGACAGAGACCGTGACCGGGATGCCGGTCGCGAGCCGGCGCAGCCACCACGACCCGGTCGACCCGTGCAGGAGCAGCGTGTCGCCATCGGGAACGAGCGCGATGGGCATGACAGCCGGGCGCTCGTCCTCGACGAAGGCGAAGTGCCCGACGACCGCATCGCGCATGAGCCGCTCAAGGGGCGCACGGTCGCTCGAGCTGACGCGCTCGGGCATCCGCGCGGGGATAGTGCGGTTGAGGCTCATGGTGCAATTCTGCTGCACAAGCCCCGACGGGCCGCCTAGGGGCCGCACAAACCGGCCGGGCACGCCGATAATTGACCCATGCCCCTCTATCGTGACGAAGCCGTCGTGCTGCGCACCCACAAGCTGGGTGAGGCCGACCGCATTCTCACGATGCTGAGCAGGCAGCACGGCAAGATCCGTGCCGTCGCGAAGGGCGTTCGGCGCACGGCCTCGAAGTTCGGGGCGAGACTTGAGCCGTTCATGGTCGCCGACGTGCAGCTCTACGAGGGCCGCAGCCTCGACATCGTCACGCAGGCGGAGTCGATCGGCGCCTATGGTGCCGAGATCACCGGCGACTACGCGAGCTACACCGCCGCGAGCGTCATGGTCGAGACGGCCGACAAGGTCACCGACGACAACGGTTCGCTGCAGCAGTACCTCCTCCTCGTCGGCGCCCTGCGCTCGCTCGCCCGGCGCGAGCACGGGGCGAGCATGACCCTCGACTCCTACCTCCTTCGCTCGCTCTCGATCGCAGGATGGGCGCCGAGCTTCGTCGACTGCGCCGTCACGGGAGCGCCAGGGCCGCACACGGCGTTCGTCGTTCAGCTCGGGGGAGTCGTCGCGGATGAGGTCGCCCCACCGGGCTCCCCGCGGCTCGACGCTCAGACGATCGGCCTGCTCGCCGCGCTGCTCTCGGGCGACTGGACAAGCGCGGATGCCGCCGACGAGCGGTCGCGCAGCCAGGCGAGCGGCGTCGTGGCCGCCTATGCGCAGTTCCACCTCGAGCGCAGCCTGCGCTCGCTCCAGCACGTCGAGCGCGGCGTCCCATCGTGACCGGCAGGACCCACCGCGACGCCGTCGACTTCAAGCCCGTCGACTGGACCGGCCTCTACCCGCCTGCGCTCCCGGCATCCGCGATTCCGAACCACGTCGCCCTCGTCATGGACGGCAATGGCCGGTGGGCCAACGCGCGAGGACTGACCCGCATCGAGGGCCACCGCGCGGGAGAGGCCTCTCTTCTCGACGTCGTTGCTGGAGCTATCCAGCTCGGCGTCCGCCATCTGAGCGTCTACGCCTTCTCGACCGAGAACTGGGGGCGCTCGCCCGACGAGGTCCGCTTCCTCATGGGGTTCAACCGGGAGGTGCTGCACCGCCGACGCGACCAGCTCAACGACTGGGGCGTGCGCATCCGGTGGGCGGGCCGCAAACCCCGGCTCTGGGGCTCGGTCATCAAGGAACTGCAGTTCGCGGAGGCCCTCACCGAGCGCAACGCCGTGCTGGACCTCACGATGTGCGTCAACTACGGAGGACGGGTCGAGCTCACGGATGCGGTGCGCGCGATCGCCGCGGACGTCGCGGCGGGCAGGCTCAAACCGACCGGAATCACGGAGCGCAGCATCCAGAACAGGCTGTACCAGCCGGATCTTCCCGACGTCGACCTGTTCGTGCGCAGTTCGGGGGAGCAGCGCACGAGCAATTTCATGCTCTGGCAGAGCGCCTACGCCGAAATGGTGTTCCTCGACACGCTCTGGCCGGATTTCACCCGGGAGCACCTGTGGCACGCGGTCGAGCTCTATGCGGGCCGCAATCGGCGCTTCGGCGGCGCCAGGGACGCCCCCGCCCGCTGACGTGCAAGAAAACTGAGCCGCGTGTCGAAACGTTGCAAGAAAGCCGCATCAGGAAGGGTCCTGGCGCGCCGGTGCGGGGGCAGGATGGAAGAATGACCTCTGCACACCTGACCTCGGCACGGGCGGCCACAAGCCACGCCCTGTCACCAGCGCTCACCGACGCGATCGCCCAGTTCCGTCCCGATGCCGCCCGCGGCTACCTCGCGGTCGCCTCGATCGGCCTTGCGACACAGGCGTCGGTCGCTGCGCAGCGCGCGGACATCGAACTGTGGGCATCCGGCAGGCGCGAGCCCATGGACTACGACCCCATCTACGAGAACACGCGCGCTCACTACGCGAAGCTCGTCGGGGTTCACCCCGACCGCGTCGCAACGGGCTCGCAGACCTCGGTCATGGCCAGTGTGTTCGCCGCGGCGGTTCCGGATGGTGCGGAGGTGCTGTGCGCGGACGGCGACTTCAGTTCGATCATGTTCCCGTTCCTGCAGCGCGAGGGCATTCTGGTGCGCACCGTTCCGCTCGACGAGCTCGCGGCATCCGTGACCGACGCGACCTGGCTCGTGGTGTTCTCGCTCGCCCAGTCGGCCACCGGTCAGATCGCCGACCTGGACGGCATCGTCGAGGCGGCGGTGCGGCACGACGCGTTCACAGTGTGCGACCTCACGCAAGCTGCCGGCGTCTACCCCGCGGATGCTTCCCGTTTCGACGCGACGCTGTGCCACGCCTACAAGTGGCTGTGCTCGCCGCGAGGAGTTGCGTTCATGACCCTGAGCGAACGCTTCCAGGCCGTGCTCACGCCCATCCAGGCCGGGTGGTACGCCGGCGAGGACGTCTGGGGGTCCTGCTACGGACCCACCATGGAGCTCGCGACGACGGCGCGCCGCTTCGACGTGTCGCCGGTGTGGCCGGCGTGGGTCGGCGCGGAGCCTGCGATCGAGCTCTTCTCCCGACTCGACATGCACGAGGTCTGGGCGTTCACGGTCGGTCTTGGCGACCGCCTGTGCGATGCCCTCGAGATCCCGCAGCAGCACCAGCCGATCGTCACGTGGGCGGATGCCGAGCAGAAGGACATGGCGCGGCTCGTGGCGGCGGGGATCAAGGTCTCCGGGCGCGCAGGGCGGCTTCGCGCCTCCATCCATCTGTGGAACGACGAAAGCGACATCGACGCGGTCGCGAGCGCGCTGCGCTGAGCGGCTAGCGGTACACCCGAGGGCGTTTCGCCCACAGGAAGCGACGGCGCGGCCGGACGGCGAACTCCCGCTGGCTCGCGGGGACCAGCCAGAGCAGCCTCAGCGCCATGACAAGACCAACGAGGGCCACCCACAGGGTGTCTCGTCCTGTCACCGCGAAGAGCGGCGCTGCCACCAGCGGCAGTGCGACGGTTGCGCCGACGAGGATGTGGAAGACGACACCGTGGCGGTAACGGGCCGAGATCGCGAACGAGGAGTACTCGTAGGCGCCGATCGTCAACGACACGATGACGGCGACGGAGAAGGAGAGCGCGAAGTTGTCGGATGCGCGGGCGAACACGGCGGGCAGCACGATCACGAGCGGGAGGACGCCGCCGAACTCAAGGAGCAGGTTCCCCCACTTCATGTGACGGTCGAAGGAGTCATCCTTGATGCGGGCGAGGCTCCCTGAGGCGTTCGCATAGATCTGGAGCGAGCCGACCGTGAGAATCGTCGCGACCAGGATGAGAATCCGAAGCGGTTCGGAATAGTCGGGAACGGCGAAGGAGAGACCGAGAAGGAACGTGAGTGCTGCTGCGACGGCGCCGGATTCGCTCACACTGATGCTGGCCTCATCCGCTTTGAGACCCTGCCTGTCCTCCGGGTCGAAGCGCGAAAGCTCGAACAGCTTTCCCTGCACGCTCGCGAGGACATCGGTGATCGCGTACTCCTCGTGCGCGAGGAGGTCGAAGACGTGACCGGTGGCCTCGACGGGCACGAGCACCCGGTCATCGGGGGCGACCACCTGTCTGCGCGTCTTGAGCTGGCAGTAGACGCGGTCCTTTCCCGGCCCGAAATAATTCCGCATCGCGCTCCTCACGATGAACCCCTGGTTCACGAGAAGCGAGATCATCGCCACGTTCGACGGGCTCGTGACGGTCGTGACCGACGGTCGTGGATCCATCCGCTCGACGTTCGCCACGAAGTCCGCGACGAGCTCGTGGCCGACGTGCTTCCCCTGGTGATCAGGATGGACTGCCAGCGCCGCCAGGTAGACATGGTCGGGTTCGAGATGCTCGCTCTGCAGCATGCCGACCACGACGCCGTCGATCTCGCACACGGTGAACTGGCCGCGCTCGAGGCCTGCCTCGAGTTCGCCAGGGTGCGCCGGCTCGCGGTCGAGCTCTCCGGGAGGGAACGCCAACCTGTCGAGAAGTCTCAGGGCCTCGATGTCCGATGCGACAGCTGTCCGCAGTTCCCTGCCCATTCACGCTCCCTGTGACGTCTCGTGGACGAGTCTATGGGGGCCGAGACGCTGCGCTGACCGCGTGACCAGGCTGCGCGGGGCTCTCGGCCAGCGGCCCTAAACTGGAGGCTCACGCCGACCGGACGCGCGCCTCGCGCCCGGCTGACCTCCTGGAGTTGAACAGTGGCCACCGCCTCCCCGCTCGATGCCGTCATCTCGCTGGCCAAGCGCCGCGGATTCGTGTTCCAGGCGGGGGAGATCTACGGAGGCTCGCGCTCGGCCTGGGACTACGGGCCGCTCGGCGTTGAGCTCAAGGAGAACATCAAGCGCCAGTGGTGGCGCTCGATGGTGACCTCGCGCGACGACATCGTCGGGCTCGACTCCGCAATCATCCAGCCGCGCCAGGTCTGGGTGGCATCCGGCCATGTCGGGGCGTTCACCGACCCGCTCACCGAGTGCCTCCACTGCCACCGGCGCTTCCGCGCCGACCACCTCGAGGAGGCATACGAGGAGAAGAAAGGGCGCGCCCCTGAGAACGGTCTCGCGGACATCGTGTGCCCGAACTGCGGCACGCGAGGGCAGTGGACCGAGCCGCGCGACTTCCAGATGATGCTCAAGACCTACCTCGGCCCCGTCGAGGAGGAGAGTGGGCTGCACTATCTCCGGCCGGAGACCGCGCAGGGCATCTTCGTCAACTTCGCCAACGTGCTCGGCGCCTCGCGCATGAAGCCGCCGTTCGGCATCGCCCAGGTGGGAAAGAGCTTCCGGAACGAGATCACACCCGGCAATTTCAT
>DAITPJ010000022.1:0-26150 GCA_036833635.1 Terrimesophilobacter sp.
CGCTGCGCACGATACTGCTCCAGCGCAGTGACATGATCGTCGGGATGGAGGCCGAGCATGTGCGAGAGGCACACCGCGTCTTCGATCGCCTGGCAGGCGCCCTGGGCGAGATACTGCAGCATCGGATGCGCGGCATCCCCTGTCAGGAGCATCCGCCCGGCGACCCACTCCGCGATGGGCTCGCGATCGAACATGAGCCAGTGGCGGTCGCGCGGCACGAAGCCGATGGCGTGGCGGATGCTGGGGATGCAGTGCGCGAAGGCCGCGTCGAACTCGTCCGCGGTTCCCCACTCGTCCTCGCCGCGCAGGAAGGCGGGGGACTGGAAGACGGCGACCTGGTTGAGGAGGGCGGACTCGCCGCCGCTCGCCTTGCGGATCGGATATTGCACGAAGTGGCAACCGGGCCCGATGTACAGGACAACGCGCTCGAGGTCGGCCTCGATCTCGACCTCATCTGTCCTGACCATGCCGCGATAGGCGACGTAGCCCGAGGCGACCGGCTCGTCGGCCGACAGCTCCGACCGCAAGGTGGAGTTGAGCCCGTCCGCGGCGATCACGAGGCTTCCCGTGTAGCGCGCGCCACCAGCCCCCTTCACGATGGCGACGTCGCCCTCGGTCTCGACCGACTCGATGCGCTCGCTCGTGACGAGCGTCACCCCGGCGTCGCGTGCCGCGTCGAGCAGGGTCGTGAGCAGGTCGCTGCGGTGCGCGACGAGGTAGGGCGCACCGTAGCGCTCCTCGAACCTCTCGTCCAGTTCCAGGCGCGTGAGTTCGGCGCCCGTGACGGCGTCCTTGATGACGAGCGACCTGGGCTGCACGCCGAGTTCCGTCATGGTGTCGAGAAGTCCCCAGTCCCTGAGAATGCGCGTGCCGTTCGGAGCGAGTTCGAGCCCAGCGCCGACTTCATGGAAGTCCGGCTCCTGCTCGAGGACGGTCACGGACGCCCCTTCGCGTCTCAGCCCGAGCGCTGTTGCGAGTCCACCGATACCGCCGCCGACGACAATGAC
This sequence comes from Terrimesophilobacter sp., assembly GCA_036833635.1. GTDB lineage: Bacteria > Actinomycetota > Actinomycetes > Actinomycetales > Microbacteriaceae > Terrimesophilobacter. The sequence goes on from DAITPJ010000022.1 coordinate 1,008, forward strand.
ATCTGAATCCATGCGATGCACCGTCGCGCATCTGAGCGATGTGCGCAACTGTGTTCTGGTGTCCAGAATGCAACGGGTCCGGAATTGCAATGAACGGCGCCGAATAGAGGAGCAATCGACGCTCAGTGATGTATTGTTCTGGTATGAAGAAAGTCGTAGTGGCCGAGAGGCCGGCCTACTTCCTCGACTCGGTCGACAATGCGCTCCAACTCCTGCAGGTCCTGCGTGACGAGGGCAGGCTGCGTCTCACGGATGCCGCCGAGCGGCTCCGCGTGGCCCCGTCGACGGCCCACCGGCTGCTGTCGATGCTCGTGTATCGCGGATTCGCCGTGCAGGACGACTCCCGCGGCTATCTCGCCGGGCCCGCGATCGGGATCCCGCCCGCCGCGAGCGCCTGGACGACACAGTTCCGCAGGCTCGCCCGGCCGCACCTCGAGCTTCTCCTCGGCAAGCTCGATGAAACCGTCAACCTCGTGATCAGGGTCGGCATCGAGGTGCGCTTTCTCCTCACGCTCGAGTCGTCCCAGTTCCTGCGGGTCGGGGATCGGCAGGGGTCTGTCCTCGCCGCGCGACGAGCGTCGGGCGGGAAGGCCATGCTCGCCGCACTCGACCCCGTCGCGCTCGCGCGTCTCTACGACGGGGTGTCCGGCACGGCTCTCGACCCGCTCTCGGCGCGGGAGCTCGATGCTCTCGCGATCGAACTCGACACGATTCGGTCCCACGGGTACGCCGTCAACATCGAGGAGACGGAAACCGGGCTCGTGGCCGTCGGAGCCGCCCTCGTCAACAGGGCCGGGGAGGCCGTCGGTGCATTCTCCGTCGCCGCGCCGTCGGTGCGAAGGCAGGCGCTGTTCTCCGAGCCGACGATCGCTGCGATCCTGGCGACGAAGAAGGCGATCGAGAGCGACATCGGCGACCTCAGCGTCGGCGGTCCTGGCCACGACCGTGGGGCTGCCGCCGGCTGACGGATGCCGGTCAGGTACGGCGGTCGAGAAGGAGCCCGAGAAGTCGGTGGAGCTCGAGTCGGTCGCGTTCGTCCAGCCCGCCGACGAGAACCTCGTGCACCCGGTCGGCCCGCGGCAGCAGGCCGGCAAGGACCCCGCGACCGCGGTCGCTCAGGGAGAGGACGTTCCTGCGCCGGTCCTGCGGGTCACGGTCGCGCACGATGAGGCCGCGCCTCTCGAGGCGGTGGCAGACGTCCGCGATCGTCGAGCGGTCGAGGGCGAGGTGCTCGCCGAGGGTGCGCTGGTCGATGCCGGGGTTCGCCTGGAGGAGATTGAGCGCGCCGAACTGCACGGACGTGTAGTCGGCGGAGGCCTCCTGCTGCCAGACGGCGGCGTGCAGCTGCTGGGCTCGCCGGAGGAGGAACCCGGTGTACGCGGAGAGGTCGGCGGGGGCCATCACAGCCACCGCGGGGCATCCGGCACTGAAGTCGCGCCGTCGGCCGCGACCCCCGTCGTGCCCCGGCCCGTCGCCCACCGCCCGAGTGCGGCCGCCGTGCCACGCAGCACGAGACCGGCGTTCGGGATTCCCGGTGGACGGGCGCCGGTCCTGAAGCCGCCCGGCTCGGAGATCGAGTAGGCCACGTCCCGATCCTCCGGCACGAGAACGATCTCGCGGATGCCCTCCGCATCCTGCCGGCGGCGCCAATTGCCCAGCACATCCGTGATGAGACGGTCGACGAGTTCCGCCGGGAAGTGACGGTAGCTGCCGCCGCTGTCGAGGTCGACCGCATGCAGCCACACCTCGCGCGTGCGCATCCAGATCGTTTCGGATGCCGGAATGACGCGTCCCTGAGCGGTGCGCACCTCCGCGCTCCAGGCTTCGGGCGAGAGGTCGCGCCACTCGACGTTGAGGTGCACCGCGGCATGAGCACTGAGGTTGCGCAGGGCCGCGGGGCTGAGCGTGGCCCCGTAGGCGATCTCGGCGTCGCGCGCCGCCTGGGAGGCGTACATCGGCGTCTCGATCCCGGTCGCCGCCCACTCGGTCAGGTGGGTGATCGCCCGGGCGTTGTAACCGACGTGGGCGATGACGTGCCGACGACTCCACCCCGGCAGAAGCGATGGAGCGTCGAACTCGTCGTCGCGCAGCTCAGCAAGTTTCCTCTGGAAGTACGCCGTGCCGCGTCGCACGAGGAGGAGGGCGGCCAGGATCTCCGGATCCCGGGTCTGGTCGGTGCGGGCAGCCATGGGTTCAGCCCGCGCGGACAGCGAGGTTGCGCTGCGCCCCGAGCCCCTCGATCGTGGTCTCGAGCACAGAACCGTCGGTCAGGTAGCGCGGTGGCGTGCGGGCGTGGCCCACTCCGCCCGGTGTTCCCGTGGCGATGACGTCGCCTGGGTTCAGCGTGACGACCTGCGAGAAGTAGGCGATGAGCGCGGCCGGAGTGAAGACGAGATCGCCCGTCGAGACCTCCTGGACGATGTCGCCGTCGACGAGCGTCTTCATCGGCGGACCGGGCGTCCACTCGTCGGTCGTCACGAGGTACGGTCCGAACGGCGTGGTCTTCTCGAACGTCTTGCCCTGGAGCCACTGCAGCGTGCGGTACTGGAAGTCGCGCATCGTGACGTCGTTGAGCACGGCGTACCCTGCGATGGCCGCTTCCGCCTCGCGTTCGGTCGCGTTGCGGACGGGAGCCCCGAGCACCACGGCGAGTTCGCCCTCCCAGTCGACGGCATCCGACACGTGTGCCAGCTGAACGTCGTCGTAGGCGCCGATGAGCGCCTCGGGGAACTTCGCGAAGAAGGTCGGATGCTCGGGCAGTTCACGACCCATCTCGAGGATGTGGTTGCGATAGTTGAGCCCTGCACAGATGATCTTGCCCGGACGCGGCACGACGGGCGCCCACGCTGTGCTTGCGAGCGAGGTGAGCGGATGCGCGGTCCCTGATGCGGCATCCGCGATTCTGCGCCAGTCGGCGTTCGCAAGGAGAGCACCGACATCGGCCACCCCCGTGATCTCGATGGCGCTGCCGCCCGTGATGACGACGGCGGTCGTGCCGCTCGTCGTGTCCGACCCTGTTCGCAGTGTTGCGAGTTTCATGCAATCTCTCCCGGGAGGTAGGTCCGGGCGAAGCCCAACCTGTCGACGATGGGCCCGTCGTTGAAGCGGAAGAGGTCGAACTGGGTGTCGGCCGCGAGTGACCACGGCACCCAGGACGGCACCGAGAAGAGGTCGCCGGTGTGCAGCACGTGCGTCGTGCCGCCGAGGGTCACGCTGCCCTCGCCCTCGAAGACCTGCCACACGGACGAGCCGACCTCGTGTCTCGTCGGTGTGCCGGCCCCCGCACGCAGGCGGTGGAATTCGCAGCGGATCGTCGGCATGACGTCGCCGCCCGTCGTGGGGTTCACATAGCGGATGGCGGCATGGCCCTGCTCGATCGTTGCCGGCTGCCCCTCGTCCTCGAGGAGCAACTGCTCGGTGAGAGCGGCATCCGTGTGCTCCCAGCGATAGGCGGCGAGCGGGGAACTCATCGTGTTCTCGAGCCCGGAAAGCGGGCGCAGCCCCGGGTGACCCCACAGGCGTTCGGCACGGGAGACGGCGGGGGAGGCTTCGTCGGTCACCCGTTCCGAGCCGTACTCGAAGAAGCCGACGTCCGTGTAGTGCGAGAACGGGATGTCGAGCCCGTCGATCCAGGCCATCGGCGCATCCGTGTCGTTGTGGTGCCCATGGAAGTTCCAGCCCGGGGTCAGCAGGAGGTCACCGCGTCGCATCGCGACGGGGTCGCCGTTGACGACCGTCCACACGCCCTCGCCTTCGACCACGAAACGGAACGCATTCTGGCTGTGGCGGTGCTCCGGTGCGGTCTCGCGCGGCCCAAGGTACTGGATGGCGGCCCACAGCGTCGGCGTCGCGTACGCGGTCCCCGGGAGCCCGGGGTTGGCGAGGCCGATGGCTCGCCGCTCACCGCCGCGCCCGATCGGCACCAGGTCGCCGCTGCGCTTTGCGAGGTCGTAGAGGATGCTCCACTTCCAGACATGAGCCTTGGCGACGGGCTCTGGCGACTCGGGCATGAGGCCCTCGCGCTGAGTCCACAGGGGTGCCAGTTGGTGGGCGTCGAAGTCCCGGTAGAGCTGCTCGAGCTCCGGGGTGTCCGCCTTGCCGTCCATCTGCTCCATGGCGGGCCCTTTCGTGCGAGATCCACGGTGAAATGCTCAGTACACCAACTATATTGCGCAGGCGTCCTGGCGCAAGGGGCAGCGGGACAGGTGGTGCGGCGGCTCAGAGAGGATGGCTCGTCGCGCTCAGCCCATGGAATGCCGGTTTGGAGAAAGGGCGCGAGGCCGTGAGATCCGAACTGATGCGCTCCGAGGCGAGGCGCAGCGGCGGAAGGAGGTTCTCCTCGATCGACTCGACCGTGTGGCTGTTCGCCGTCGTCGAGACGTTGATCGCGGCGATGACCTCGTCGCCATGGTAGATCGGTGCGGCGATCGAACGGAGCCCGTTCTCGAGTTCCTGATCGACCATCGCCCAGCCCTGCGTGCGCACCCGGCCGAGTTCGGTGACGAGGGCCTCGCGCGTGCGGATGGTGTGCGAGGTGAGCCCCTCGAAGTCGATCCCGTCGAGTTGCCGGTCGAGGTCGTCTGGCTCGAGAGAGGCGAGCAGGACGCGCCCCATCGATGTCGCGTAGGCCGGGAATCGCGTGCCGATGTTGATGCGCACCGACATGATGCGCCGGGTGGGCACGCGGGCGACGTAGACGATGTCGGGGCCGTCGAGCACCGAGGCCGACGTCGACTCGTGGATGCTCGCGGCGAGCTGTTCGAGGTGCGGCTGCGCGATCTCAGGAAGCGAAAGTGCGGAGAGGTAGCTGAAGCCGAGCTCGAGCACCCTCGCGGTGAGCGAGAAGAGCCGGCCGTCCGTCTTGACGTAGCCGAGTTCGACGAGCGTCAGGAGGAATCGCCGGCTGGTGGCGCGCGTGAGCCCGGTTCGCCGGGAGAGATCGCTCAGCGTCATCTCAGGGTGCTCTGCGTCGAAGCTCCGGATGACGCTCAGCCCGCGAGCGAGCGACTGGACGTATTGCCCGCTGGGGTCTCGGGTCACTTCTTCGCGGTGCGGCATGCCACTATCATCCACGTCGGCGGACCCTGGGCGAACCTCATTCACGTCGTGGCCCACACTCACCGCTCGAGGACGACGGCGAGACCCTGGCCGACGCCGATGCAGATCGCGGCGACGCCGACGCCGCCACCGCGGCGGGCGAGTTCCTGTGCGACGTGCCCGACGATCCTCGCTCCCGATGCGCCGAGCGGGTGCCCGATCGCGATCGCGCCGCCGTGGATGTTGACCTTGGCCGGGTCGAGGTCGGGCCAGAGCTTGATGCAGGCGAGACTCTGCGAGGCGAAGGCCTCGTTGAGTTCGACGAGGTCGACATCCGCCCAGGTCTTGCCTGCGCGGGCCAGGGCCTTGTTCGCGGCCTCGACGGGCGCGATCCCGAAGATGTCGGGGTCGACGGCGTGGACGCCGCGCGAGACGATGCGGGCGAGGGGTTCGGAGTCGAGCGCGTTCTCGCCGCCGATCACGAGAGCGCCGGCGCCGTCGTTGAGCGGCGAAGAGTTGCCCGCCGTCACGGTCCCCTTCTCGCGGAAGGCGGGCTTGAGGCCCGCGAGAACCTCGAGGCTCGTGTCGGTGCGGATGCCCTCATCGCGCACGAGGTCGACGCCGGGGACCATGACCGCTTCCCTGTCGTAGGCGCCGGAGTCCCATCCGGCAGCAGCCTTCTGATGGCTCGCGAGGGCGAATTCGTCCTGCTCGTCGCGACTGATCGCGTAACGGTCGGCGAGGATCTCGGCGGTCTCCCCGAGGGAGACCGTCCACTGCTTCGGCATGCGCGGGTTGACCATGCGCCAGCCGAGCGTCGTGGAGTGCATCGTCTCGTGGCCGGCGGGGTAGCCCTTCTGCGGCTTGAGCAGGACCCATGGTGCGCGGCTCATCGACTCGACCCCGCCGGCGATCATGAGTCGGGCATCGCCCGTCTCGATCGCCCTGCTGGCCTGGATGACGGCCTCCGCTCCCGAGCCGCACAGCCGGTTGACCGTGGCCCCCGGGATAGTCGTGGGAAACCCGGCGAGCAGCGCCGCCATCCTCGCGACGTTCCGGTTGTCCTCGCCCGCGGCGTTCGCGTCGCCGAGGATGATGTCGTCGATCGCGGCCGGGTCGAGCGAGGGGTTCCGTTCGGCGAGTCGGGCGAGCACGAGCGCGGCGAGATCGTCGGGCCGGATGCCGCTGAGCGCCTTGCCATAGCGACCGAATGGTGTGCGCACGGCGTCATATACGAAGCTTGTGGACATCCGGACCCCGTCGTTGATTTGTACGCTAAGTGAACTTGTGTTCTCATTCCGAGCGTATCATTGGTGCTACGACCCGGCAATGAGGCAGTGTACGCGTGAGAGGACGGCGACGTGGCCAATCCGAGAATCCTGACCACCCAGGTGGCGATCGTCGGGGGCGGCCCCGCCGGGCAGCTGCTGTCCCACCTGCTTCGACGCTCCGGCATCGACAGCGTCGTCGTCGAACTTCGCGATCGGGAGTACACGATCCAGCGCGTGCGCGCGGGCGTGCTCGAGCACGGGGCCGTCGAGTTGCTGCGCGACGCAGGCCTGGGGGAGCGCCTCGACCGCGAGGGCCAGGAGCACCACGGCATCAACCTGCAGTTCGACGGCGAACGCCACAACATCTCCTTCCACGACCTCATCGGCCGCTCGGTGTGGGTATACGGGCAGCAGGAGGTCATCAAGGACCTCATGAAGGCGCACGACGAAGCTGGAACGCCGGCGCTCTACAGCGTCTCGGATGTTCGCGTCGACGGCATCCTGACCGACAAACCGACCGTCCACTTCATGCAGGATGGCCTGGAGCACGAACTTCACGCCGACTTCGTCGTGGGGTCGGATGGCGCCCACGGCGTGTGCCGGCCGAGCATCCCCGCCGAGCACAAGAAGACCTACCGGCGTGACTACCCGTTCGGCTGGCTGGGCATCCTCGCCAACGTGCACCCGTCGACCGAGGAGCTCATCTACTCGCTCCACGAGCGCGGGTTCGCGATGCACAGCATGCGCTCGGAGAAGGTCTCGCGGCTCTACCTGCAGGTCGACCCGCACGACGATGTGGCCAACTGGTCCGATGAGCGCATCTGGGACGAGTTGGACATCCGCTTGGGGCTCCCCGGCTGGACGCTGCACCGCGGCGAGATCTTCGACAAGAACATCACGCCCATGCACAGCTTCGTGAGCGACCCGATGCGCTACGGGCGCCTCTTCCTCGCGGGCGACTCCGCACACATCGTGCCGCCGACGGGGGCGAAGGGTCTCAATCTCGCGATCGCGGATGCCGCCTACCTGCACGAGGCGCTCGCCGACTGGTACCGCGACGGAAGCGAGAAGGGGCTCGACGAGTACTCGTCGCGGTCGCTCCAGCGCGTCTGGCAGATCCAGTACTTCTCGCGCTGGATGACCCGGATGCTGCACCGCTTCGACGAGTCGGCTGCGGGCGGCGACCCTGAGAATGTCGACTACGACTACCACGTGCAGCTCGGCCAGCTGCGGCTGCTCACAACGTCGGAGCGGGCGATGGCGCACCTCGCGGAGGTCTACACCGGGCTGCCGATGCTCACGAGCCGCTGACGCTGCCCGGCTTCGCTGGTTGAGTAGCGCCCGAAGGGCGCGTATCGAAACCCCGTGCGATGTCGTCGTGGTTTCGATACGGTCGCGGCGCGACCTACTCAACCGGCGGGTGCCGTTCCGCGAGCACCTCCTGCGCGATGCGAAACGCCGAGTTCGCAGCAGGCACCCCGCAGTAGATGCCGGACTGAAGGATGATCTCCTTGAGCTCGTCCTGGCTCAACCCGTTCGTGATCGCGGCGCGGATGTGCATCGCGAGCTCCTCGAAGTGACCGTGCGCGATGAGCGCCGTGATCGTGATCGCACTGCGGATGCGCCGGTCGAGGCCAGGCCGTGACCACACGTCGCCCCAGGCGTAGCGCGTGATGAAGTCCTGGAAATCGGCCGTGAACTCGGTCGTCCCGGCGTTCGCCCGGTCGACGTGGGCGTCGCCCAGCACGGCCCTCCGCACCGCCATGCCCTGCTCGTGCCGTTCGCGGTCATCCATGACTCTGCTCCTTCGTGCGGGAGGTGCTCCTGATGAGGTCATCGAGCAAGTCGGCGACGCGCTCGGGCTGCTCCGCGGGAGCGAGGTGCCCGGCGTCAGGGACGACGACAGCGCGACCGCCTGGGATGGCCTGCGCGAACCGCTCGACGGCATCCGGGGTCGCCACGGTGTCGAACTCGCCGGAGATGCCGAGGAACGGGGTCGTGATCCGGGCGAGCTGATCCCGGGCGTCGTACTCCGCGAGCACCTCGCAGCACAGGGCGTAGCTCTCATCGTCGGCGTCGCTCAGCACGTGCAGCAGCGCGCTCGAGACCCGCGGGCTCCGCTCGATGAAGCCCGGCGCGAACCATCGTCCAGCAGACGGCACGACGAGCGCCGCGGTCGACTGGGCGCGCACGAGCGCTGCCCGATCCCTCCACGCCGGCGACTCCCCGAACTTCGGCACGGAGCAGATCGCCGTGAGGGATGCGAGACGATCCGGATGGCGCAGTGCAAGTTCAACTCCGACCGCTCCGCCCAGCGAGACCCCCGCGAAGTGGAACGTCGTGGCTCCCTGCTCGTCGGCGAGCCGGACGACCGCGTCGGCGAGGTCGCTCAGGGCGAACCGCTCGCTCGCCGGGCGCGACAGGCCATGGCCAGGCAGGTCCCAGCTCAGGATCGAGTATCGCGGTGCGAGAAGCTCGGTCGCGGCGTCCCACAGCGGTGCGGCCGTACCGAGCGAGGGGCCCAGCACGAGCACCGGCCCGCCCGCGCCCGACCTCGTCGCGGTCAGTTCGGGGACGGTCATGGCATCCTTCCGACATGCGCGAGGGCCGCGTCGATGAGCGCATCGCTCGCGCCGAGGTAGCCGAGCGGGTCGAGCAGGTCCCGGATGCGGTCGTCGCCCCAGTCGGGAAGCTCGGCCAGGATGCGGTCGGCCAGGGTCGAGGGGTCGTCGAGCGACGCGGTGACCATGGACTTCACGCGGTCGGCGCCGAGGATCGGCCCGAGAACGAGATTGAGCCGCTCGCTCACGATGAGCGGGCCGGTGAGCTCGAGGTTGGCGCGCATCCGATCCGCATCGACCTTCAGGCCGGGGAGGAGCTCCGCGGCGAGCGACGCGGCGCCGCCCACGAGGCGAAGGAGGTCTCGTAGCGCCTGCCATTCGGCGTGCCATGCGCCGTCCGGTCGTTCGTCGACCGCGATGGCGCTGCTGTGCAGCTCTGCGGCGCGGCCAGGGATCGCCCTCGCGACCGAGTTGATGAGCACGCTGCGGGCAGGGTTCTGCTTCTGCGGCATCGCGCTCGAGCCGCCACCGGTCTCCTCGCGAAGCTCCCCGATCTCGGTGCGGGACAGGAGCGCCACGTTCGCCGCGATCCTGCCGAGGGCGACGCCGGCCCCGGAGAGGGCGTCGGCGAGCCTGAGTATCGGTGTGCGCGCGGTGTGCCAGGGCAGCGGGGGCGACTGCAGCCCCAGGCGCGCGGCGTACCGCTCGACGAGCTCGAGCTCGCGCCCCGGTGCGAGCTCGCGGAACGACGCGAGCGTGCCGGCGGCGCCGCCGAGCTGGGCGGGCAGGGCATCGGCGACCGCGGAAAGGAGCCCTGCGGCATCCGAGACCATGACGAGCCAACCGGCCGCTTTCAGCCCGAACGTCGTAGGGACGCTGTGCTGGGTGAGGGTCCGCGCCGCCATCGGGGTTCCCCGGTGCGCGTCGGCCAGATCGGCGAGGGCAGAGACGGCGGTCTCGAGATCGTCGATGACGATCCGGATGCCGCGCTGCGCCACCAGGATGAGGGCGGTGTCGAGGACGTCCTGGCTCGTCGCGCCGAGATGCACGAAGCGCGCGGCGTCGGCGTCCGCCTCGGCGACGGCCGCCTTCAGGTCTCCGACGAGCGGTATGACCGGATTGCCGCCGGCGCGGGCTCGTACGGCGAGTGCGACCGGGTCGAAGCGGGCGCTTCCGGCGACGTCGCCGATGAGCTGCGCCGCGGCATCCGGAACGACCCCCAGCTCGGAATGGGCCGCGGCCAGCGCGACCTCGGCGTCGAGCATCGCGCGCAGGAAGGCAAGGTCCCCGGTCGCGTCGGCGACGGGAGTCCCGGCCCAGGCCGGCGAGAGCAGTCCGACATCCGCCGAGGCGGGCAGGTCATCGGCGGTCAGGTCATCCGAAGTCAAGGAATACCGTCTCCTCGTCGCCCTGCAGGTGGAAGTCGTGATGCAGGGACCCGTCCGGCTGGCGGGTTGCCATCAGGGTAGCCCGTCGATCGGCGGTGAGCGAGGAGAGGAGCGGGTCTTTCGCCGCGAGCTCGTCGAAGCCCGGAAGGTAGATGCGCGTATGCAGCTTGTCGGTGAGCCCGCGCGCGAACACGATGGCGGCGAAGAACGGCGCGGAGGAGGAGCCGGGGAGCGTGCCGGGCTCGAGAGTCGTGAACGAGTACCGCCCGTCGCGCGTCGTGGCCGACCGGCCGAAGCCCGTGAAGGTATAGCCGTCGCGGTGGATCGAGCCGCGCGCAGAGACGAGCTCGCCCTGCCCATCCGGCTGCCACAGTTCGACGAGCGCATCCGGAACAGGTTGACCGGCGCCGTCGAAGACGTGCCCGGTGAGGCGCACGGCACCCGGGTGGTGGGCGGGAACGAGGTCTTCACCACCGTCGTAGGGCAGGGCGTATCCGAAGAACGGGCCGACGGTCTGGCCGGCGGTGGGGCGCAGCTTCTCACTCATGACTCGTCCCCTTCCGGCTCGGTCCACGTGCGTTGCGGGCCGGTGAGCACGATGTCCCAGCGATAGCCGAGCGACCATTCCGGCGAGGTGAGTGTGTGGTCGTAGTCCGCGACGAGTCGGGCGCGGGCACGTTCGTCGACGATCGAGTTGTAGATCGGGTCGAGTGGGAAGAGAGGGTCGCCTGGGAAGTACATCTGCGTCACGATGCGCTGCGTGAACGCGTTGCCGAAGAGCGAGAAGTGGATGTGGGCAGGTCGCCAGGCGTTCGTGTGGTTCTTCCACGGGTAGGCGCCCGGCTTGATCGTCACGAAACGGTAGCTGCCGTCATCACCCGTGATCGCGCGCCCGGTGCCGGTGAAGTTCGGGTCGATGGGAGCTGGATGCTGGTCCCGCTTGTGGATGTACCGCCCGGCCGAGTTCGCCTGCCACACTTCGACGAGCTGGTTGCGCACCGGCCGCCCCTCGCCGTCGAGCACGCGCCCTGTCACCAGGATGCGCTCGCCGAGCGGCTCGCCGGTGTGCTGGAGGGTCAGGTCGGCCTCTACCTCCGCGACGTCGGTGTGGCCGAACGCGGGGGAGACGAGCTCGATCGTCTCGGGGTCGACGTGATGGAGATCCTTGGTCGGATGCCGCAGGACGCTGCTGCGGTAGGGCGGGTAGTCGAGGGTCGTACGATCGTTGACCGGTTTCCCGGCTTTCAGCGCAGCCTCGTAGGCGGCTTTCCTCGCGGCGATCTCGGCGGTGATCTCATCCTGGGTGGAGAGTGCGGGCACGGCAGAGTCCTTCCTTCGATGCGAGAGTGACAGGATCGCTCGGGGGATTCAACGATCGCCTTCCACTCAGTGGAAGCGGTCGACGCCTTCTTTCGCGAGGAGGGCGGCCAGGTCGTCGGCCAGCCCGGCCGCCGCCCGTACGAGCACGGGGACGAGGCGCGCGGCATCCGCCTTCGCGGTGTGCGTCACAACGCCCACGGCGGCGACGGGCGTTCCGTGCGGCCCGGCGACCGGAACAGCGAGGGAGGTATTGCCCAGCGTCTGCTCCTGGCGGGTCACGCTGTAGCCGCGGTCGCGAATCTCGCGCAACTGCGCGCGCAGGCGCGGCTCCGCGGTGATCGAGAACTTGGTGGGGCGTTCGAGCCTGCGGGCGAAATAGGCGGAGAGGAACGCCTCGGGCTGCCAGGCGAGCAGCACCTTGCCGACACCCGTCGTGTGGAGCGGGAGCCGTCCGCCCATCCTGCTCATCGTCGGCACCGATGTGGGCCCCACGAGCCGTGCCACGTAGAGCGCGTCCCGCCCGTCGAGGATCGCGAAGTGCACGTTCTCGGCGGTCGCCTCGTAGAGCGTGAGCAGCCACGGGAGCGCCGTCTCGCGCAGTTCGAGACTGATCGGGCTCGCCTCGCCGAGCTCCCACAGGCGGCGGCCGATCGCGTAGCGGCCGTCGTCGTCGCGGTCGACGAGGCCGGCCCTTGCGAGCTCGGCGAGCATCCGGTGGGTCGTCGAGGCGGCGAGCCCGGCCCGTGCGGAGAGTTCGGTGAGGGTGAGGCGCCGGTGGGACTCGTCGAAGGCGGTGAGGATGCGTGCCGTGCGCGCGATGACCGAGTCACTGTCTGCCGCGCCCCCTGCCATGGGGCCAATTCTACTGAGTGGAACATTCTCGCTGGTTGAGTAGCCGGGCGCAGCCCGGCGTATCGAAACCCGCCGCTCGAGTCGGCCTCGTAAGCTGTACGTCATGCCTGACGACTCGATCGCCATCGCCGTCGCCCAGTTCGCACCGGGCGACGACACGGCGAAGAACCTCGCGGACATCCGCACACTTGCGGTCCGCGCGGTCGACCGCGGCGCGAAGCTCGTCGTCTTCCCCGAGTACTCGTCGTTCTTCGTCGCCGAGTTGGGCGCTCGCTCGGTCGAGGCGGCCGAGCCCCTCGACGGCCCGTTCGCGACCGCCCTCGCGGCTCTTGCTTCCGAACTCGGCGTCCATCTCGTCGCGGGCATGCTCGAGACCACGGCAGACCCGAAAAGGTTCTCCAACACGATCGTCGCGTTCGACGCATCCGGCACGCTCGTGGCGAAGTACCGCAAGGTTCATCTCTACGATGCGTTCGGCCAGAAGGAATCCGACTGGGTCGTGCCCGGCGCGATCGAGGAACCGGAGACCTTCGCGCTCGGCGGCGTCACGGTCGGCCTTCAGACCTGCTACGACATCCGCTTCCCCGAGGTCACGCGCCGCATCGTCGACGCCGGTGCCGACCTCGTGCTTCTGCCGAGCGAGTGGGTTCGTGGCCCGCTCAAAGAGCACCACTGGCGCACCCTCGTCACGGCGCGCGCGCTCGAGAACACGATCTATCTCGCCGCCCCGGACCAGGCGCCGCCGGTCGGTGCGGGCAACAGCATGATCGTCGACCCCATGGGCGTCGAGCTCGCCACGATCGGCGACGCAACGGATGTCGCCATCGCCTGGATCTCGCCCGCACGCATCGCCGAGGTGCGCGCCGTGAATCCCGCGCTCGCACTCCGTCGCTTCATGGTAGTTCCGGTTCATCGGACGAGTGCGTAGTCTGGACCCAGACGTTCGATCCTGGGGGAGACGATGACTGAGCCATTTCGGGTGATCGTGGTCGAAGACGACCACGACGTGGCCGAGTACACGCAAACCATCCTGGAGAACAAGCTCGGGTGCACCGTCCTCACGTTCACGGACCCCACAAAGGTTCGGGATGCCGTGGTCGACTTCGCCCCGGATGTCGTCATCACCGATATCGAGATGCCCGGGATGTCCGGGCTCGACCTCATCGAACAACTGCGGGAACTCCGGCCGGGCACCCCCGTCATCGTCATGACCGCCCACGCGTCGATCGATTACGCCGTCTCGGCGCTGCGCAACCAGGCGAACGAGTTCCTCACCAAGCCCGTGTCGTCATCCGAGCTCGTGGCGCACGTGGAGCGACTCGCGACGGATGACAGGGCGATGCGGTCGGGGTCGTCGAAGCGGGCCAGCGTGCTGGCGATCGGCGCGCATCCGGATGACGTCGAAGTCGGCGCGGGAGGCACTCTCGCAGCGCATCGGGCAGCCGGGGACCTCGTCACCATTCTCACGCTCTCCCGCGGCGCGCGCGATGGGGGTATCCGGGTCGCCTGGGAGGAGGGTTCTGCCGCTGCCCAGGTCATCGGGGCGCGCCTTCTCATCGAGGAGGTGCCGGAGCTCGAACTGCGTCAGGAGCTCGCCTCCGAGGTCATAGCGAAAGCGGTCGCCGACGTGCGCCCGTCCGTCGTCTACGTGCACAGCGGTCACGACCGGCACCAGGATCACCGGACCGCGTTCGACGCGGCGATGGTCGCGGTCTCCGAGGCCAGTTCGGTCGTGTGCTATCAGGGCTCGACGGCGACCGTCGACTTTCGGCCCAACCGCTTCGTGACGATCGACGACTTCACCGAGCAGAAGCTGGCGATGCTGGCCTGCTTCGCGAGAGGAGTGCCGAAGCCTCGGTTCCTGGAGCCCGATCTCGCCCTCGCTACCGCCCGCTACTGGTCCCGTTTCGGGCAGGGGCTCTACTGCGAGCCTTTCGAGATCGTCCGCGAATCGGCCGAGGTCGGCTGAGCCTGTGATCGGCACCGCGGAACGACCTTCGGTCAAAGTGCTCATCGTCGAAGACGGCGAGGACCAGCGATATCTCCTTCAGCGCTACTTCGAACTCGCAGGGTGCGAGGTCACGGCGGTCGAGTCTGCGGAGGCGGCACTGGACAGCTTTCTCACCCGCACGCCCGACCTCGCCTTGATCGACCTCATCCTCCCAGGCATGAACGGGTGGGAGCTCTCGGAGCGGATCCAGGACGGCTGGCCCGACTGCGTCGTGGTGAGTGCCTCGGTTCTCGAGGCGGCGCGCCATCCACCCCTGGTCGCACAGCTCATCAAGCCGGTCTCACGAGCGGATGTCCGCGGCGTGCTGGAGAACCTCGTGCCAGGGTGGGCGGCCTGATCGCTGTGGTGCTCCGATCGGGCGGAGCGTAAGCGTGAGACTCCAGCGTGTCCTCGCTCACCTGACGACAGCGACCCCGACGCCCGCCGTCAAGCAGCTTCCCGTCGCGGGCTTCTTCCTCCTGGCCCTGTTCGCTGTGCTCCTGGCACCCGCACGCTTCGTCAGCAACGACGTAGCGGTCACGGTGGGTATGGTGCTCGCCCTCGTGGCCAGCGTGCTCGCGGTGTACTTCAGTTGGCGCTCCATGCTGTCCGGATGGGCGCTGCTCGTGCCGTTGATCGACTTCTTCGCCATCGGTTTTCTCCGTGCGGGCACGGGGACTAACAGCTCGGCGTTCGCCGCGCTCGTCATCCTGCCGATCCTCTGGCTCGCCGCCGAGCCCGGGAGGCGATTCGTGCTCTTCGCTGGTCTCGGCGCCTTCGTCACGCTCCTCCTTCCCCTCGCATTCGACGGGCGGCTGCTCGCCGAACCGCAGTTCGTCGTTCGCAGTCTCGTGACACCGCTCGTGTTCGTCGTGGCGGCTGCTGTCGTCAACCAGCTCGCCCGGCAGTGGCGATTGCGCGCGGAGAGCGCCGCCCGTCGGGCCGAGGAACGCGCGCGCCTGCTGCAGGATGCCGTCGATCACGGCGAGCAGCTCGCGGAGCGAGAGGCCGAACTTCACGCTCTCGAGCGCATTTTCCGCGGCGTCTGGGCCGCCGTGACCGAGCAGTCGGTCATCGGCACCGACCGCACCGGGCTCATCGACGCGTGGGGCCCGGGTGCGACCAAGATGCTCGGGTTCACGGAAGACGAGACGGAAGGGTCCCGCAGCATCGACGAGTTCCACCTCCCCGAGGAGCTCGCGGATCACGCGCGGGAACTGAACTTCCCGGCAGGCGAGACAGTGCTGAACCCGGGCTTCTCCGCCCTCGTCGAATCGGCCCGCCAGGGCACCGCCGAAGTTCGGGAGTGGACCTACGTCGCATCCGATGGCCGGCTCATTCCCGTCGACCTCGCCGTCACCCCACGGCTGGATGAGGCCGGCGAAATCACGGGCTACCTGTTCATCGGGAGCGACGTGACGAAGGCGAAGGAGCTTTCGCGGCTCAAGGACGAGTTCGTCGGCCTTATCTCGCATGAGCTGAGAACGCCGCTGAGCTCGATCCTCGGCTACCTCGAGCTGCTGCGCGACGAGGAGGGGACCGAGCTCACCGCGAACCAGCTGCACTACCTCTCCGTCGCCGAGCGCAACGCGAACCGACTGCTGGGACTCGTCGGCGATCTGCTCTTCACCGCGCAGGTCGACTCGGGGATGTTCCACGTCGACCAGAGCGATCAGAACCTCAGTGCGATCGTGTCGGCCTCGGTGGAATCCGCGCGCCCTGCGGCCGCCGCCGCCGGGATCGCGCTGGAGGCGAGCGTGCCGGAGAGCGCAATCATCCGCGGCGATGCCGTGCGCCTCGGCCAGGCGTGCGACAACCTGATCTCGAACGCGCTCAAGTTCACTCCGCGGGGCGGCACCGTGACCGTGACGGTAGCGGCCAGCCCTTCGGAGGCGACGGTCTCGTTCCAGGACACGGGCATGGGCATTCCTGCCGCCGAACTCGACAAGCTCTTCTCGCGTTTCTTCAGGGCCTCGACGGCGACCAGGAACGCTGTGCCGGGCGTCGGACTCGGGCTCGTCA
This sequence comes from Terrimesophilobacter sp., assembly GCA_036833635.1. GTDB lineage: Bacteria > Actinomycetota > Actinomycetes > Actinomycetales > Microbacteriaceae > Terrimesophilobacter. The sequence continues at coordinate 17,449 of DAITPJ010000022.1, forward strand.
TCACGAAGGCGATCGTGACGGCCCATGGCGGTGAGCTCGGCGTCACGAGTGACGAGGGAGCCGGCACCTGCTTCAGGATGACGCTGCCGCTCGCCTCTAACGCCTGAGGTCGGCCAGCTGGGCGGATGCCCTCTCGAGCACCTCGGTCTTCTTGCAGAATGCGAACCGGATGAGCGAGCCGTACTCGGAGCGGTTTTCCGGGCGCACGAACGCCGTGACCGGGATCCCGACGACCCCCGCGAGTTCGGGAAGCCGACGGCAGGCCTCGTCGGCGTCTTCGAAGCCGAGCGGGGCGGCATCCGCGATCACGAAGTATCCGCCGCGCGGACGCGAGACGGTGAAGCCGGCCTTGAGGAGGCCATCCGAGAGCAGGCCGCACTTGGCCTCGAGAGTCGCCGCGGCGCCAGCGAAGTAGGAGTCGGGCAGGTCGAGGCCCACGGCGATCGCCGGCTGGAACGGCGCCCCGTTGACGAAGGTGAGGTACTGCTTGACCGCGAGGATGGCCTCGATGAGCTCGCTCGGAGCGGTGATCCAACCGATCTTCCAGCCGGTCATGCTGAAGGTCTTGCCGCCGCTCGAAATGCTCACGGTGCGCTCGCGGGCGCCCGGCAGGCTCGCGATCGGCACGTGGCGCTCGCCGAACACCAAGTGCTCGTAGACCTCGTCGGTCACGATGATCGCGTCGTGCTCGTGCGCGAGCTCGACGATGAGCTCGAGTGTCTCACGCGCGAGGATCGTGCCGGTCGGGTTGTGCGGATCGTTGATGAGGATGATGCGGGTGCGGTCGGTCACGGCCGCCCTGAGCTCGTCGTGGTCTGGCTGGAAGTCGTCGCCGCGCAGCGGCACCGTGACGTGGCGGACGTTCGCGAGCGCAGCGATCGCGACGTAGGAGTCGTAGAAGGGCTCGAGCGTGACGAGCTCGTCGCCGGCGTCCGTGAGCGCGAGGATCGTCGCTGCGAGCGCTTCGGTCGCCCCTGCCGTCACGAGCACCTCGCGGTCGGGGTCAATCGGCATACCGTAGAAGCGCGCCTGGTGGCGGGCGATCGCCTCCCGCAGCACGGGCATCCCGAGCCCCGGGGGGTATTGGTTGACGCCGTCGCTGATCGCCTGGCGCGCCGCCTCGAGCACTTCGGCAGGACCGTCCTCGTCGGGGAAGCCCTGCCCGAGGTTGATCGCGCCCGTCGACACCGCAAGCGCGGACATCTCCGCGAAGATCGTCGGCCGCAGCTCGCCGTCGTCGCCGAGGAGCATCGCCCCGCGCGCAGCCCGCTGCCAGGCACCGTGCACCGTCATGCTGCCACGCTAGCGCGACTTGTGGATAACTTCGGCACGGGGTCCTGCACGTCCCCTAGTCTCGTCGTCCATGGGGTTCCGGATGCTGCGGTCGGCAGCTGCTGTACTGGCCGTTCTGCTTCTGGCCGGCTGCGTGCCCGGCGAGCCCGTCGTCACGCCGGAGCCGGATCCGGATGTCACGCCGGTCTTCGCCTCGGACGAGGAGGCGCTCGCGGCGGCGACGGAGGCGTACGCGAAGTACCTCGAAGTATATAACGTCGTGGCTCAGGATGGCGGAACAGATCCAAACCGGATGGCTTCGGTAGTCACTTTGGAATGGCTGGAGAACGAAATCGACGCATTCGAAATGTTCGCTGAAAGGGGGCAGCACCAGCTAGGTGACGCGACTTTCGACAACGCGCAATTCCAGATGCGATCGTCCGAGGGAGCAGGGCATGAAGAAGTGCTCATGTATGTCTGCTGGGACTTATCAAACGTGACCTTCCTCGAAGCCGACGACACGATTACTTTGCCGGCTCAAAATCGGATTCCATTGGAATTGCGGCTTGAGAGCGGTTCGTCGTTACCACTCCCACTCCTCGTTGCGGAGGTGACGCCATGGTCCGGCGCAGGCATCTGCTAATTAGTTTGCTCGTCGGCCTGTTTGTTGCGGGTGCCGCTTCGACCTCCGCGATAGCGTCGGGCAACGGCTGCTCGTCGATTGATATCGCGACGGGCCACTGTCCAACTCCGATTATTGACGCAGAGCTTGACCCTGACGGCGTCACGCTTATTGGCGAGGTCGACATCCCGGGCAGCAGTGACGGCGACTCAGGCAGCGGCCCCGCCGGCCCGCCCGCGATCCAGCCGCCGTTCACGATCGACCGCCCTGGCTACACGGTCACGATGCCGGTCACGCTCTCCGACCTCGCGCGATTCCGCCCGGACCCCGGCACCGATCACATGCAGCCGAACGGCTGGATGGTCGTCGGCCTCGACACGAACTTCTTCGCGCACGCGACGCAGCACGTGAAGTCGGGGACGCTGCTCGACCGGCCTGCATCCGTGCGCTTCACACCCGTGCGCTACCGCTGGGCCTACGGCGACGGCGCCGGCCGCACGACCGCGACCCCCGGCGCTACCTGGAAGGCTCTCGGCCTCCTCGAGTTCGACGCGACACCCACGAGTCACGTCTATCGCGCCCCAGGCACCTACTTCATCGACCTCACGATCGGTTACGCCCCCGAATACCGCTACGCGGATGCGACCGAGTGGATCCCGGTGTCCGGCCTCATCTGGGTGCCCGCGAACCGGCTCGTCGCCGAGGCAGCGGCCGGCGCGAAGACCGTTCTCGTCGAGGACGAGTGCACGGTCGACCCGCACGGTCCCGGCTGCTGACAGGGCCGAACTCCGGCGCCTCATCGCCCGCCCGAGCAGGTCGGCGTGCTCACAGCGCGAACAAATAGAATGTTCAGGCTGCAGTTGGATGCTGACCCATGCTTGGAAGGAGCACCCGATGACTGACACCCCTGAGACTTCCCACCCGACCGACTCGACCACTCCCATTCCGGATGACGCGACTCCGACGGTCGCGCACGACGCGTACCGGCCGACCCTCGATGAGAAGTGGGAACCCGCCGCATCCGCGCCACAGGGGGTTGCGAAGAAGTCGGGCTCCGTCGGCCTCGTCGCCGCCCTCGCGGTCGGCGCCCTCGTCGGAGGCGTGTCCGGCGCCGGCATCGCGACCTGGGCGATCACCTCGAACCTTGCGTCCCACCCCTCTGCCGCGGCGCCATCACCGGCGACGATCACCGTCAACGACGCCGCCGACGCCACGACGATCACGGCGATCGCAGCATCCGCCGGTCCGTCGGTCGTGACGGTCTCGGTGCAGGGCGGCAACGCCGCAGGAACGGGTTCCGGCATCATCCTCACCGAGGACGGTTACATCGTGACGAACACGCACGTCGTGACACTCGATGGCGAGTCTGCCCATCCAGCCATCCGGGTCGAGACCTACGACGGTCGGCTCCTCACCGGGAAGCTCGTGGGCACGGACCCGATCACGGACCTCGCCGTCATCAAGGTCGATGGGACGTTCCAGCCCCTCCAGTTCGCGGACTCGAGCACGCTCAACGTCGGCGACCTGACCGTCGCGATCGGCGCACCCCTCGGCCTCTCCAACACCGTCACCAACGGCATCGTGAGCGCGCTCAACCGCAGCATCACGGTGGCCTCGTCCGCCGCGCCGAACGATAACCCGGACCAGGCGCCCGACGGCAACGGTGGCAGCGGCCCGTTCAACTTCTGGGAGTTCCCGGGCCAGGGCGGTGACGACGAGCAGCAGACGCCGTCGGCCGCGCAGCAGGCGAACATCTACCTCCCGGTCATCCAGACCGACGCGGCCATCAACCCAGGCAATTCGGGCGGCGCGCTCCTCGACAAGGACGGCAAGGTCATCGGCGTCAACGTCGCGATCGCCGGTACAGGGTCGAGCGTGGGTTCGCAGTCCGGCAGCATCGGCGTCGGCTTCGCGATCCCATCGAACCTTGTCAAGCGCGTCGCGTTCGACCTCATCAATGACGGCGCGGCGACGCACGGCCTGCTCGGGGCGACGATCATGGACGTCACGGCCGACAGCGCGATCAAGACCAAGTCGATCCTCGGCGCGAGCGTGCAGTCGGTCTCGGATGGCGGCGCGGCCCAGAAGGCCGGCATCCGGAAGGGCGACCTCATCACGGGCTTCAACGGCCTGCCGATCACCGGGAGCAACGACCTCACTGCGCAGGTCCGCGCCGCTGCGGCGAACTCGGAGGCGACCGTGACCTACGTGCGTGACGGCAACCCGACGACCGTGAAGGTGACGCTCGGCGAGCTCAAGTGACGGCAGTGCCGTCGGTTGAGCGCGCTGGAGCATAGAGCGACGGCCATTTCTGGCCTTCGCCGCGACGCCAGCGCCGGCGCCCGTCTCGGGCGTCGGTGTCGTAGACGGCGTATCGAAACCAGCCCCATTCGCCTCGTCTGCCATAGTTGACGCATGGCAGACGAGGCGGATCCGTTCCCCGCGGTCTCCTACGTCATGCCCGTACTCAACGAGGCCGGTTACATCGAAACGGCCATCCGATCGGTGCTCGGCCAGGACTACCCGGGCGAGAAAGAACTGGTTCTCGCTCTCGGCCCCTCGAACGACGGGACGACCGGGGTCGTGACGGCGCTCGCGAAAACCGACCCGCGCATCCGTACAGTGGAGAACCCGGATGCCGACATCCCGGTCGGCTTGAACCTCGCGATCCGGGCGTCCACCCACCCGATCGTGGTGCGGGTGGACGCGCACTCCGAGCTCGAACCCGGCTATACAGCGGCGGCTGTCGCGACCCTGCAGCGCACAGGCGCGGCGAACGTCGGCGGCGTCATGCTCGCGCGCGGCAAGACGGCGTTCCAGTCGGCGGTCGCGCGCGCCTACAACAGCCCGTTCGGGCTCGGTGGCGCGCGTTACCACGGCGGTGCGAAGGAAGGCGCGGCCGAGTCGGCGTACCTCGGGGTCTTCCGGCGGGAGGCGCTCGAGGGCGCGGGCCTCTTCGACGAGACGATCCGCCGCGGCGAGGACTGGGAACTCAACCTGCGCATCCGCGATGCCGGCGGCATCGTCTGGTTCGATCCCGCGCTCACGACCACCTACTGGCCGCGGGAGAACTGGGCCAAGCTCGCCCGGCAGTTCTTCGCGACCGGTGTGTGGCGGGCGGAATTGGTGCGCCGGATCGGGGGCCGCAACCCGTGGCGATTCTTCGCGCCCCCGTTGCTCGTACTCTCGCTCGTCGCGAGCGTGGTCATCGGCGTGCTGCAGCTGACGGGAGTGCTGCACGGGAGGCTCGGCCTCGTCGCAAGCGCCGTGTATCTCGCGCCGATCCTGTACCTGCTTCTCGTGCTCTGGGTTTCGCTGACGCAGGATGCCGTCACGCCGTGGCGGGAGCGCTGGCTCTTTCTCATCGTGCTGCCGACGATGCACGTGAGCTGGGGGGCCGGCTTCATCGTCGGGCTCGTCCGCGGCGCGCACGGTATCAACGACACGTCGCGCACGGAGATCTAGGAGTTCCGTTGGTTGAGTAGCTCGCGCAGCGAGCGTATCGAAACCAGCTTGCGGTGACTGCTGGTTTCGATACGCCGCCTGCGGCGGCTACTCAACCAACGGGGTACTCGCTGAGGGCGCTACTCAACCATCTGAGTACTCGCTGGTTGAGTAGCGCGCAGCGCGTATCGAAACATCCGACCGCGTCCTCAGATCACACCTTCCCGGATGAGCCGTGCCACGACCCGTTCGGCCGCGTGCCCGTCGTCGCGAGGGTTGAAGCTCTCGCGCCAAGCCGCATACCTCGCCGCGTACTCGGCCTGCACGGCATCCGGATGCCGCACGAGCTCGAGCAGTTCGCTCGCCTCCTGCACGACAGGGCCGGGCGCGACCGGCAGCAGGTCGAAGTAGAAGCCGCGCAGCACTTCGCGGTAGCGGTCGAGGTCGGGCGTGAAGAAGTAGATCGGCTTGCCGGTGACGCTGAAGTCGAACATGACGCTCGAGTAGTCGGTCACGAGGGCGTCCGCGGCGAGGAAGAGGTCGGAGACATCCGGGTAGCTCGTGACGTCGATGACGCCGCCCGCCCGCACGTCCTCGCCGGGCTGCAGCGTGCGCGAGTGGCCACGGATGAGCATGACGTAGCCAGGGCCGAGCTGCTCCATGAAGTGCGACGCATCGAGGTGATCGACGTGGTCGGGCCGGTCGTCGCGCCAGGTCGGTGCGTAGAGCAGCACCCGAACGCCATCCGGGATGCCGAGGCGCGTCCTGATCGCGGCGGCGTCGCCCGTCACGAGCACGTCGTCGCGCGGGTAGCCCTCCTCCCAGATCGGGCCGAGGTAGGCGTAGGCCCGTCGGAAGATCCGTTTCGCATAGTCGTTCTGAGCGAGCAGGATGTCCCAGCGGGAGCGTTCCCGCAGCGTCGCGAGGGCCGTGCGCAGGCCGGGCCGCTTGCGGGAGAGGGCGAGCTTCTTGAGCATCGTGCCGTGCCAGGTCTGCAGGACCTTCTGGTGCGGGCGGGCGCGGTAGCGGTTGCGCAGCCAGTCGTTGACGACGATGAGCCGAGCTCCCGCGCGGACCCGCCACCACTCGGCGCTGCCTTCGATCAGTGGGATCGAGCCGTCCGGCACCGCGACAGAGGCATCCGCCACTCCCCAATACCGGGCGAGGTCGGGCCGCGCCGCGGCGATCGCGCGGTCGAGCGCGAGCGGATTGCATGAGGCGTTCCGCCCATAGAAGCTCTCGAAGAAGACGGCCTCGAGCGGCTGGGGTCTGACAGTTCGATACTCGGCCTCGAATCTCGCCTGGTTCTCGCCGCCGCGCTCGTCGTCGGCGAGCGGCGGGGTGAAGACGACGACGACGTCGTCCTCCTCGACCCGGAAGGCGATGTGGAAGAGCCCCTGCACGAGCTGCGCCCCTGGCACGGCCGCCGCGATGGCGCTGACCCGCGCGCCGTCGACGACGAGCGGGTAACTTCCGGATGGCGGGGCCAGTTCCGGCCCGCCCCAGCGGCTCGCGGTGAGCGGCACGGCCGCGCGCCAGCCGGAACCGTCCGCTGAGACCGTCCCCGGCATCCGAAGTCGCGCGCCGGCGAGCTCGAGCGTCTCGGGAACGTCACCCGACCCGCGAAGTTCGAGCGCAGGCCCGGCCACAAGCGCGATCGTCTCGAGTTCGAGCGTGCGCGGCGCCGGTGCCGGCGACGATGCTGTCGCGGTCATTCCTGCCCTCCCAGCCGGGTGAGGAGTTCTTCATACACTCTCGCAGTGTTGCGACCATCGCGGTACTCGTGGTGGGTTGCGGCGAGGTCAACGGCGTGGGCGCCGAGCCGGGCGAGGGCCGTCGGGTCGCCGAGCAGCGCGAGCACCTCGTCCCATGTCGTCACATCGCTGCCGCCGGTGAACTCCCGGTACGGCTCGTACAGCCCACGGGTGGCGGTGTACTCATGCGCGTCCGGCGCGAGGAAGGCGATCGGCCGGCCGAGCAGCGCGAAGTCGAAGGCGACAGAGGAGTAGTCGGTCACGAGCACGTCGACGGCGGGGAGCACGGGATTGAGGTCGTTCTGCGCGCTCGCGGACAGCATCCGGATGCGGGCAGAGACCGCGGGGCCGGCCGCGTAGTCGCCCACGCTGTGCGGGTGCGGGCGCAGCACGAGCACGCTTTCGCCCTGCTCGAGGAACGCGGCGATGCGCTGCCACTCTGCCGCGGTCGGGATCGCCGGGTCCGGGTCGCCGTCGCGCCAGGTGGGGGCGAAGAGGATCGTGCGGTCGCGCCCGTAGTCGCCGACGACCTGGGCGAGGAGGGTGCGCGCGTCCCCGGACGGGGTGAGCACGATGTCGTCGCGAGGGTCACCTGTGACGACGACGCGGTCGGCCGGGAGACCGAAGGCGCTGCGCAGTCGCGCGGCCGAGACCTCGGACGCGGCGGGGACGAGCCCGATGGCCGAGATGTTCCTGCGGTAGAGGGCGCGCAGCATCCGGGCAGGGCCGCCGCGGAACGTGACGGGGGAGTCGAGCTGGATCTTCTTGAGCGGGATGCCGTGCCAGAGCTGCACGAGGAATGCGCCGTGGGTGCCGAAGCGGTTCGCGTCGCCGAGGCCATGGGTGACGACGATGACGCGTGCCCGCAGCGTCGTGCGGAAGCCGCGCCAGCTCGATCGCAGCACCGCGATCATCCCCAGTGCGCGCGCCCTTGCGAGTTCGTCGCGGTCGCGGGCGAGCCAGGCGAGCTTGAGCGAAGGGTCGGCGTCACGCGCGAACCGATACAACGCAAGCGCCCCTTCACCGAGCCCCGACCCGCTCGCGAAGACCCAGTGGTCATCGTCTCGGCGCACGAACGCGCTGGCGAGCCGGCCGAGCGCGTAGAGCGGCAGGGAGAGAAGCCTCGTCGCGTTCCCTCTGGCGAAGGTGAAACTGGGCACCGGGCGGTCGCACTCTTTCCGGGTGATCATGGAGGGCCAGTGGCGGTCGAGGCGAGCCTAGCAGCGCCGGATGTCCGCAGTCTCGGCTGGGTAACGGACGGGCAGGGAAGTCGGCAACCGCGCGCGGCACTGCTTTAATCGGCAGGTGAGTGTTCTGAGCGATGTACGAGCGGCCCAGCGGATCATCCGCAACCTCATCCGGAGTCGCAACAATCGTCGAGCGCTCGCCCGCGTTCTCGCATCGCGGCCCCTGCCGGCGCCGAAGAGCTTCCAGATCGTGCTGTACTTCGCCGACCCGAAGGTCAATCTGTACCAGCTGCGGCAGTGGTACGAGCCACTCGTAGAGCTGTCGAAGACGTGGCCCGTCGTGGTCGTGTCGCGCTCGCCGAGCTCGATGCTGCGGCTGGTCGAGGAGTGCCCGCTGCCCGTCGTCTACCTGCGCAAGATCGT
>DAITPJ010000023.1:0-26076 GCA_036833635.1 Terrimesophilobacter sp.
CTCGAGCAGGTCCAGGAGCTCATGACGAAGGCCTCGACCGCGCCGAAGGACGGCAACGAGACCAACCCGCAGGTCGGGTACTGCGAGGGGACGAGCCTCCAGCTCTCCGCCCCGAGCTGGGTCAAGTGGTCGATCCTCGCGCCGGCGGATGCCGAGACGCCAGGATGCCCTGACGAGGAAGCGAACCTCGGCGTCTACGCGCTTCCGGGCGCGAACGGAGGGGCCGCGCAGGTCTTCGCCGGCGGATCGAACATCGCCGTCGCGGCGAAGTCGGCTCACCCCGGACTGGCCCTCAAGGCGCTCGAGATCATCCTGAGCGACGAGTTCCAGACGATCTACGGGCAGAACGGGCTCGTTCCGGCGAAGGTCTCGCTTGCGGGAACCCTCGGAACGGATGAGGTCGCCAAGGCGATCTCATCGGCCGCCGGCAACGCCCGCCTCACCCCGGCTTCGCCCAAGTGGGCTGACGTCGAGGCATCCGGTGCGCTGACCGACTTCTTCGTTCAGGTCGCCCAGGGCGGGGACGTCACCGCGCTCGCCAAGGCGCTCGACGAGAAGATCAACGGCATCCTGAACGGCTGACGCTCAACTCGCTGGTTGAGTAGCCGCCGAAGGCGGCGTATCGAAACCACCAATTCGGTTTCGATACGGGGCTCCGCCCCTACTCAACCAGCGGGGGAGGGCTCCGCCCCTACTCAACCAGCGGGGGAGGGCTCCGCCCCTACTCAACCAGGAGTGCCGTCGCACGCCGCAGAAGCGGCGGCGTGGCAGCAAGCACAGGGGATGCTCGGCGCGGCCGTGCATGTCGCGCCGAGCATCCTTCACTCACATGCCCATCGCCCTAGGAAAGGCCGGGGCACACGCCCTATCTTAAGCGGGAGGATCGACTATGTCGCCATCGACTGCCGCGCCCCCCATGGCGCCCCCTGTGCCCTCGCCGACGCCGAAGCCGCGCACATCCACGGCGAAGCGCCGGGCCGGCTTCACGCCCTACATGCTGCTCGTCCCTGCGACGGTCGTGCTGCTCATCATCGTCGGCTGGCCGCTCATCCAGCTCTTCGTCATCTCCTTCCAGGAGTTCGGCCGCGCGCAGGTGTTCGGCGCACCGGCCCCGTTCATCGGCTTCGACAACTACACCAAAGTGCTCACCGACCCGGCGTTCTGGAACGTCATGGCCCGCAGCATCCTGTTCTGCATCGTCAACGTCGTCGCGACGATGGTCGGCGGAACACTCATCGCCCTGCTCATGACCCGTCTGAACAAGTTCTTCCGCGTGCTCATGTCGGTGGGTCTCCTGCTCGCCTGGGCGATGCCGGCGCTCACCGCGACGATCGTGTGGGGCTGGATGTTCGACACCTCATACGGCGTCGTGAACTACGCGCTCACCAACTTCTTCGGGCTCGACTTCCACGCCCACTCGTGGCTCATCAACCCGGTGAGCTTCTTCTTCGTCGCGACACTCATTATCGTCTGGGGCGCCATCCCGTTTGTGGCGTTCACGGTCTACGCGGGGCTGACCCAGATTCCGGATGAGGTGCTCGAGGCCGCCCAGCTCGACGGCGCGAGCGCAACCCAGCAGTTCCGGCTCATCATCTTTCCGTACCTCAAGTCGATCTTCCTCGTCGTCACGATCCTGCAGGTCATCTGGGACCTGCGGGTGTTCACGCAGATCTACGCCCTGCAGGGCATCGGCGGCATCCGGGAGCAGACCTCGACGCTCGGCGTCTACATCTACCAGGTCGCGCTGGGCTCGGGTGAGTACGGCATGGGCGGCGCGATCGCCGTCATCACGGTGTTCTTCATGATGGCGATCTCCCTTTACTACGTGAGGCAGAGCCTCAGGGAGGAGCAGCTGTGAGCGCCGCCGTCACGCCTCGATCGGATGCGCGGACTTCCGCGGCGAGCGCTCCAACGGCGCGGCGCAGGCCGAGGCTCCGAAAGCGGCTCGTGTCGATTCTTCTGAGCGCGATCTCCGTCGTCGTCTTCGCCTGTGCGGCCTTCCCGGTCTACTGGATGATGCAGACCTCGTTCCAGCCGAACAACGAGATCATCGGCTCGGACGTGAACTTCTGGCCGCAGACGTTCACCCTGCGCAACTACGAGACCGTGCTGCTGTCGACCGATCGCGCCCAGTTCCTGCCCGCACTCGGCAACTCGCTCATCGTGACGATCGCGACCGTCGTCATCGCCCTCGTGTTCGCGTTCCTCGCCTCCCTCGCGGTCACCCGCTTCCGGTTCCGCAGCCGCAAGTCGTTCATCGTCACGATCCTCATCGTGCAGATGATCCCCGGCGAGGCGATGATCGTCTCGGTCTACCGGGTGCTCGACGACTGGTCGCTGCTCAACACGATCGCGGGCCTCACGCTCGTCTACGTCGCGACGGTACTGCCGTTCACGATCTGGACCCTGCGCGGCTTCGTCAACGGGGTGCCCGTCGACCTCGAGGAGGCCGCGATGATCGACGGCCTCTCACGCACCGGTGCGTTCTGGAAGATCACGTTCCCGCTCCTGGCGCCGGGCCTCGTGGCGACGGGCGTCTTCGGGTTCATTCAGGCCTGGAACGAGTTCCTTCTTGCCCTCGTCGTCATGTCGCGGCCGGAGATGATGACCCTCCCGGTGTGGCTGCGCACGTTCCAGGTCGCGAACGGCACCACGAACTGGGCCGCGATCATGGCCGGTTCGACACTCATGTCGATCCCGGTCATCGTGTTCTTCCTCGTCATCCAGGGTCGGATGACGCAGGGTCTCGTGAGCGGGGCGGTCAAGGGATGACTGCGGAAGGGTCAGAATTGCACATCGGCGTGGACATCGGCGGCACCAAGACGGATGCCGTGGTCATCGACCACAGGGGGGCCATGCTGCAGCAGTTGAGGCTGACGACCGGCTACGGTCCGGATGCCGTGGTGCAGACAGCGGTCGACGCGGTCACCCAGGTGGCCGAGCTCGTCGGCATGACCGTTGCCGCGGCGGCATCGATCGGAATCGGGGTGCCAGGACGCGTCGAGGTGACGGCCGGCCGCGTCGCCCACGCCGTCAACCTCGGCGTGCACGGCCTCGACCTCGGCGCGGAACTGACGGCGCGTTTCGGCCGCCCTGTGCACATCGAGAACGACGTCAACGCGGCCGCTCTCGGGGCGTACCACCTTCTCGAGGACGAGGGCTGGACTCCGGGCGGCGAAGGCGGCTGGCCCGCCGAACTCGAGCATTCGATGGCCTACCTCAATCTCGGAACCGGTCTCGCCGCCGGGATCGTCGTCGCCGGCCGACTGTGGCGCGGTTCACGCGGAACGGCCGGCGAGATCGGTCACATCCCGGTCGACCCGGCGGGGCCGCTCTGCCCCTGCGGACAGCGGGGGTGCCTCGAGCTCATGGCCTCGGGGTCCGCGATCTCGCGTCAGTGGCCCTCGGAGCATCCGCAACCCGCCCAGGCTCTCTTCGAAGCCGCGGACGGCGGCGAGACGCTCGCGCGCGAGGTGCGGTCGCGGCTGTTGGAGAGCGTGGCATCCGCCGTGCGCGTTCTCGTGTTGACTGTAGACGTGGACGTTGTCGTGATCGGAGGCGGAATCGCCTCACTCGGTGCCCCGCTGCTCGACGGCGTGAAGTCGGTGCTGGCACGCCGGGCCGAGGAGTCGCCGTTCCTCGCCTCCCTCGAACTGGCCGATCGGGTGCGCCTGGTTCCGACCGGATTCCCGTCCGCGGCCATGGGCGCTGCTTTCGTCGGCGCGGCCTCCGGCTCAACCGCTTCGGCGGACGGCACAGCGCGGGTCGCCTGATGGCCGAGGTAGTCATCGTCCCCGACGGTGCGGCAGCTGGGGAGATCGCGGCGGATGCTATCGTGCGTGTCCTGCGCGAGAAACCGGATGCCGTGCTCGGCCTCGCGACGGGCTCGACCCCGCTCACCACGTGGGCATCGCTGGGCCGCCGTGCACTCGACCTCTCCCGCGTGCGCGCCTTTGCGCTCGATGAGTACGTCGGGCTCGAGCCGGGGCATCCGGAGTCGTACCGGGCGGTCATCGACCGCGAGGTCGTCGAACCCCTCGGTCTCACGCCGGGGCTCGTCCACGTTCCGGCGGACAGCGGCCCTCTCGAGACAGCGGGAGATGACTACGAACGGGCGATAGATTCCGCGGGGGGCATAGACCTCCAGGTGCTCGGGATCGGCAGTACCGGTCATGTCGCCTTCAACGAGCCCGGCTCGTCGTTCGCGTCGCTCACTCGTGTCAAGACCCTCGCCGAGCAGACTCGCCGCGACAATGCGCGATTCTTCCCCTCGCTCGACGAGGTGCCGACCCACTGCATTACCCAGGGGCTCGGGACGATACTGCGGGCCAGGCGCCTCGTGCTTCTCGCGTTCGGCGAACACAAGGCGGATGCCGTGGCGGGCGCGGTCGAGGGGCCGCTGACCTCGAGCCTTCCGGCTTCGGTCATCCAACTGCACCCGCGCGTGACGGTCATCGTCGACGAGGCTGCGGCCTCACGGCTCGCGAACGCCGACTACTACCGCACCGCCTGGGACAGCCGGCTCGACTGGGAGAAGTACTGACCCGTGGTTTCGATACGCCGCTGCGCGGCTACTCAACCAGCAGGGTTACTCGCTGGTTGAGTAGCGCGCGCGAAGCGCACGCGTATCGAAACCACCGCGCGCGGCTCAGGCCACGACGGCACCGTTCGCCCAGACCCGCTGCACGTGCAGGCCGGAGTCGAGTACGACCGCGTCCGCCGCGTAACCGGCCTTGAGGTACCCGAGCCGGTGCTCGAGCCCGAGCGCACGCGCCGGCACCGCCGTGAGCGCCCCGATCGCCATGACAGGGTGGACATCCGCATGCTGGACCGCGCAGCGCAACGCTGCATCCTGGGTGAGCGTCGAACCCGCGATCGTGTCGGTGCCTCTCAGCACGGCGAGCCCGTCGCGCACCGTCACATTGAGCGTGCCGAGCCGGTAGTCGCCGTCACTCGAACCGGCGGCGGCCATGGCATCCGTGACGAGCGCGATGCGGCCGGGCGCGGCGCGGAAGGTCATGCCCGCAACGTCCGGATGCACGTGCACGCCGTCGAGGATGAGTTCGATCGTCACGCGCTCGTCCTCGAATGCGGCGACGATCGGGCCGGGCGCGCGGTGATGGATGCCGTTCATGGCATTGAAGGCATGGGTGAGGATGCGGGCCCCGCGATCGAACGCCTCCAGCGTGAGGTCGAAATCGGCGTCGGTATGCCCGATCGCGACGGCGATGCCGGCCTCGACGAGAACGTCGATCGCCTCGAGGGCGCCGGGGAGCTCCGGGGCGATCGTGAGCTGCCGGAGCGTCTCCCGGCTTGCCCCGATGAGCTCCTCGAGCTCGTAGGGCAGCGGGACCCTGAGGTAGGCGGGGTTGTGGGCACCCCGCTTGCCCTCCGCGAGGAACGGCCCCTCGAGGTGGGCACCGAGGATCGTCGGGTCGGATTCGGCGAGGTCGGCGATGACCGAAAGGCTGGCCCGCAGTTGCGCGAGTGGATTGGCGACGAGGCTCAGGACCGAGCGCGTCGTGCCGCGGGCCCGGTGGGTGGCGATGGCGGCGACGATCTCGCCGGCATCGTCGTCGTAGGAGTGACCGCCTCCACCGTGGCAGTGCAGGTCGATGAACCCGGGGACCAGCCAGTCGCCGCCGACGTCGACGCGGTCCACCGCATCCGGCGTCTCCGGCGGCCGTCCGCTCCCGGTCTCGGTGATCGTGTCCCCGTCGACGAGCATCCAGAAGTCGTCGACCTGGCCGTCGGCGTCGAGCTTGCGAGCGGCGTGGAAGAGCGTCGTCATGCGTCCCCCTCCCGTGCCAGTTCCGAACGCAGGTTGATGATGCCACTCACAAGGGCGACGACGGCGAACGCGACCGCGACGATGGGTTGCCCCAGCATGGCCCAGGCGATCGCCACGGAGCCGAAGATCGCGATCTCGACGAGCGCACGCCCTACGGGGTCGAGCGGCACCTTCGCCCTGGGCGACCGGAACAGTCCCCACACGATGATCGCGAAGAGGGGGGTTCCGATCATGAAGAGCACCCCCGGCCATGGGAACGGCCAGGCGAGATAGCCCCAGTATCCGAGCGAGAAGAAGGCGAAGAGCTCGAGCAGGAAGCGCAGCGCGTCGTTCGGCCCGATGCGGATGTCCGGGGCGGCGTTCGACACGCCACTCAGCCTAGCGACGCGATGCGCTTCTTCCTCGCGACGACGAGCAGGATGCCGAGGATGATCGCCAGGGTGCCCCCGATGATCTGCGGCCCCGCGGCCGCTCCCGTCACGGCAAGCGCGGGCTGCAACTCTACGGCTCCCATGTCGAGCCGGTCGACGACGCGAGTCTCACCGCGCTGGTCGTCAGAGAGCCCGGTAAAGGCCGGGTCGCCCGCCTCGACAGCCGGACTGCCGCTCCGAGGCAGGTGGGTGAGGGTTATCCCGCCGTTGTCGGCGAGAGGTTCGAGCTTCGGGTCCACTCCGACAAGGTTGCCGGTGCCGCCGGAAAGGGCAGTCGCCGCCTCAGCTCCGGCCACCTGCACGAGGCTGTAGGCGATCGAGGCAGCGGTGCCCTGCTCGAGCTCGAGGTCACTCGCGGCGTTTGCGGCGATAATACTGTTCCGGATGTCGTTCACCGTCCCCTGGAGGTAGACCGCAGCCTGGGAGGGCAGTGCGCCGCTCGTCGTGTTATCGGTGATGGTGGTGTTCAGGATCGAGATCTCCGCGCCGGAATTGCTTCGGAGGTAGGCACCGCCGCCGATACTGCCGGTATTGCCGGAGAGCGTCGAATTGACGATCGAGAGGTTGCTCGGATCGACGCCGGCCATCCTGGCGTACACGCCGCCACCCTGGTCCCCGCGATTGCCTGAGATCGTGCTGCCGGTGATGTTGACGGTCAGGTTGTGCGTCTGCACGATCGCGATGCCGCCGCCATTCTTCGAGCCGTCGCCGTTGTCCCGCACGGTCGTGCCCGAGATCGTGATGGCCGAATCGGTGGAATCCTGCGCTTCGTTGTCGATGACGATGCCGCGCTCAACGCTGTTGGCGACGGTCGAGTCGGAGAGCATCGCCGAACCGCCGAGAATGACTTCGAACCCCACGCCGTCCTGACCGGAGGTCGTCGACACGACGTTCGCCGCCGACACGAGTGAACCGGCTCCGCGCGAGGTGATCTCGAGCCCGCTATCTGCGCTGTCGTCCGCCATGAGCCCGGCGATCGTGAGTTCCGCCCCGGTGAACGCCGCGGCATCCATCCCGTCGCCGCCATTGTCGTTAGCGATCGTGTTGGTGAAGGTCAGTGCGGCATGCTTGTCTGCCTCGGCCTCGATGCCGTCATCGTCATTCCCGTCGGCGACCGTGTTCGTGAAGGTTGCGACGCTGCGATTGTTCAGGTAGACCCCCATGCCCTCGTCGCCGTTCCCGGACGCCGTCGTCGTCGTGAAGGATGCCGTGGCGTCGTCTTCGAGGGTTGTGAAGATGCCCTCACATCCGCACCCTATGCCGTTCCGGCTCGCGGTGAGCCCCGTCGACGTGAACGTCGACTGGTCCTCCTGATGCAGCTCGAAGCCGGTGAACGTATTGTCGTTCACTTCGACATCCGTGAGTTTCAGACCGCCCGTGTCGGTGAGGATAGCCAGCATTCCGCTGTCATTGCTGTTGGCCATCACACCGTCGAGGCTCGAACCGGGGTTGTCGAGGACGAGGAAGATGCCGGTGTAGCTGCTGCCCGTGATAGTCGAGTTCGTCATCGTGAGGGTGCCGGAGAGATCGATGACCCCGACATAGGAGTCGATCACGACGATATCGTCGAGTGTCGTATCGGCGAAAGCCGACGTGACCGCGCCAGCACTGGTGCTGGTGATTCCCGCGTGAAGGACGGTGATTCCGCTGATCGTCAGGGCGATCGGCCCGGTCGCCGAGAAAGCATCGTAGTTCGCCGCATCCAGCGTGAAGGCCGACGACCCCGGCCCGACGATCGTGAGCGACTCGGTGATCACGGGCAGATCGGCGGTCAACGTGAAGCCGCTGCCGGCGAGCGTGATCATGTCGGCCGCTGTATCCGAGTTCGCTGCCGTGATGAGGTTGAACAGGTCGGTTTCAGTGGATGCGGTGCCCAGATCGGCCGCGTTCGCGGGGGTCGCCGTGAGAGCGATGCCGCCGATCGCCAGTGCGATGCTCGCGACAAAGCAGGCAAAAGCGCGCTCGGTGCTGCGGGTGCGGGCCATGGCAAGCGTCCTTACGGGTCGACGCGGTTCCAGTCGATCCACTGTAGTGCGAAGTTGAGCAACTCTAGTGCCTGAACGCAGCTTCCCTCAAGATCGTGTCCGCAACGAGCGACTCAGCGGAAGATTATGGTGCGCTGCCCGTCGAGCAGCACACGGTGCTCAGAGAACCACTTCACGGCCTGGGTAAGGGTGCGGCTCTCCTCGTCCTGGCCGATTGCCACGAGCTCGGCCGGGGTGCGCGAATGGTCGACCCGCACCACGTTCTGCTCGATGATGGGTCCCTCGTCGAGATCGCTCGTGACGAAGTGCGCTGTCGCACCGATGAGTTTGACGCCCCGAGCGTGAGCCTGCCGGTACGGGTTCGCCCCCTTGAAACCCGGCAGGAAGGAGTGGTGGATGTTGATGATCCGGCCCTGGAGTCGCTCGCACACCTCGGGGGAGAGCACCTGCATGTACCGTGCGAGCACGACGAGCTCGATGTCATACTGCTCGACGGCGTCGAGGATCCGGTGCTCGAACGCGACCTTCTGCTCGGTCGAGACCACGGCGTCCGACGCGAAGGGGACGCCGTAGAACTCGGCGAGGCCGCCGAGATCCGGATGATTGCCCAGGACGAGCGGGATCTCGATCGCGAGCTGGCCCGCGCGCTGCCGGAAGAGAAGGTCGGCGAGGCAGTGGCCCGCCTTCGACACGAGCACGAGCGTGCGCAGTGGCCGTCCGACGACATCCAGTGTCCAGGTCATGCCGTACGCATCCATGACGGGTGCGAGCTTCGCCTCGAATCCTGCCCGATCGGTGGCCGCCTCGACCTGCAGGCGCATGAAGAACATCCCGGTGTCGAGGCTTGCGAATTGCTGCGACTCGGTGATGTTGCCGCCCGCATCGACGATCGCGCCGCTCACTGCGTGCACGATCCCCGGCCGGTCGTTGCAGACCAGGGTCAGGACCCAGTGGGCAGCGCCAGCGGTCTCTGTGCCAGCCGTCCTGCGAGCAGTCGTCGCGCTCATAGCCCACCAGCGTATTGGATCGGTGCGACTACGCTGGGAATGATGACGCTCCTGTGCGGCATCCAGCGGGCGGCTTGACGCACCACGACACGCGAAGGATTCACCGGGCATGGGTGCGCCGAAGACCGACACAGCATTTCCCTGGATCGGACTCCTCACGCTCGCGGGCGCGATCTTCGTCTCGGTCACGAGCGAGTTCCTGCCGACCGGGCTGCTGCCAGAGATGGCAGAGGACCTCGGCGTCGCCCAGTCGCGCATCGGGCTCCTCGTGACCGTCTTCGCCGCGACGGTCGTGCTCACGGCGGCCGTGCTCACGAACCTCACTCGGCGTTTCCGTCGCAAGCCGCTCGTCATCATCGTCCTCGTCGTGTTCGCGCTCTCCAACTTCCTCGGCGCGATCGCCCCGACCTACGAGGTCGTCGTCGCGTCGCGCGTGCTCGGGGGTCTCGCCCACGGGCTGTTCTGGGCGGTCGTCGGCGCATATCCTGGGCACCTCGTCGGCAAGCGCCAGCTCGCGCGTGCCGTGGCGATCACCTCGGCGGGCGGCTCGGCGGCCTTCGTGCTCGGCGTGCCCGCCGGCACCGCTCTCGGGCACATCCTCGGATGGCGTCTCGCCTTCACGATCGTCGGCGTCGTCATCCTGCTGCTGACGTTGCTCGTCATGCGGTTCCTGCCCAGGGTCGACCATCGGCAGGTCACGAAGACCGGCGAGATACCGATACCGCTCCGCAGGGATCCCACTCTCCTCGGCGTCGTCCTGGTGTGCGCCATCACGCTCGTCATGATGGTCGGCCACAACATCTTCTACACCTACATCGTCCCGTTCTTCACGACCGTGAACGGCTTCCACGAGAGCGCCGTAAGCATCCTCCTGCTCGTCTACGGGCTCGCCGGCGCCGTCGGCCTTCTGCTCGTCGGGCTCGTCGGCGGCCGGTTCCCTCGCCTCGGCCTCGTGGCGAGCGCCGCCTTCGTGACGCTTGCCGTGCTCGTCATGGGACTCCTCCCACAGCAGCAGGTCACTGTGGTCATCGTCCTCGTCGTGTGGGGCACCGCGTTCGGCGGCGCGCCGGCCCTGCTGCAGACGAGGGCGCTCCAGACGGCGTCGCCGCAGTTGCGCGACCTGTCCTCCGCCCTCGTGACGACCTCGTTCAACATCGGCATCGGCGGAGGGGCGCTCATCGGCTCGCTCCTTCTCGACGGGGTCGGGCTACCGGTGCTCCCGTTCGCGGATGTCGCGGTCACCGTGGGCGCACTGGCGCTCATCATCGTGAGCGACCAGGTCATCCGGAGGCGTGCGACCCGCCTGTCCTAAGCTCGGAGCGGGCGAGACGGGAGGTCACGATGGCACAGGACACACGGTACGTCGCTGCAATAGACCAGGGCACGACCTCGAGCCGTTGCATGGTCTTCGATCACGACGGTGCCATCGTCGCTGTCGCGCAGAAGGAGCATGCCCAGCGGTTCCCCCGGCCCGGCTGGGTCGAGCACGACGCCGCCGAGATCTGGGAGAACGTGCGGGAGGTCGTGGCCGCGGCGCTCGAGAAGGCCGGGCTCACGGCATCCGAGATCGCAGCGATCGGGATCACCAACCAGCGGGAGACGACCGTCGTGTGGGACCGTGCGACGGGCGACCCGATCGCGAACGCGATCGTCTGGCAGGACACGCGCACCGATTCGATCGTCACGCGGCTTGACCGGTCGGTCGGGGTCGAATGGTTCCGTGACCGGACGGGGCTCACCCTCGCGACATACTTCTCCGGGCCCAAGTTGCTGTGGCTTCTCGAGAACATGCCGGGCCTGCGCGAGCGGGCGGAGCGTGGAGAGCTCGCCTTCGGAACGATGGATTCCTGGCTCATCTGGAACCTCACGGGCGGCCCCGCGGGCGGCCGACACGTCACCGATGTCACGAACGCGAGCCGCACGCTCCTCATGAACCTCCGCGAGCTCGCCTGGGACGAGGCAATCATGGCGGAGCTGGGCATCCCGCACGGCCTGCTCCCTGACATCGTGTCATCCTCCGAGGTGTACGGCACGGCGACGGGCGTGCTCGATGGCGTCCCGGTGGCGGGTGCGCTCGGCGACCAGCACGCGGCCCTCGTCGGGCAGACGGCGTTCGACGATGGCGACCTCAAGAGCACCTACGGCACGGGGGCGTTCCTTCTCCTCAACACAGGGACAGAACCCGTGGCATCGAAGCATGGCCTGCTCACGACCGTCGCCTACCAGTTCGGCTCTGCGCCTGCGGCGTACGCGCTCGAGGGCTCGATCGCCGTGAGCGGTTCGCTCGTGCAGTGGTTCCGCGACCAGCTGGGCGCGATCGGGTCGGCGAGCGAGATCGAGGCGCTCGCGGCATCCGTCGACGACAACGGCGGATGCTACTTCGTGCCGGCCTTCTCCGGCCTGTTCGCGCCGCACTGGCGAAGCGATGCGCGCGGCGTGATCGCCGGGCTGACGGGGTACGTCACGAAGGCGCACATCGCCCGTGCAATTCTCGAGGCCTCGGCCTGGCAGACGCGTGAGCTCGTGGATGCCATGGTCTCTGACACCGGCATCGAGTTGGACGAACTGAGGGTTGACGGGGGGATGACCGAGAACGCGCTGCTCCTGCAATTGCTCGCGGACGCTCTCGACGTCGAGGTCGTGCGCCCGCGCGTCACAGAGACGACGTGCCTCGGTGCTGCCTATGCTGCGGGTCTCGCGGTGGGCTTCTGGCCGGATGTCGACTCGCTTCGGGCGAACTGGCAGGCGGAGGCCGTGTGGCGGCCGGCCGCGGATCCGGAGCGCAGGGCGCGCGAGTACCACGAGTGGAAGAAGGCGGTCGACCGCACCCTCGGCTGGGTGGAGTAGCTGGTCGCTCCCCGCCCCGTTGGTTGAGTAGCCGCCGGAGGCGGCGTATCGAAACCACGCTCAACCGGCGGCAACAGGCGCCAACTCCGCGACCGGCCGCAGGAGGAACAGCCGCACGGTGCGCCCGGAGTCGCGCTCGTACGCCCGGTAGCCCGGCCACTGCGACTCGATGAGCGCCCACGCTGCGTCCCGCTCGGCGTCCCCGATGACCGTCGCGCGCACCGCGAGACGGCGCCCGCGCACTGTGATTTCGGCATCCGGATTCGCCTTGAGGTTGTAGGTCCAGCCCGGGTGTCGCTCGCGCGCGAAGCTCGTGCCCGCGACGATCGCCCTCCCGAGACCGTCCGGCGTGTACATGAGGTCGGTGTAGCGCGGCTCGCCCGACTTCGCGCCGATCGACCGCAGCGTGAGCGAGTGCACGAGGAGGCCGCTCACCTGCACGCGCCCGCCGCTCAGCGTTTTGACGAGCACCTCGAACGGCGGGAGCAGACGCGGCCCCAGCCAGCGGAACACCGCGGTGCGCGTGAGAGGCGCGATCGCGGAACGCACGAGCCGCACGACGGGAGTCATGCGTCCCAGTCTGGCATTCGGCGTCACGGCCACGGCACGCCTGGCGTGCGCTTGTACCCGATGCCGGCGGCCTGGAGATAGGCGCCGAAGGCCCCGAGCCGTGGGGCGAACTCCTCGAAGCTGCGCCCATCGCGCGGTGACCAGCCGATCTCGGCGATCGCGGCGATGCGGGGGAAGGCCATGTACTCGATCTCGCCCATCGTCCGGATCGTCTCGGTCCAGAGGGGTGCCTCGACGCCGAGAACGCTGTTCTCCGGATGGGTGGGGAAGACGTCGGAGGGGTCCCACCCGTATGCCTCCTGGATCGTCGTCGGCGCCTGAGCCCACGTTGTTCCGAGCCGCTCGCTGAGGTCGTACTTCTGGTCGAGGTAGGCGACGTTGGCGGGCGCCATGACGAGCCCGCCGCCGGCGTCGAGGATCCACTGCGTGAGCGTGGGGGATCCGCCGCGCGGCGTCGTGTAATCCCAGTACTCGCCGATCGTTCCCTGCGGGAGCGCCTTCCCGTAGCCGATGTCGTGCCAGCCCATGACGGTCTTTCCGGTGGCTGCGACGATCGCCGCGGCCCTGTCGATGAAGGCTGTGTAGTCGGCAGTGCTCGTCGCGCTCGACTCATCGCCGCCGAGGTGGATCCAGGGGCCTGGCGTGAGCGCGGCAAGCTGCGTGACGACATCCGCGACGAACTGGTAGGTGAGTTCCTTGCTCGTGCACAGTGACGAGAAGCCGACGCCCGTTCCCCGATACAGCGGGCGCGCGCGGCCGTTGCAGTTGAGCTCGGCGTAGGAGGCGAGGGCGGCGTTGGTGTGCCCGGGCATGTCGACCTCGGGGACGATCGTGATGTACCGCGCGGCCGCATAGGCGACGATCTCGCGGTACTGCTCCTGCGTGTAGTAACCGCCGCCGTTGCCGCCCACCTGGCTCGATCCGCCGATCTCGGTGAGCCGTGGCCATCCGTCGATCTGCAGGCGCCAGCCCTGGTCGTCGGTGAGATGCAGGTGCAGCACGTTGAGCTTGAGCATGGCGATGTCGTCGATGTAGCGCTTGACGTCGTCGACGCCGAAGAAGTGCCGCGCGACGTCGAGCATCGCGCCACGGTAGCTGAAGCGCGGGTAGTCAGAGATCGTCGTGGCCGAGATGCCCCATCTCGTGGTCTCCGGCGTCGCCGGGGGCAGCAGTTGGCGGAGGGTCTGCACGCCGAGGAACAGCCCGGCGGCGTCGTTCGCGGCGAGCCAGATTCCGGATGTCCGCACCCGCAGGTCGTACCCGCCCTGCGGATGCCCCGGCTCCACGACGAGGACGATGTCGCCCCGGCCGGAGAGGGAGAGCGACAGCCCCGTCATGGGGCGCAGGAGGTTGACGAGGTACTCGGCGACGGGCCGCGCTGCATCGCGTGCCTCGACGGTCGTGGTCGGCCCGAGCTGGAATGCGCCGTCGCCATTGACGCGAAAGACCGGTGCGGGCACAACGGTGCGTGCGAGTACGGATGCGCTGGGCGGCTCGGGTGCTTCGCCCGCGGTCGTCGTGGTCACGATTGCGCTGTTGGCAGTGCTCGCGCAGGCGAGGGCTATGGCGAGAACGCCGTACCAGCCCATGCGGTGGATGAGTGCCATGGGGTCCCAGTGTGGCAGAGCTGACGTCAGGGCCTGGTCACGCCGGCCGGATCGATCAGGAGGAAGTCGGGGAAGTACCGCTGCACATCGGCTTGCCCCGTCTCCACTCCTCAACAGGCTCAGGGCCGATGACTTCTCCACAGATTGCCGTCTTTGCTGGAAAATGGATGTTCGGATCTGCAATAATTGATACATGTCGAAAGTCGGATCTACGTTCTCAACGTCGCTTAAGGCGTTGGTGGATGCGGCTGCCCGGGCGGGTGCGGATGCCGCGGGGTCGCGTGCGCTCGGGGATGACGAGCTGATCGCGGCGCAACACACCCTGGCCGCTGTGAAACGCCACGTCGACGCGTGCGCTGCGGTGCTCGCAGGGGAGACGGTGCGGCGCTCATCCGTCGATGCTGGTCTCGGAGGTCTTGCCCGCAGGCAGGGGTTCCGCACCCCGGAGGCGCTCGTGCGCGGCATCACCGGGTCGACCGCGCGCGAGGCGACCGCGCTCGTGCGGGTCGGGAGCATGCTCAACGACGCCGACCTCGTGCATCAGGCACAGGCGAGCGGAATCGATGACGAGGCCGAGGCGCTCCGTCTCGCCGCGAAGCCGTGGCTCGCTTCGATCGGTGCTGCAGTCGCAGCGGGCACGCTCACCGTTGCCGGTGCTGAGGCGTTTCGCAACGGGCTCGGAGAACCCGGTCCCGGTGTCAGCAGCGACGCGCTCGCCGCGGTAGTTGCAGCGCTCATCGAGAAAATCGCGAAGTGGTCCACTGCGACTGGTGCGGCGACGTCCGGGGCCATCGTCACCCGCGACCTCGCGATCGACGCCGACCGCATCCTGCGGCTCGCGCGCGATGCCCGCGATGAACTGGATGCCGCCGGCATTCTCGAGCGGGAGCAGCAGCGCCGTTCGCTGCGTGCGTTCCGCCGGTGGCGTCGTGCCGACGGCATGACCCGGTACACCTGGGACCTCGACCCGGAGGGCGCTGCCCTCGTCGACGACGTCTACGACAAGGTCACCTCGCCGCGGCGCGGCGGGCCGCGCTTCATCGCGGAAGGCGAGCAGGCACGTGCCGAAGCGATCGAACGGGACGCGCGCACCACAGAGCAGCTTGCCTCCGACAGCTTTCTCGAGCTACTGCAGCTCGCCATCGATACGGACCCCGCCAACGTCGTCGGGGTGCAGCGGCCCGCCGTGCGGATACTTGTCGCGGCACGAGACCTGAAGAGCAGGAGCGGTCGCGGGTGGATCGAAGGCCAGGACTTTCCCGTGTCCATCGCCACGGTCGAGCGCCATCTGTGCTCTGCGGGCAGCGAGACCATCGCTTTCGATGACAGGATGCAGCCGGCGAATCTCGGTCGCACCGCGCGATACTTCAACCGCGCTCAACGTCGGCTGCTCTCCGCGCGCGATGGCGGATGCCGTTGGCCCGGATGCGAACGGCCGCCCGAGTGGGCCGAAGCACACCACATTCTTTGGTGGGACCGCGACAACGGACCGACCGACATCGAGAACGGCATCCTTCTCTGCCGACATCACCATCTGCTTCTGCACGACAATCACTGGGAGATAGAGGTCACGGCGCGCGGCGGGCGGCCGGGTGCCGGCGGCGGCGAATGCGAATACTGGCTCATACCGCCATCGGATGTCGACCCGACCCGAACACGCAGACCGATGCCGAGCAAGTCCCCGGCGCTCCACGACGCCCTCAGGACCCGTGAGCCGGTGTCAGCCTGACGCTTCCGCCAGGTCCGACCCGACTGCGACCGGCGACAGCACGGGGTGGCCGAAGAACAGTCCGACGAGGGCTGCGATCCCGAGCAGGTTGCTGAGGAGCCAGGGCCCACGGTGGGCGTCCTGCCCCGCGTGCGGTCGCAGAAGATCGTCGCGGAAGCCCATCATCGCCATGGCACTCCCTGCGCCCGGTGATAGCGGACACCCAGGGCGTCGAGGTGGGCGCCGAATGCGGCCAGCCGGGGCGCGAAGTCCGCGAAGTCTCGCGGCGCCTTGGGGGACCACGCGATCTCGGCGATCGAGGCGATGCGAGGGAACGCCATCCGTTCGATGTCGTCGATCGTCTCGATCGTCTCCGTCCAGAGCGGCGCCTCGACTCCGAGCAACTCGGCCTCGCCGACGCCCGGGATGATCTCGGCCGGGTCCCACAGGTAGGACTCCTCGACGCTCGTCGGGCCGTTCGCCCAGACGAGACCGAGCGGGCTCAACGCGTCATACTTCATGTCGAGGTAGGCGACATCCGCCGGGGACATGAGCACCAGCCCGTCGTCGACGAACGCGCGCGCGAGGTCTGCGGAGTCGCCTTCGGGAGTCGTGTAACCCCAGTACTGGCCGATCGCACCGGGTGGAAGCGCGTCGCTCCGCCCCATCTCGTGCCAGCCGATGATCGTCTTCCCGAACGAACCGGCAATGGCGGATGCCCGCTCCATGAAGCGCAGGTAGTCCGCGTCGGATGTCGAGTGGGCTTCGTCGCCTCCGATGTGGATCCACGGGCCCCTGGTGATCGCGGCGAGCTGGCCGAGGGCATCCGCGATGAACTCATACGTGCGCTCGTTGTCGACGCACAGGGATGAGAAGCCCACCTCGATGCCCTCGTAGGGCGCCGGCGCGACGCCGTCGCACGTGAGCTCGGGGTATGCGGAGAGAGCTGCATTGGTGTGACCTGGCATGTCGATCTCGGGCACGATCGTGACGTGACGACTCGCGCCATACTCGACGAGCTCGCGGTAGTCGTCCTGCGTGTAGAAGCCACCGCCACCGCCCCCGACCTGCGTCGAGGCGCCCACCTGGGTGAGTCGTGGCCACCCGTCGATCTCGAGTCGCCAGCCCTGGTCGTCGGTGAGATGCAGGTGCAGCACGTTGAGCTTGAGCAGCGCGATGTCGTCGATGTAGCGCTTGACGTCGTCGACGCCGAAGAAGTGGCGCGCAACATCGAGCATCGCGCCACGATAGGCGAACCGCGGGTAATCCTTGATCGTCGTGACCGCGATCGCGATGATGCCCGACGGCGTAGGCGGAAGCAGCTGGCGCAGTGTCTGCACACCCCAGAACAGGCCAGCAGGCTCGCTCGCGGTGAGCAGGATGCCGCTGACCGTTACACGCAATTCGTAACCGCCATCCGGATGGCCGGGTTCGATCGTGAGGGAGATCGTGCCGGCATCGACGACCGGCAGCGGCAGGCCGGTCGATCCGCGCAACACGGACGCGAGGTACTCGCCGATGGGTGAGGCCTCCCCGTTCGCCCCGATCGAACTCGTCAGTCCGAGCACGAACGCACCCTCGCCGTCGGTGCGCGATACGGGGGCCGGAATGACGGTTGCAGCGGTTTCGGCCACGGGAGCGGCTCCGTTCGTGTTGACGATGATGGCGAGAGCCCCGACGACGAGCGCCGCACCGGTCACGACGCCGACGACGGCGAGGACTGCCGAGCGGGACATCCGGAGCAAAGCGGGCTCACCTCGCGGGTTTGTCAGGGATACTAACTAACTCGGAGATCATTCTCGCAGTACACACCGGCGCTTGACCAGTGTCACCGTCGATGGGCCGGGATCACCGGACAGTGAACGCCGTGGGCGCATCAACAGGCAAAGGCTACGTGTCCGACGACGCCTGCGCGGTCGGGGGAAGCTCGTCCTTGTCGGAGTCGTCCTGCTCGGGCGAGGCTTCCGTCGCGGCCTCGGGGGGAGTTCCCGCTGGCAGGCTCCGCTCGCCGGGAGTCGTGGCGCGGCTGAGCTGGCGGAGCGTCCAGAAGCATCCGAGGAACCCGAATGCGAGCGCAAGGATGAGCGTGAGCAGGTTCGAGGGGTCGAACATCCAGCTGAAGGTGTCCTGCCAGAACTCGGGCATCCCGACAGCGACCGTCCAGGGCACCCCGAACTGCCGCTCCACCTCGACGGCGATATCCCAGGCGAATCCGGCGACGAGGGCGAGCACGAGAGTGACGACTGTGACGGCGACGACGATCATCACGCCGGTTCGCCCGATGCGTCCCGCGCCGCGCCGATAGAGCCATGATGCGAGGAAGGCGATCCCCCACGCGACGATCGAGGCGATGAACCCGACATTCCAGAGGATGAGCCATGCGATGATGCCGAGCGGGATCACGACGAGCGAAAACAGAAGTCCTCGCAGTACGGCTTCGGACTCGGACTGCTGGGGTTTGCTCACGCGGCGATGCTATCGGGTGGCGCGCTCTCTGGGCAAGGCTTCCTCCACCCTCGCCGCCGTGAGGTAAGCTGCCCACATCGCGACTGGCGTTCGGGTGGGTCACCACCGGGGAGCGATGCAAGCGAAGCGGCCGTACGCCTGGGCCGTAAGCGGATACCGTTAGAGACATCCGATGAGCTTGTGAGGAGCCAGCCGTGTCCGATCGCCTTCCGTCCACCTTCACCGATCCGCTCTCGAGCGTCGACCCCGAGATCGCCGCCGTGCTGCAGCAGGAGCTCGGCCGCCAGCGCGACTACCTCGAGATGATCGCGAGCGAGAACTTCGTGCCGCGCGCCGTGCTCGAGTCGGCCGGCTCGGTGCTCACCAACAAGTATGCGGAGGGTTACCCGGGTCGCCGGTACTACGGCGGATGCGAGTTCGTCGACATCGCCGAGCAGCTCGCGATCGACCGCGCGAAGGCGCTCTTCGGCGCCGAGTACGCGAACGTGCAGCCGCACTCCGGCGCGACCGCGAACGCCGCAGTGCTTTCGGCGATTGCCACGCCGGGCGACACCATCCTCGGCCTCGAACTGGCCCACGGCGGACACCTCACGCACGGCATGAAGCTCAACTTCTCGGGCAAGCTCTACAACGCGGTGAGCTACGGGGTCGATCCGACGACGTTCCTCGTCGACATGGATGTCGTGCGAGAGAAGGCGCTCGAGCACAAGCCGACCGTCATCATCGCGGGCTGGTCGGCCTACCCGCGCCAGCTCGACTTCGCCGCCTTCCGCGCCGTCGCGGACGAGGTGGGCGCGAAGCTCTGGGTCGACATGGCCCACTTCGCCGGCCTCGTCGCGACCGGGCTGCACCCGAGCCCCGTTCCTCATGCGGATGTCGTGTCCAGCACCGTGCACAAGACGCTCGCCGGTCCGCGATCCGGGTTCATTCTCAGCCGCGACATGGAGCTTGCCAAGAAGCTCAATTCGAACGTGTTCCCCGGCCAGCAGGGCGGGCCGCTCATGCACATCATCGCGGCCAAGGCCACCGCCTTCCTGCTTGCGGGAACCGAGGAATTCAAGGACCGGCAGGAACGCACCGTGCGCGGGGCGCGCATCCTCGCGGACCGGCTCATGGCCGACGACGCGAAGGCGAACGGTCTCGACGTGCTGACCGGCGGCACCGACGTGCACCTCGTGCTCGCCGACCTGCGCGAATCCCCGCTCGACGGCAAGCAGGCCGAGGACGTTCTTCACGAGGTCGGAATCACGGTCAACCGGAACGCGGTGCCCTTCGACCCGCGCCCGCCCATGGTCACCTCGGGCCTGCGGATCGGCACGCCCGCGCTCGCGACCCGCGGCTTCGGCGACGAGGAGTTCACCGAGGTCGCCGACGTCATCGCCGCAGCGCTGCGGCCCGACCCGGATGTCGCCGGCCTCCGCGTCCGCGTGAAGGCACTCACGGATGCCTTCCCCCTCTACCCGGGCCTCGAGCAGTGGTAACCCTCGTCCGCTTTCATCATTCAGGAGTTGATGGGATGAAAGTGATGAGAGCGACAGAACGAGCCATCACGCGTCCCGCGCGCCACTCCCGTCCCACAACCTCCTGAATGATGAAAGCCAGGGAGGGGAGCGGATGACGGCACGGGTTCTCGACGGGCGGGCAACGGCATCCGCCATCAAGGCGGAGCTGCGAGAGCGCGTCGCGGTGCTCCTGGCCTCGGGCGTGACGCCTGGCCTCGGGACGGTGCTCGTCGGCGACGACCCTGCATCCCGCCAGTATGTCGCGGGCAAGCACCGTGACTGCGCAGAGGTCGGCATCGCGTCGATCCGCCGGGACCTGCCCGCGGAGACGACCCAGTCCGAGCTCGACGCGGTCATCGATGAGCTCAACGCCGACACCAGCGTCACCGGCTACATCGTGCAGCTGCCGCTTCCGGTGCACATCGACACGGAGGCGATCCTCGAGCGGGTGCTCCCGGGCAAGGACGCCGACGGGCTCCATCCGACGAACCTCGGGCGGCTGGTGCTCAACGTCAATCGACCCATCGACTCTCCGCTGCCGTGCACGCCGCGCGGCGTCATCGAGCTCGTCGAGCGGCACGGGATCGCATGGTCAGGCCGCCATGTCGTCGTTGTCGGCCGTGGCGTGACCGTCGGAAGGGCCATCGGCCCGCTGCTCACGCGCCGCGAGTACAACGCCACTGTCACGCTCACCCACACGGGCACTGTCGACCTCGCCGATCACCTGCGGCGTGCTGACGTCATCGTCGGGGCCGCGGGTGTCGCCGGGATCATCACCGCGGAGAATGTGAAGCCCGGCGCGATCGTGCTGGATGTCGGGGTCAGCCGTGTCGTCGACGGCGACGGGAGCCGCATCGCGGGGGATGTCGCGCCGGATGTCGCGGATGTCGCCGGCTGGATCTCGCCCAACCCGGGCGGGGTGGGCCCCATGACGCGCGCCATGCTGCTGAGCAACGTCGTGGATCTGGCCGAACGCGCGCTGCGCTGACGCCGCGGGTTGTTCCCTTCGCTCTAAGCTCCAGCGCGCTACTCCCCGCTGTAGCCGATCCCGCAGGAGACGCCGGTCGCGGCCAGGCTGGGATCCCAACCGTGGATCTTGTCCACGCCGGTCTTGAGACCGACCTCGGTCATCGTGACCTTGCACGCCTCGATCGTCGCCCCCGACGACGGGTTGATGGCGAAGCCGTAGTGGCCGTAGAACCACTGGTTGACGTCCGGCACGCCATCGGCGTTCTCGAAGTCCGCAACGCCCCGAGCCTCGCCCGAGGTCGCCCAGGCGAACCCGTAGTAGCACGGCTGGCCGCCTGGCTCTGGCGTGATCCCGTCCCCGACCGCCGACGTGGCGAAGTAGGGGCTTCCGAAGAACAGGTCGATCGGTGCGGCGAAGGTGAGGTCAGGGGCGTTCGAGCTGAACTCGAGGCGCATGAGTGTGCTGCCGTTGTCCGCGAGGTACTCTGCGGTCATGGGCTGGGCCCCGTTGCCCGCGCCGCACACGCCGAGGAATTCCTCGCGGATCTCCGCGGCATCCGGATCGGTGCTCGCGATCGGCGCGTGCGCCGCCATCGAGATCCCGATCGTGCGTCCGTCGACGGCGCGCACGTTCGCCGTGATCGTGAAGAGCACGTCGGCGCTCGGATCGACCTGCTCATCCGGCGGTGCGCTCGGCGTGTCCTCGATCGTCGGCTCAGTGGATGCCGGAGCCGGTTCTGCCGTGCCCCCGCATCCGGAGAGACCGGCGACAAGACCGATGGCGAGAAAAGCGACGCCCACGAGCTTTACCCTTGAGGCCCCCATGCTTTGCAACCTCTCCCGACGGTGAGTCCGCACCTGATCGCGGCGTCATGCATCCCGCCGGGCACCGGCGGACGCCGTCACCTTGAAAATATCAGGTTGCCCGTATCCGTGTTCCGCGAACGCGCCATCGATAGCAACTCGTAACAGTGACTCGAGTCGCCCGGGAACGAGGGCGATCGCCGCGCCGCCGAATCCGCCTCCCGTCATTCGAGCACCGATCGCTCCGTTCGCGAGGGCGGTCTCGACGGCGAGGTCGAGATCGGGGGTCGAGACCTCGAAATCGTCGCGCAGGGAGCGATGCGACGCGTCGAGGAGCTCCCCGATGGCTGCCGGCCCGTGCTCGCGCAGGGCCTCCACGGCGTCGAGCACGCGCTGGTTCTCGGTGACGACGTGCCGTGCACGCCGGAAGGTCGTGTCGTCGAGTAGTTCGCGGGCATGGAGAAGCCCCTCGAGGGTGACGTCCCGCAGGGCAGGCATGTCGAGTGCTCGCGCCGCAGATTCGCAGGATGCCCGTCGCGCCGCGTAGGCGCCGTCGGCCAGGTCGTGGCGCGACTCCGTGTCGATGACCACGATCTGGAGGTCGGCATCCTCGAGACCGAGTGCGACCTGCCTGGTTTCGAGCGTGCGGCAGTCGAGGAAGACGGCGTTGCCGTTCTCGCCCAGCAGCGACGCGACCTGGTCCATGATCCCGGTCGGTGCGCCCACGGCGGTGTTCTCGGCGAGCTGTCCTGCCTTCGCCAGGTCCACGCGGTCGAGATCGAGCCGCCACGCGTCGCCCAGCGCGAGCGCGACAGAGCACTCGAGAGCGGCGGAGGATGACAGCCCGGATCCGACCGGCACGTCGGAGTCGAGGTAGATGTCCACCCCCGGTACCGCCCCGAGGTCCGCGCCGAGCTGGCCGAGAGCCCACGCGACACCGAGGGGGTAGGCGGCCCAGCCGGCGAGGTGGCCAGGGTCGAGCGCCGTGAGATCGACCTCGACGAGCTCGCCCGCGTGCGCGCTCGCAACCCGGAGCATCCGGTCGTCGCGCACCCGGAGGGCGGCGACCGTCCGCCGGTCGATCGCGAAGGGGAGCACGAATCCCTCGTTGTAGTCGGTGTGCTCGCCGATGAGGTTGACGCGGCCTGGAGCCGACCACAGCCCGTCCGGTGTCGTCGCGAAGACCTCGGCGAAGCCCGCCCTGGCGTCGTCGCGCAGGTCGCTCATGTGCCCTCCGATTGGGCGCGGTCGATGCCGGTGCGGACGAGCTCCGCGGCATGCTCCGGCGCGACGTCGTTGACCCACGCGCCCATGGCCGCCTCCGAGCCCGCGAGGTACTTGAGGCGGTCGACAGCGCGACGCGGCGACACGAGCTGCAGGTGAAGACGGATGTCGTCCCGGTGCACGTTGACGGGCGCCTGGTGCCACGCGGCGATGTACGGGGTTGGGGTGTCGTAGATGCGATCGATCCCGCGCAGGAGCGACCGGTAGAGCACCGCGAGTTCGTCGCGCTCGTCGTCGCTCGTCGCCGCGAAATCGGGAACCTGTCGGTGCGGAAGCAGGTGCACCTCGAGGGGCCAACGGGCGGCGAAGGGCACGAACGCGCTCCAGTGCTCGCCGCGCAGCACGACACGCTCGGAGGCGAGTTCGAAGTCGAGGATGCGCGCGAAAAGGTCCGGCATCCGCTCGACCGAGTCCACGAGGCGCAGGGTGCGCGGGGTGATGTACGGATAGGCGTAGATCTGGCCGTGCGGGTGGTGGAGGGTGACGCCGATCGCCTCGCCGCGGTTCTCGAAGGGGAAGACCTGGCGGATGCCGGGGAGCGCCGAGAGGGCGGCCGTGCGCTCTGCCCACGCCTCGATGACGGTGCGCGCACGCGAGACGGTCTGGCTGCCGAACGACCCTGTGCTCTCGGGGCTGAAGCACACGACCTCGCAACGTCCGGTCGCGGCTCGACTGCGCCCGATGCCGACTTCGGCCAGCTCGTCGAGGGTCGGCGGGGCATCGTCGAGAGCGGGCCCGAAGGAGGGCGACCTGTTCTCGAAGACGGCGACGTCGTAGTTGCTGGGGACCTCGGACGGATTCTGCTGGCTGGCAGGGGCGAGAGGGTCCTGGTCGGCCGGCGGGAGGAAGACGCGGTTCTGCCGGGCGGCCGCGATCGACACCCACTCGCCGGTCAAGGCGTCCTGGCGCATCGTCGCCGTGGGCGGTCGAGGGTCGAGGGTGCGGGCGTCGACCGCGCGCTCACCCGAGAGGGTCGTGTCGGCGTCGTCGAAGTAGATGAGTTCGCGCCCGTCGGCAAGCCTTGTGGCGTGCTGCGTTATCGGAGTCATGGGCCTCGCGCGTTTAGGCTGAACAGCATGCGTGCACCCACCGGCGAACAGTTCGAACTCACACTGTCGGCGGGCGGGAGGCGTTCTCGGGCCATCATAACCGAGGTGGCCGCAGCGCTCAGGGTGCTCGAGGTCGACGGCGTCGAGCTCATCGACGCGCATCCGGAGGATGCCGTGCCTCCCTACGGGTCGGGCATCGTCCTGGCGCCCTGGCCCAACCGCATCCGGGACGGTGTGTGGCAGCTCGACGGGGAACCGCAGCAGCTCGACCTGACCGAGCCGGAACTGCACAACGCAATCCACGGGCTGCTGCGGACCCGGCCCTATCGCGTCGCCGAACGGTCGGAGTCAGCAATCACCCTCGAAGCCACGATCTACCCTCAGCACGGTTACCCGTTCGTCGTGGACACGCGGGTGCGCTACGAGCTGGGGGGCGACGGCATCGTCGTGACCCACGAGCTTCACAACGCTTCGGATGCGCCCGCACCGGTCGCGGTGGGCGCCCATCCGTTCGTGCGTGTCGGCGACGTCCCGATCGGTGAGCTCACGATCACGCTTGCCGCGACGACACGGTTCGTGACGGATGACCGGCTCAACCCGGTGAGCGAGGAGCCGGTCGACGGTACGGTCTTCGACCTTCGAACCGGGGTTGTGATCGGCGACCTCGACCTCGATACCGCGTTCGGCGGGGTGCAGCACGATGCTGACGGGATCGCGCGACACCGTGTGACGGCGCCCGACGGGCGCTTCACCGAGGTATGGCAGGGCGAGGACTTCGGGTTCGTGCAGGCCTTCACGCCCCACACCTACCCACGACCGACCGCCGATGCCCCCGACCACCTCGGGCAGGCCGTTGCGATCGAGCCCATGACGGCGCCGCCGAACGCCTTCAACAGCGGTCTCGGGGTGCGCTGGCTCGCACCCGGCGAGCAATGGTCGGGCAGCTGGGGGATCACGCATGGCCGGGCCTGACCAGAAAGGCGATGCCGCGCCCCCCACGCAACCGACACCTGCGGAAGTGCGCCGCTGGCGGCAGTACCTCGCCGACGAGCGCGCGGAGGCCGCCGTGTACCGCGACCTCGCAGCGCGAAGATCGGGGGAGGAGCGGGAGATCCTGCTCGCGCTCGCCGAGGCGGAGGGCCGGCACGAGGCCCACTGGATCGCGCTGCTCGGCGACCAGATCGGAGCGCCGCGCAAGGGCGACATCCGGACCCGACTGCTCGGATGGCTCGCGCGCCGCTTCGGCTCGGTGTTCGTGCTCGCGCTCGCGCAGCGCGCAGAGGCGCGTTCGCCCTACGACGCGGACACGGCCGCGACGAGGTCCATGGCGGCGGATGAGCGCATCCATGAGGAGGTCGTGCGGGGGCTCGCGGCGCGCGGCCGGAACCGGCTGTCAGGGACGTTCCGCGCTGCGGTCTTCGGAACGAATGACGGCCTGGTGAGCAACCTGGCGCTCGTTCTCGGGGTCGGTGCGACGGGCGTCTCGGCGCAGTACGTGCTCATCACTGGCGTGGCCGGCCTCCTCGCGGGCGCGCTCTCGATGGGCGCGGGAGAGTACGTGTCCGTCAGTTCGCAGCGCGAATTGCTTGACGCGTCGAACCCGAGCCCGAGCCCGGCGAGCCGGAGCGCGCTTCCGAATCTCGACGTCAACGCGAATGAGCTCGCCCTCGTGTTCCGGGCGCGCGGGATGTCGGAGGATGAGGCGCACGCCGAGGCGGCGGCGGTGCTCGAGGACAACACGCTCGACCGTTCGGTCGCCGAGCATCACTCCGAGGTCGTCGGCACGGGGATGGCAGCGGCCGTCTCCAGTTTCAGCTTCTTCGCGTTCGGGGCGATCGTGCCGGTGCTTCCCTACCTTTTCGGCGCCACCGGCCTCGTCGCGGTCGGGGTCTCGGCCGTGCTCGTCGGCGTCGCCCTGCTGGGGACCGGCGCGGTCGTCGGTCTGCTCTCGGGTGCATCGCCATTGCGACGCGCGCTGCGCCAGCTCGCGATCGGGTTCGGGGCAGCCGCCGTGACGTATCTGCTCGGCCTCCTCATCGGAATCTGGCTGAACTAG
>DAITPJ010000024.1:0-25240 GCA_036833635.1 Terrimesophilobacter sp.
TGATGCGGGCGATCACGTCGTAGCTGCCGACGAGGTCGAGCACCTTGAACGGGTCGTTGATGAGCTGCTGGTGCAGCTTGTTGGGGAAGTAGTGGGCGAGCTCGCGGCCGTTGACCGTGATGGTTCCGGTCCCTGGAACGAGGCGAACGCGGGCGATCGCCTGCTTGCGGCGGCCGACGGCCGCACCGGGAACGTTGAGCACCGCGCGGGGTGCCTTGGGCGCTGCCTCTGCCGGGGTCTCTGTCGTGTAGCTCTCCGCCGCGTCCGCCGCGCCGTCCTGGGCAGCGGCATCCGGGGCGGCGACGGGTGCGCCGTCGGCTGGGGTGTCGATCGAGTCTGAAATCTTCGCCATGAAATAGGTCCTTAGTTCGTCAGCCGGCGCTACTGCGCGACCTGGGTCAGGGAGTAGGGCTTGGGCTGCTGCGCAGCGTGGGGGTGCTCGGCACCGGCGTAGACCTTGAGCTTGTCGAGCTGGGCACGACCGATCGAGTTCTTCGGGAGCATCCCGCGCACGGCCTTCTCGACCGCACGGGTCGGGTGCTTCGCGAGCATCTGGGCGTACGTCGTCGTGGAGAGCCCGCCAGGGTAGCCCGAGTGGGTGTATGCCTTCTTCTGCTCGAGCTTCGCCCCGGTCAGGGCGACCTTCTCCGCGTTGATGACGATCACGAAGTCGCCCGTGTCGACGTGGGGGGCGAAGGTCGGCTTGTGCTTGCCGCGGAGAAGGACGGCGATGTGGCTCGCGAGGCGACCGAGCACGACATCCGTCGCGTCGATGACGAGCCAGTCGCGAGTGATCTCGTCGGGCTTGGGGGTGTACGTGCGCATGGTTGGCTGTACTGCTCTCTGGTCGAAGGGAGGTGTTCGTGAATCCCACTCCGTGGACGTTCGCGGCGCAGAGGCGGCGGGAACGGATCCGGTGGAGGGCTCAACTTCGGGCGTCGCACAGGGGCGAACGCCAAGGGTCAACTATAGTCCATGCCGCAACCGCGGTCAAAAGGCGTCAGGCCTCGTGGATCACTGCTTCGCGCCGTGCGCGGGTCTGCTCTGCCCGTGCGGCGAGCCCCGCGACGTCAGGGTAGCCGACCTCGACGAGGGTCAGCCCCTTGGCCGGGACGACCTTGAACTCGCTCGTCCTCTCCCGCTCATTCCGGATGCCGAGAAGACGTTCAGGGCTCAACCTCCCCTCGCCCACGGCGATCGTCGCGCCCACGAGCGCACGCACCATGCTGTGGCAGAACGCATCCGCACGCACATGCGCCACAAGGACGCCATCGGCCTCCCGCGACCAGCCGTACTCCTGGAGGGTCCTGATGCTCGTCGAGCCCTCCC
Source organism: Terrimesophilobacter sp. (assembly GCA_036833635.1). GTDB lineage: Bacteria > Actinomycetota > Actinomycetes > Actinomycetales > Microbacteriaceae > Terrimesophilobacter. The sequence goes on from DAITPJ010000024.1 coordinate 1,330, forward strand.
TCGCCTTGCAGAACGAGGTCCAGTCGTGAAGGCCGAGAAGCGACGCGGCCGCCTCGTCCATGATGGCGTCGTCGAGTTCGCGCGGGTACCACAGGGTGGCATGACGGGTGAGGGGATTGCGCGGCACGCCGGCGTCGGCGATGCGGTACTCGTACCTGCGCCACACCGCCGAGAAGCGCGCGTCGAACCCTTCGGGGGCGAGGCTCGACGCAGTCACGACGACGTCGGAGTCGAGGCCGGCGATCCCGTTGAGCCTGCGCGCGAGTGCGCCGGGATGCCCTCCGTTGCGTGCACGTCGAAATCCGGAGAACTGCGCGGGGCTGAGATCAAGGTGTGCGACCTGGCCGAGCGCGTGCACCCCGGCATCCGTGCGCCCGGCCACGGTGAGGGTCGGTGGCGCCCCATCCCGTGAGAACACCGTCGCGAGCGCGGACTCGAGCTCCCCCTGCACCGTGCGGAGGCCCGGCTGCCTCGTCCAGCCCCGGAAATCGGTGCCGTCATAGGCGATGCCGAGCCGGATTCGAACGCTGCCTGCCGTCGCCGCCGGCTCCGTTCCGCCCGTTCCGGCCTCTCCCGTGTCCGCCACCACAGGCCGATTCTATTCGGGTCGACGCGGTGCCCGGTGCGTGCGGCTGGTGATCGGCTGGGTCGGATTGACCGGAACGCCCGGTCCGGGAGACGCTTGTGGTGATGCCGAAGAAGACGCCTCCCCCCGCCTCGCCTGGCGCCACGATGCCAGCGCGTTTCGCCGGGCTCGATGGGCTGCGCGCGATCGCCGTGCTGACGGTCATCGTCTTCCACCTGACGCCCGGAGTCCTGCCGGGCGGCTACCTCGGCGTCGACCTGTTCTTCGTCATCAGCGGCTTCCTCATCACCGCGCTTCTCCTCCGCGAGCACGACAAGTTCGCAAAGATCCGGCTCCTCGACTTCTGGCGGCGTCGCGCCAGGCGGCTTCTCCCCGCCCTGGGCCTGCTCCTGCTGGCGTGCTGCTCCGCCGCGCTCCTCGCCGGCGGCAACGTGCTCGTGGATCTCGGCCGCCAGGTTCTCGGCGCTGCGACATTCAGCAGCAACTGGCTCTCGATCGCCGGCGAGCACAGCTACTTCACGGAATCGAACCCCGAGCTGTTCCGCAACCTGTGGTCGCTCGCCGTCGAGGAACAGTTCTACCTGGTGTGGCCGCTCGCGCTTCTCGCGCTCCTGTTCATCCCCCGCCGTTCGGTGCGCATCGCGGTGGTGGCGATCCTCGCCGTCGGCTCGGCCGCTGCCATGGCGCTCCTCCACCTTCCCGGGGGTGACGCCACCCGCGTCTACTACGGAACGGACACCCACAGCTTCGGGCTCGCCATCGGGGCGGTGCTCGCGATCGCGATCAGTTCCCGGCGCGGGCAGCCGCTGGCCTGGCCGCGCTGGCTGAGGATCGCGCTGCCCGTTCTCGGGCTCGGGGCGATCGCGGGACTCCTCACGCTCTCCGTGGTCATGCCCGACGACGCGCCGTTCGCCTACCGCGGCGGGCTCGCCCTCGTCTCGCTTCTCACGGCGATCGCGATCCTGGGGTCCGTCACGCCAGGATCCCTGCTCGGCCGCGGGCTGGACGTGCAGCCATTGCGGTGGGTCGGAGAGCGCTCCTACGGCCTCTATTTGTGGCACTGGCCGGTCTTCGTGCTCGCCGCTGCCCTTCTGCCCGATCTCGCCCCGGACGGCGGCGCGACCTGGTCGCTCGGCGGGATCGCGTTCGCCGTCACGGTGGTCGCGGCGGCACTCTCCTACCGATTCGTCGAGCAACCGATCAGGAAGAACGGTTTCCGGGCCACGTTCCGCACCTGGCTCACCGGATGGTGGGAATCGTTCCCAAGGCTCGCCGCCGGCCTGACCGCCGTGTGCCTCGTGGTGGCAGCCGGTGCGGCCTCGGTCGCCGCGGTCGCCGCCGACCCTGGCGAGACGGATGCCCAGGCCATCATCGAGGCCGGCCAGGCTGCCATCGCGCCGCCACCAGTCCCGACTGTCCAGGCGTCCCCGGATGCCCAGGTCTCCGCGCCTCCCGAACTTCCCCAGGGCGACCAGATCCTGGCGATCGGCGACTCCGTCATGCTCGCCTCTGCGCCGCAGCTCCAACGGACGTTCCCTGGGATCGCGATCGATGCGACGGTCTCCCGACAGCTCTCGGCGGCGCCCGCGATCGTCCAGTCCTGGAAGGACGGCGGCGCGCTCCGGCCGACGGTGCTACTGGGCCTCGGGACCAATGGACCCATCGACGTCGCCGCGCTCGAACAGGTGCGCGAGATCCTCGGCCCCAAGCACCAACTCATCCTCGTGAGCGTGCAGGCCCCACGCGGGTGGACGCCGGGAGTCAACGCGACCCTCTTCGTCTTCGCGCAGCAGTACCGGAACGTCGAGATCGCCAACTGGCGCGACGCCATCGCCGGCAACCTGAGCCTGCTCGCGAGGGACCGCATCCATCCAGGGGACGCCGGCGGCCAGATCTACGCGGCGACGGTTCGGGATGCCCTCCAGCGGCTCGCCGAACTGCCCCCGGTGCTCTCGGCGAACGAATACGGCCTCGCACCGCACCCGTCCTGACGACGGTCCAGGTCAGAACTCCCTCGTGAGCTGGAGGCTGCGGTTCCCTTCGGAGAATCCCACGCCCGTGTAGAGACCGAGCGCCCCCGTAGGGCTCTCGGCGTCGACGTCGAGAACGGCTTTCTCCAGGCCAGCTGCGGCGATCGCCTCGAGAGTGCTCGTCAGGAGGGCAGGGGCGACGCCTCGCCGACGGAACGCGCGTGGGACACCCACGAGATCGATGTAGGCAGAACTGAAGCCCTGCGGCTCGAAATCCTCCTCATTGACCTCGCTGAGGACGAAACCGGCGATCTCGCCCCCTGGCGCGATGGCGAGGAATGACAGGTCGGGACGGAACACCGCGCGCGAGACCATCTCGTCCCAGTCCTCGCGCGTCGTCGGCTGGCTGCCCCAATGGTCGCGGAACGCATCGTTCCGCGCGAGCCGTACGTCCTCTGACCGCTCGGCGGTGAAGGGCACGATCTCGAAGCCGTCGAGTGGGCGTGCCGCGATCGGCTCCGCAAGATCCCTCCGCAGTTCGAGGAAGTAGCGGGAGATCCGGAAGTCGAATCGCTCGGCGAGCCGCACGGTCGCGGTCGCCCGCTCATCCGTCCACACGATCATCCAGCCAGGGAGGGGCTTGTCCGAGGTGGCGAACTGCTGCAGGCCGCGGGAAACCTGCCAGGCGAGGAGGTGCCGTCCGATCCCGCGGCCGCGGGCAGCTGGGCGGACGCCGCCGATGAAGATCGAGCGGACGAGGGTCTCCTGGCCCGGGCTGAGGACCACGAGCCCGTAGGCGAGGATGCGGCCGTCCGGATCGACGGCGAGCAGGGAGTCACGCTCGAGGTCGACGTAGGAGTGGTTGAGGTCATCCTCGACCTCCTCCCTCGTCGTCACGAAGTGCGGGTGATCGACGGCGTCGACGGCCCGCATGGCCTCGAGGATCGAATCGACATCGGCCGTGGTGGCGGCGCGCCACCGGATGTCGCCAATGGGCTCCGGCATGGGGAGGCTGGCTGGCGCGACGACCCGGTCGCGGAGCGGAGTCATGTCGGTCACGACAAGAAGACTACGTGTTCGCCGTCCGCTCCGGACTCGCCGAGTGACACTCATCCGGACGAGAGTGCCCGCAGGGGCGCCCACGGTCGTCCGGACGGGTGTCTCTCGGCGGCGCACGCAGCGCGAAGGGGCCCGGCTCGCGAGAGCCGGACCCCTTCGTCAGAAGTTACTTGTCGTCGTCGGTTGAGTCGCCGTCGACGGCAGACGCGTCGTCGCTGGCGGCCTCGGCCTCTTCGGCACGCTCGACCTCGACGACCTCGACGGGGACCTCTGCCGAGTCGGCCGCGTCGTCGGCCTCCTCGCTCGGAGCCTCGCCCACTGCAGCCTCGTCGGAAGAAGCGTCTTCGTCGGCGGGAGTCTCCTCGACGGGTGCAGCCTTCGGCTTCTTCGTCTCGGCCTTGGCCTTCGGCTTGGCGTTGACGGGCTCGAGCACGAGCTCGATCTGCACCATGGGCGCGTTGTCGCCCTTGCGGAAGCCGAGCTTCGTGATGCGGGTGTATCCGCCCTCCCGGTCTGCCACGAGCGGCGCGATCTGGGTGAAGAGCTCGTGAACGACGCCCTTGTCCCCGATCACGGCGAGCACGCGGCGACGCGAGTGGAGGTCGCCCCGCTTCGCGAAGGTGATGAGACGCTCGGCGACGGGGCGAAGGCGCTTGGCCTTCGTCTCGGTCGTCTTGATGCTCTTGTGCGTGAAGAGCGCAGCGGCGAGGTTGCCGAGCAGAAGTCGCTCGTGCGCCGGTCCGCCTCCGAGTCGGGGGCCCTTTGTTGGCTTAGGCATGGTTCGTTTTCTCCAGAATCGAGGTGGTCAGGGCCGGGTCAGTTGGACTCGTCGTCGTAGCCGCTGTAGAAGTGCGCTCCGTCGAATCCGGGGACCGTGTCCTTGAGCGAGAGGCCGAGCTCGACGAGCTTGTCCTTGACCTCGTCGACCGACTTCTGCCCGAAATTCCGGATGTTCATGAGCTGCGTCTCCGAGAGGGCGACGAGCTCGCTCACCGAGTTGATGCCCTCGCGCTTGAGGCAGTTGTAGCTGCGCACCGACAGGTCGAGGTCCTCGATCGGCATGCTCAGCTCGCTCGAGAGCACGGCGTCGACGGGCGCGGGGCCGATCTCGATGCCCTCTGCCGCGCTGTTGAGTTCGCGGGCGAGGCCGAAGAGCTCGGTCAGGGTGCGGCCGGCCGAGGCGATCGCGTCACGAGGGGTGATCGCGTTCTTCGTCTCGACATCCACCACGAGGCGGTCGAAGTCGGTGCGCTCACCGGCACGCGTCGCCTCGACGCGGTAGGTCACCTTGAGCACGGGAGAGTAGATCGAGTCGATCGGGATCTGGCCGGCCTCGCTGAACTCGCTGCGGTTCTGCGTCGCGGAGACGTACCCGCGGCCGCGCTCGATCGTCAGTTCGAGCTCGAAGCTCGCCTTGTCGTTGAGGGTCGCGATGACGAGCTCGGGGTTGTGGATCTCAACACCGGCGGGCGCCGAGATGTCGGCGGCCGTGACCTGATCGGCGCCCCGCTTGCGCAGGTAGGCGGTGATCGGCTCGTCGTGCTCGCTCGAGACGACGAGGCCCTTGATGTTGAGGATGATCTCGGTGACGTCCTCCTTCACGCCGGGGATCGTGCTGAACTCGTGCAGCACGCCGTCGATCCGGATGCTCGTCACGGCGGCGCCCGGAATGGACGACAGCAGGGTGCGGCGAAGCGAGTTCCCGAGCGTGTACCCGAACCCTGGTTCGAGCGGCTCGATGATGAACCGCGAACGGAATTCGGAGATGTTCTCCTCGGTCAGGGTGGGGCGCTGTGCAATGAGCACTGTTGGTTCCTTTCGGCGAAGTGTCCGCTATATGACACTTGGTTCTCGACGAGGTGGCTGGCCCGTCGGTCTGTTTAGTTGTGTTGTGCTTTCGAAATTCAGGCCCGCTGGTCGAGCAGGACCGCAGGTCCGTATCGAAACCTCGCCAGCGAGCTGGTCGCGACCTGGTCTCGATACACCGCGCCGGAAAGGCGCGGCACTCGACCCGCCGGCGTGTGAGACGCCCTCGGCGTCACACGCGCCGACGCTTCGGCGGACGGCATCCGTTGTGCGCCTGCGGTGTCACATCGTTGATCGAACCGACCTCCAGGCCCGCGGCCTGAAGGGAGCGGATCGCAGTCTCGCGGCCGGATCCCGGTCCCTTGACGAACACGTCGACCTTCTTGACGCCGTGCTCCTGCGCCTGGCGGGCCGCCGACTCCGCAGACATCTGCGCCGCGTACGGCGTCGACTTGCGCGATCCCTTGAATCCGACGACGCCGGATGAGGACCATGCGAGCACTGCGCCGCTCGGGTCGGTGATCGTGACGATCGTGTTGTTGAACGTCGATTTGATGTGGGCCTGGCCCACGGCGATGTTCTTCTTCTCTTTGCGACGCGGCTTGCGAACAGCCGACTTGGGTGTTGCCATTTTCTGGTCTCCTGTCGAAATCCTGGGCGGGCCGCGCTAGCGGGCCTTCTTCTTACCGGCGACGGTCCGCTTCGGACCCTTCCGGGTGCGGGCGTTCGTCTTCGTGCGCTGGCCGTGCACTGGGAGGCCCTTGCGGTGCCGGATGCCCTGGTAGCTTCCGATCTCGACCTTGCGGCGGATGTCGGCGGCGACCTCACGGCGAAGGTCACCCTCCACCTTGAAATTGCCCTCGATGTAGTCGCGGAGCGCGATGAGCTGGTCATCGCTGAGATCCTTCACGCGCACCTCTCCGCTGATTCCCGTGTCGGCGAGGGTCTTGAGCGCCCTCGTGCGGCCGACACCGTAGATGTAGGTCAAGGCGACTTCCACCCGCTTGTCGCGGGGAATGTCGACGCCTGCTAGACGAGCCATGGTGGCTTCTCCTGTGGTGAGTGGAGGTCTTCAGCAGCGCCTGTTCTCGGGCCTCCAACCCGAGGTGTCCACCCCCGCTGGTCGAGTGCCGCCGTAGGCGGTGTATCGAGACCGAGAGCTTCTTAGTGCTGCCGTTGCTTGTTTAGTTGTCGTGTTCAGGTTTCGATACGCGCTTCGCGCTACTCAACCAGCGGGTGCCGCTAGCCCTGACGCTGCTTGTGGCGCGGGTTCTCGCAAATGACCATGACCCGGCCGTTACGACGGATCACCTTGCACTTGTCGCAGATCTTCTTGACGCTCGGATTTACCTTCATTGTTCTTGCCTTCTCGCTGTCCTCGTACCCGTGGGATGCCGCGGGCCGTTACTTTCCAGTTCGGCGCTACTTGTAGCGGTAGACGATGCGGCCGCGTGTCAGGTCGTATGGGCTGAGCTCTACGATGACCTTGTCCTCGGGGAGGATTCGGATGTAGTGCTGGCGCATCTTGCCCGAGATGTGGGCGAGAACGCGGTGTCCGTTGGTCAGCTCAACGCGAAACATCGCGTTGGGCAGCGCCTCGACTACTGCGCCTTCGATCTCGATGACACCGTCTTTTTTGGCCATAACTCACTGTCGTCTGCCGGCATCGTTGGGAATGCCGAATACTGGTCGTGCGGGGTGGATTGCGGTGAACGGGACGCAGAATAGCGCGCCCCAAGACACCAAAGAGCAATCTTATGCTATTTATGCCGAGACTTCCAAGTGGAATGTCCCGCGCGGCCCCACGACGATGCCGTCCTCATCGCTCACGAGCATCATGCCTGGCCCCATCTCCGCCCCGCCGAGCCAGATCGGGACGTCCAGGTCCCCTGACCCGGACTTTCCGCTCGTGCGCGGATTCGAGCCGAGCGCCTTGATTCCAAGATCCAGCCCCCGCAGAGCGACGACGTCGCGGACCGCGCCGTTGACGACGACCCCGGCCCAGCCGTTCTCGAGGGCGAGGCCGGCCAGGACGTCGCCCATGAGCGCGGTGTGGAGCGAGCCGCCGCCGTCGACCACGAGCACGCGTCCACGGCCGGGGGTGGTGACGACCGACTTGAGGAGGGCGTTGTCCTCCCAGCACCGCACCGTCGCGACGTCGCCGTGGAACCTTGGGCGGCCGCCGTAGTCGATGAACTGAAGGTCGCATGACGCGACCTCGTCGGCGAAGCGATCGACGAGGTCGGCCGTCGCGGGGATATCGGTCATCCGGATCTCAGGCGGCAGCCCGTGGCGGGAGTGCCGTGAGCTGTTCGACGACCTCGCTCGTCGGACGGACATCCGCGTACTTCATGGCCATGTCGAAGAGGTTCGCGTTGTGGGGCGTGACGGCGCGGTCGAACACCGCATCGCTCGGGACCACGACGCGGTAGTTGTAGGAGAACGCGTCGATCGTCGTCGAGCGGACGCATCCGCTCGTCGTCGCACCCGTGATGATGAGAGTGTCGACCTCGAGGTCGACGAGGTAGCTCGCGAGCGAGGTCCCGAAGAATCCGCTCGGGTGCCGCTTGGGAACGAGGATGTCCTTCTCCCGGGGTGCGACCGCCGGTGGGAAGTGGTAGCCGCGCTCCGGCACCTCCATGATGGACGGCATCTTTGAGCCGAGGCGGCCCGCGTCGTAGGCCAGCTTGGGGGCGACGTGCGGGTAGAGAACGGGCCAGTCCTTCTCGCGGAAGAGGGTGAGAAGGTCGACGATCTTGTCCATTGCGTCCCATGCGACCGCGCCGCAGCTCGTCTTGTAGTCCTTGATTGACTCGAAGAACGGCTTGCGGGTATCGCCCGTCGTGCGGTACTGCACATCGATGATGAGCATCGCTGGGCGCTTGCCGATGCCTCCTGGACCGCCGAACTCGGCCGCGGCGTACCTGCGCACGTCCTCGTCGGTGATGAGCCCGTCCCAGGGCTTGCTCGGGTGAGCGTCTACCATGATGTCCTCCTCTTGTTGATGGTGTTCACGAGAGTCCGGCTTCCTGGAGCGCGGCGGCACCGGAGTGCGGCCGCGGCAGGTAGCTGCCGAATGCCGGCTGGAGCTGCCCGTCGCGCAGGGCGAAGCGCCCACGCAGGATTGTGTCGGTGATGCTGCACTGGAGAGTCGTCCCCTCCCACACGGAGTAGTCGGCCGCGCTGTGCTGCGTCGCCGCTGTCACGACGGACGGCGTATTGAGGTCGACGATCGCGAGGTCCGCGTCGGAGCCGACGGCGATGACGCCCTTGCGCGGGTAGAGCCCGAAGAGCTGCGCCGGCTTGGTCGAGGTGAGCTCGACGATGCGCTCGAGGGAGATTCCCCTGCGCTGGTGTCCCTCGCTGATGAGAGTGGGCAGGAGGGTGCCGGTACCCGGGAAGCCAGCGGAGGCGCTCCAGATGTCCTTGTCCTTCGCCGTGAAGTGCCGCGAGTTGTGGTCGGAGCCGATCGCGTCGACGATACCGTCGCGGATGGCGTCCCACAGCGCATCCTGGTCATCCTGCGTCCTGATGGGGGGATTGACTTTGGCCCGCGAGCCCATGGGGGTGTCGTAGGTGAGGGTGAGGTAGTGCGGGCACGTCTCGATGAAGACGTTGCCGTACCGCGCCTTCTGCATCGCGAGGGCCTCGATCGCCTCGCGCGAACTCACGTGCACGGCATAGAAGGAGGCGTCGAGCACCTTGGCGAGGTAGGCGACGCTCTGCGCCGCCTCTGCCTCAACGAAGGGCGGGCGGGTGTCGTACCACTCCTTGAGTCCCGCATCCGGCTCCCGGGGAATGTCCTTGCGCAGCCGCCAGATGAGTTCGACGTTCTCCGGATGTGCGTTGATGAGCGCCCCCGACTCAGCCCCCACCTTGAGGAGGTCGTACATGAAGGAGTCGTCGATCCCGGGTACTCCGAGGTAGGCCCCCTCGTCGCCGCGGAAGTTCATGAAGAACTTGAAACTGGACACCCCCATGTTGCTGACATAGGACGGCACGGCGTCGAGCTGCTCCTGCGTGACGATGCAGAAGTGGAACCCGAAGTCGGTGTGCGAGTAGTCGCCCATGACCTCGACGGACTTCGCGAACGGCTCGTCGTATGGGTCAGGGCCGATGAGATACACGAGCATCGTCGTGATGCCGCCCGCGGCGGCGCTCGCCGACTCTGCTGAGGCGTCGATCGGCTCCTCCGGCGCGGCGATGTTCTTGCCGAGATGGACGTGGGGGTCGATCCCGCCGGGAAGCACGACCTTGCCCGAGACGTCGATGACCTCATGCGCTTCGGCCTCGGCGCCTGGGGCGAGCAGCGCTGCGATGCGCCCGTCCCGGATTCCGATGTCGATGGCCGTGAGGCCGAGTTCGGGCAGGACGGCCTGGCCGCCGCTCAACCGCAGGTCGTAGGCGATCGAGTTATCCGTCATTCTCTGTTCCTTAGTGTCGTGCCACCGGCATCCGGCGGCGTCTCGTTCGTGCGGCGTCAGACGTACAGCGCGCCGAGGGCCGCGACAGGGTCCTCGCCGAAGTCGGCCTTCACGCCCTCGAAGACGCACTCGCCACCGCGCACCACCATGAAGCGGTCGCACAGTTCGAGCGCGACCTCGATGTTCTGCTCGACGAGCAGGATGCTGAGACCGCCTCCGCGCATGACGCGCAGGAACTCGGCGACCTCCTTGACGAGCACGGGCGCGAGCCCAGAGGTCGGCTCATCGAGGATGAGAAGCATCGGGTCGCCCATGAGTGCCCGACCGATCGCGAGCATTTGCTGCTCGCCGCCGCTCAGGGAGTTCGCGCGCTGGTTGCGCCTGTCCTTGAGGCGCGGGAACAGCTCGAACACCCGCTCGAGGCCATCGGGTCGCCCAGGGCGGACCTTGGTGAGCGCCTGCTCGCCGAGAATGAGGTTCTCCTCGACGCTCAGCGCACCGAACAGCTCGCGGTCCTGGGATACCTGGAGCATCCCGAGGTGGGCGATGCGGAAGGGTGCCAGCCGTGAGACGTCTCGAGACCCGAGGCGCACGGTACCCGCTTCCTTCTTGGCGAAGCCGCTGATCGCATCCACGATGGTGGTCTTGCCGGCGCCGTTGGCCCCGAGCAGGCCGAGGACCTCGCCAGGGTGCACCTCCAGGGAGATGTTGCGGACCACCGTCGAGTTCCCGCGGATCGCACTGAGGTTCTCGACGTCCAGGACGGCGTCGATCGCTTTCTCGCTCATTGCCTCTCCTAACCCAGGTACGCTGCGACGACGTCTTTGTCGCTCTTGATCTCGACGGGATTGCCTCGACGCAGTTCTCGCCCGAAGTTCATGACGACGATCTCGTCGGAGACGGAGAAGAGGAAGTCGGAGGCATGCTCGGTGATGAGCACCGCCGTGCCGCCCGCCGCGAGGTCGGTGAGCAGTTTCGCCAGGTCGGCGCGCTCGGCGACCGTGAGGCCTGCTGCCGGCTCGTCGAGCATGAGCACTCGCGCATCCGCCGCCATGGCCCGCGCCACCTCGACGCGCCGGCGAAGGCCGGCCCCGAGGTCGGAGCCCAACTGGTTGGCGACCGGCAGCAGGTCGAAGCGCTCGAGCACTCCGGATGCCTTCTCCCGCATTTCGCGCCGTCGGAAGAATTTCCCGGACACGCGCGAGCCGTGATCCAGCCCCAGCGCGATGTTCTCGATCGCCGTCAGGTCGTCGACGAGGCCGCCGAGCTGGAAGGTCCTCGCGATGCCGAGTCGCGCCCGCTGGTGCGCTGGCAGGTTCGTGACCTCCCGGTCGCCGAGGAAGACCTGCCCGCTCGTGACGGCCTGGTGCCCGCTCACCGCGTTGAAGAAGGTCGTCTTGCCGGCGCCGTTCGGCCCCATGAGCCCCGTGATCCTGCCTTCGAACAATTCGATCGACACGTCGGCTACGGCGGTGAGGCCACCGAACTGCACGACGATGTCCTCTGCCCTGAGGATCGCTTTCGCCTCGCTCACAGTACTTCCTCCCTCAGGGAACGCCAGCGTTTCGACAGTGCGCCGTAGATGCCCTTCGAGAAGAAGAGGACTGCGACGAGAAGCACGACACCGTAGATCAATTCGCTGAGTCCTGGGAAGCCGCGCAGGTACTCGCGCAACAGGACGAGAACGACAGAACCGACGACCATTCCCCTTGTGGAGCCCAACCCGCCGACGATGACAATGAGGAAGAGGAAGAGGAGTTCGCGGAACATGTAGGTCTCCGGCAGGAACCTCAACGAGAGGAATCCGAACCACGAACCAGCGACCGCCATGAGGGCAGACGTGATCGTGAACGCGGCGAGCTTGCTCCGCCAGACGTTGACACCGAGCGACTCCGCGACTCCAGGGCTCCTGCGCACCGCTCGCCAACCCCGACCGAGGGGGGACCTCTCGAGATATCGGGCGAGCAGGTAGGTCAGGACCACAAGGACGAGCCCGACGTAGTAGAGGCCGCTCTGAGACATGAGCCTTTGGTTGCCCAGCACGAGGAACACGGGGGCCGGAATGCTGAAGCCGCTGTACCCCCCGGTGATGTCCGAGAAGTTCCGGTAGAAGTAATCGAGGATGAACATGAAGGCGATGCCGGAGATCGCGAAGTAGTAGTGGTTGAGCTTCATGGTCATCGCACCGAACACGAGTCCGAGGACAGCGCCTGCCAGTCCGGCGATCAGGATCGCCGCCTCGGCCGGGAGGCCGAAGACGGACATCCGACCGCCGACGAAGGCACCGACTCCGAAGAACGCTGCACCCGTGAAGATCAGCAGGCCCGCCCAGCCGAGCGAGATGTTGAAGCCGATCGTCGCGATCGCGTAACAGATCGCGAGGCTCAGGATGAACAGCTGGAAGCCGTTGAGGAAGAGCGGAGCGCTCGCCGCGAGCGCGACGATGACGAGGCCGACGACGGGCGCGACCCACTTCGGCGCCGTGAACCGACTCACGGTGGCGGGCCCGGAACCCGTGATCTTCGCACCGATTCCTGCCACGGCGGCGGCAAGCTTCCCACTCATGTCGTCACCTGCATTCTCGTGTCCTTTGCGCCCATGAGGCCGTTCGGTCGTGCGATCAGGAGTGCCAGGACGACGACGAGGCCAGCGACGGCGCCCAGCTGAGTGGAGATGTAGAAGCCGGAGAAGCCCTCGAGCAGGCCCATGGCGAGTCCGCCGATGAGTGCGCCGGGAATGCTCCCGAAGCCGCCGAGCGCCATGGCAGCGAGGCCGATGACGAGGGGGCGGTTCCCGATGTCCGGGCCCACGAGAAGTGTCGGTGCCGCGAGGATCCCTGCGAGGCCGGCCAGTGCGGCGCCGAGGCCCCACATGATCGCGAAGACGCGCTTGACGTTGATTCCGGAGAGGTCTGCGCCGCGCAGGTTGCTTGTGCAGGCGCGGATGACCAGCCCGATCTTCGTCTTCCGAAAGAAGTACCCAAGCAGGAGGCTCACGACGATGAGGCTCGCGATCATCGCGAGGTGCTGGGTGTTGATGGCCAGGCCAGCGGTCTGGATGTACGCTGCGTCGCCGAAGATGGGCGGCATCCCCCGCTGGTCGACCGTCAAGTACCGCGCGACGCCGGTGACGATGAAGGAGACTGCGACCGTGGCGAAGACCTGGGTCACATGATCCTTCTTCAGCAGCGGCTCGAACGCGACCTTGTCGATGATCCAGCCGAGGATCGCCATGAAGAGGAGGGACCCGACGACCGCCAGGAGGTACGGCGCTCCCAGGATCAGGAGCTCGAGTGCGACGAAGGCGCCCAGCATGAACAACGAGCCATGCGCGAAGTTCACCGTCGTCGTCGAGCGGAAGATGAGGGTCAGGCCCAGGGCAAGCAGCGCGTAGACGCTGCCCTGCCCGAGCGAGGAGATCAGGACCTGCAGGAGGTCGGTCAATGCGGTACCCAAGTGGATTCGTCCTTTGCCTTAGATGCGCGAATGGGCCGGGGTGGGGTGGTGCCAGGGGCGACGTTCGTCGACCCCTGGCACCACGTTCTCATATCCGGTAGCGGCGGCCGCTACTTGCGGGAGAGCCAGTCGGCCCAGTCGTCGACCACGATCGTCTTCGCGTCCGTCGCCTTGGGGTCGAGGACGGTGAATCGGATCTGGATGCCGGGTCGACGGGTGCGGGGGTCGCTCGCATCGAAGGCCTTGAAGCTCATCTCACCACTGGGGATCGTTGAGTACGTGCCTGTCTCCGCGGTGGCGATCCAGTTGTCCCACGTGAGGTCATCGCCCATGCGCTTGAGCACCTCGATGTTGAACTCGGTGCTCACCGCGCCTTCGAGGGCGACACTGTCGAACTGCAGGTCAGGGAAGCCGGCCTTGAGGAGGGCCCTGTGGTGGTCGTACTGCGGGTCGTCGATCGGCGCGGTGTAGGAGTACGCGCTGAAGAAGTTCTCGACGAGCTCGCGGTTCCCGAGCCGCTCGAACTGCTCATCCGGTCGCGTGCCGTCACCGGTCACGATCGGGATGTTGAGACCCTGCGGTCCGGCCGCACCGAGGAAGACGGTCATCGGCTGGGGGTACGCGAACACGGCCGCCATGTCGGAGTTCGAGTTGAGCAGCTTGCGGATGGCCGGCGTCATGTCGCCGCCCTCCGGGTCGAGCTCCTCGGTCGTCGCGATGTCGTATCCGAGCTTGGTCAGCTCTTCACTCGCTGCGACGCCGAAGCCCTGGCCCCACTCGTCGCTCGTGGCCGCGACCGAGACAGTCTCCGCCTTGTCGTTCGACGCGATGAACTCCGCGATCGCCGCAACCTGCTCAGCCGCGGTGGGCTTCGGGTGGAAGAGGTTCTGCACGGGGGGGTCGGAGATCGCGGCACTTGCCGCATTCACGACGAGGAAGGGCACTCCGAGTTCCTCGATGAGGGGCTTGGAGGCGATGATCGCGTTGCTGCACGATCCGCCGTGGATCATGAAGACCTGGTCCTGCTCGACGAACTTGCGGATGAGGCCCTGCATGCTGGCCGCGTCGCAGTTGTCATCGCCGAGAACGAGTTCGATCTGGCGGCCGTTGATGCCGCCGTTGTCGTTGATCTCCTGGTACATCATCTCGGCGAGGCGCTGGGCCTTGCTGTAGACGGAGGCGTTGCCGGAGTACGGCGCGAGCATCCCGATCTTGATGGTGTCATCCGTGACGCCCTGCGAGTATCCGCTGTCGGGATCGCCGGCCGGCCCCGCCGAGCAGCCGCTGACGACGAGTGCCAGCGCGGCAACGATCGGGACCATGAGTTTGCCGGAGCGAGCCATCTTGGCGCCGCGGTGCCGGACTGTGGTGCGAGGCACTTGGAGTTCCACGTTTACCCTTCCTTCATTATCTTCATTGACAACAAACCAACTCCCGGTATGTTATGTAGTCAGCCGCCCGCTTGTCAACACCGCGAGCACGAGGCCGGCGTCTCGGGCCGGGAGGCCCGAACTCGGGAGAAGGAGGACTTCATGACCAAATCGGTCATCAACATCGACAGCGTTCCGCAGCCGGGCGGACCATACAACCAGGCCGTCACGGCCGGCGGATTCGTCTTCGTCGCCGGATTCGGGCCGCGCGATCCGCAGACGCGCGAGATCATCGGCGACGACATCACGACGCAGACGAAGCTCGTCCTTCGCCACATCGAGACCGTGCTGGCGAGTCACGGGCTCGACCTCTCCGATCTCGTGCAGGTCACGGCCTACCTCCAGAACCCGGCGCGCGACAAGAAGGCATTCAACGCAGCATATGCGGACATCATGCCGAAGCCGTGGCCGGCGAGGGCCACGGTCGGCGCCGAGTTGGCGGGCTTCCTCGTGGAGATGGATGCCATCGCGCTCAATACCGCGCACCACGACCGGGCCTGACCGGCGCGATGGCACCCCGGCGCTCAGTACGCGCCGTTGACCAGTTCCCCTCGCACGAGCACACCATGGATGTCCGCGGCGGAGGCGCGCTCGACGAGGCTCGCCATGACGTCGGTCGAGTCCGCGAGGTTATGGGACTGGGCGTCCATGATGACGATCGTCGCCTCCTTGCCTGCCACGAGTGAACCGAGGTCGCTCTCGAGCCCGAGGATTCTCGCCCCGTCGATCGTGGCTGCTGCGACGAGCGCGCGCGGGTCGATGATCGCGGGGTCGTGCGTGACAGCGCGGGTGACCCTGCTGAGGAAGTCGAGCTCGGCGAGAACATCCGGGCTGTTGAACATGAGGTTGTCAGTGCCGATGCCGACGACCCCACCGAGCTGGCGGATGCGGGCATACGGTGAGAACCCGTTTCCGAGGGCGGCCTGGCCCCGCGCGCACAGCACGATCGGGATGTCGCGATCGGTCGCGGTGCGAAGCTCGTCGTCCGAGGCGTCGGTCATGTGAACGACGTAGTCGGGATTCACGAACTCCACGACGCGCTCGACGTCTGGCCTGCCGGCCCTCGTGAGGGAGAGACTCCGGTAGATGTCGGTCTCGCAGGCGTGTGAGGCGAGCCGCTTGCCGTGACGGCGCACGATCTCGGCAGTTTCGCGAAGACCCGCATCCGTGGTCTCGTTCGCCCACACGGGCGAGAAGCCGTCGGCGATCTCGAGAGCCTCTTCGATCTCGGTCCGATACTCCTGGCTCAGGCCCTCCTTGTTCGCGAGGAAGGCCTCTTCCGTGTGCATCGGCGCGTGGGCATGGCGCGCGTAGATGATGTCCCTGATCGGCAGGTTCTCGCACGCGTCGCGCAACTCGGCAACGCCCGGGATGCCGCCTTCGCGGAAGTCGGCGAAGGCGACGACGCCCAGGCGCAGCATGTGCTCGGCGGCGCGCCTCATGGCACCGACGCGCTCCTCGCGGGAATGCGAGGCCATCCAGCCGTGGCGCAGTCCCTCCGGCTGCCAGAGCAGGTTCGTCCCAGCGGGGTAGCCGAAGCCCTTCTCCTTGAGGATGGCGTCGCCGATGTGTGTGTGGCAGTTGATGAGGCCTGGGAGGAGGAGCTTGCCCTTCATGTCGACGACCGTGAGACCTGCCGGCGGGCGCCCGGTTCCCACGCTGTCGATCCTTCCCCCCCGCACTACAATGTACGAGTCGTGGGCGAGCGTCAGCTCATCCCCGACGAGCGCGGCCGCACCCGCGAGAACGTATTCTGATCCGACTTCATCGTGAACCATTGCTTCTCAATCCCTTGTCGTGATGCACTAACAAACCAACTGTTGGTATGTTATGAGGGCGACGTAAAGAGTGTCAATATCGGAGATGTTCTCGCGCTCGGACGATCGACCTGACGGAGAGGAGCGACGGTGCTCAAGCAGGAGCGGGCCCGCATCACTCGGAACAACATCGTGGAGAGCGCTGCGCGCTCGTTCCACCTTCACGGGTTCAGCAAGACATCGCTCTCGGACATCATCGACGAGGCGGGCGTCACCAAGGGTGCTCTCTACTTCCATTTCGAATCCAAGGAGGACGTCGCCGGGGCGGTACTGGAGTCCCAACTCGAGCGGGTGACGCAGGAATTCACCGAGCTCAGGGCATCCAGCCGTCCTCCGCTCGAGATGCTCATCCGCCTGTGCGTGCACCCCATGCGGGACGGCAGCGGATCGACACCGTCGGACTTCCGCCTCGCGACCGAGATCGCCAGTCTCCAGCCCGGCCTGACGCTCCCGTTCTACGCCGAGTGGCTCCGGATGATCTCGACCATCGTCGGATTCGCCTCCGACGCAGGCGACCTGCGAAACGGTATCGATCCCGACACCCTGGCCCGGTTGATCCTGAGCACCGCCACAGGTGCCCGGGTCGTCTCCGACGTACTCTCCACCGGCGAGCCCGCCGGGAGGGATGACCAGGACCTCTGGCGCCTACTCTTCCTCCAGACCGTCGCGGAAGACAGGCTCGGCTCGATCGAAGGGCTCCTCGACCTCGCGCTCGAGAAGTCTTAGTTCCCTCCGTCCGAGCCGAACAGCTGCTCTGGTAGCACGACGTACCGATTGTCGACGAGGCCGAGCGCGTCGCCGCTCCGGTAGTCGAAGTCCTCGACGAGTCCGACGAAGAGAGTGCGGTCCCCGGAGTCATGCGCAGCCCACGGCGTGCACTCGACGTGCGCCAGCACTCCCTGGATGCGTGGCGCGTGGTCGCCGTTCACCCAGTCGGGCGATGCCGTCGACGACGGTGAGAAGCAGGCGGCGAGGCGGCGGTCGTCTGCACCCAGGATGTTGACGGCGAACGACCGGTCGACGAGCATGTCGTGGACACGGGCTCCCTTGCCCACCGAGACCATGACGAGCGGCGGCTCGTCCGAGACGGAGGCGAAGGAGCCGACGACACTGCCGAGTGGCCCATCGACGCCGTCCACTGTCACGATCGCGACGCCCGTCGCGAACCGGGCGAGGCTGTTTCGAAGATGTCGGCCCCAGGCAGGCGTGCGTGACATCGTCTTGACGATCACTTCCGACGTGAGGCTCATCATCGATTCCCTGCGGTCACGAACTTCGGGTCGCTCTAGCGCTGACGACCGACTATGTTCTATAATGGAACACGGCTTTTCTCATATAGAACACTACTAGCTCAGTCAGGTGGATGCAATGTCCGGTTCGTCGGAGCCCCTTCCGCACTCGCAGACCCTGGCGCGCGGAATCCGCGTGCTCGAGGTCCTCGCGGAGGCCGGTCATCCGCTCTCGATCGCAGAGCTCGCAGCCGCCCTCGGGGTCCACCGATCGGTCGCCTACCGCATCCTGCGCACACTCGAGGACTTCAAGCTCGTCGCGCGCAACACCTCTGGTGCCGTGCAGCTCGGCGCCCGGCTCGGCGAGCTCTCCCATTCCGTGTCGAGGGACCTCCAGGCGGCCGCACTCCCCGAGCTCACCGCGCTCGCGCAGGAACTGACCATGACGTCCTTCCTGACGATCCTCGAAGGCTCGGAGGTCGTGATCCTCACGAGCGTCGAACCCAGGCACCAGGCCGCGACGATCCTGTATCGCCCTGGCTCACGCCACCCTGTCACGCAGGGGGCGCCCGGAATCGCCATGCAGACTCTCATCGACGACGCCCTGTGGGAGAAGCTCGCCCTTGGAGCCCCCCGGCGCGCCGAGGTCCACAAGGTCGAGGAGCACGGCTACATCACGACTCGCGGCGAAGTCATCCGCGGGATGGCAGCGACGGCGGTTCCGCTCGCGGTGCCCCAGGAGGGACCGGCGGCGCTCGCCGTGGTCTATGTCGAGTCCGAGCGGACCGAGAGCGACGTCGGTGCGAGGCTCAGCGCGGCGGCGCGACGCATCGAGAGTGCCTTCAGCCGGCAGTCGGCGGCGTAGGCCGCTGCGACCGTTTCGACGGCAGAGAGGCTTTCAGGCCCCCGCGGGAAATGCCGCGCGCTGGACCATGATGGGGGCCGCACCGGTCTCCGCCAGGTCGTTCCACACATGCTGTTCGTGGATGAGTCCATCGCGAATGATGAAGAGGTCGATGTACCGGACGTCTTCGAATGCCGTCCCCCAGAGCGTCGTTCCGTGGAGCCTGCCCGAGGAGACGCACATCGTGGCTCCGTCGCTCGCCCGGGTGCCGACGAAGAACTCGTCCCTGTGCTTCTGGACCGAGCGATATCTCTTCGCCGCGTCCTCCAGCATCGCCGGAAGATCGGCGAACTGCGCCCTCCCGGGGAAGACGAGCAGGGCGTCCTGCGCCAGGTACGCCGCCGCTTCGTCGATCCTGCGTTCGCCGAACAGCCGCAGGTACTCGTCGACGATCTCGATCTCGGTGGAAGTCGTCATGCTGTGGCCCCGGGTCAGCCGGCAGTGCCGTTGCGCGCGACATCCTGGGCGTCGTCCCCCGTGGTCGCATCGGGAACAGCGATGCCTCGCTCCCGGAGCCCGGAGAGGATGCGGTCGGCGACCTCGGCGACGTCACCGATGCCATCCACCGTCACGAGCAGCCCACGCGACCCGTATACATCGATGAGGGGCGCCGTCTCCCGGCGGAAGACATCCTGGCGGTGCCGGATGGCGTCCTCAGAGTCGTCGACGCGACCCTGGTCGATCGCGCGCTTGCGCAACCGCGCCACAACGATCTCGATGTCGGCGACGAGCCGGATGACGGCGTCGAGCTCCTGGTGCTTCTCGGCGAGGATCTCGTCGAGGAACTGCACCTGCGAAGTCGTGCGGGGGTAGCCGTCGAGAAGGAAGCCGTCGACGGCATCCGGCTCTTCGAGCCGCGTGCGCACGAGTTGGTTGGTGAGGGAGTCGGGAACGTAGTCGCCGGCATCCACGATGCTCTTGACCTCGACACCGAGCGGCGTCTCGTTCTTGATGTTGTACCGGAAGATGTCACCCGTGGCGATCGCGGGGATGCCGAAGAGTTCGGAGAGCCGTGCCGCCTGGGTGCCCTTGCCTGCGCCGGGCGGGCCGATGATGAGGAGCCGGGGACCGCCCAGGCGAGTCGACGAAACCGGCGTCTCGAACGGTGTCATCGCAGTAGGCCCTCGTAGTGGCGCTGCTGCAGTTGCGCGTCGATTTGCTTCACCGTTTCCAGTCCGACGCCGACGATGATGAGGATGCTCGCGCCGCCGAACGGGAAGTTCTGGTTGGCGCCGAACAGCGAAAGTGCCCAGAGCGGGATGAGGGCCACGATGCCCAGATACAGCGACCCGGGGAGCGTGATCCGCGACAGGACGTAGTCGAGGTACTCCGCGGTCGGTCGGCCGGCCCGGATTCCGGGGATGAAGCCGCCGTACTTCTTCATGTTGTCGGCGACCTCTTCGGGGTTGAAGGTGATCGCGACGTAGAAGTAGGTGAAACCGACGTTGAGCAGGAAGTAGACGAGCATGTAGAGCGCACTGTCGCCCGAGCGCAGGTTGTCGTTGATCCACTGCACCCAGAAGGTGGGCGCGTCGCCGGGCGCCGGCTGGTTGAACTGCGCGACGAGCATGGGCAGGTAGAGCAGGCTCGACGCGAAGATGACCGGGATGACCCCCGCCATGTTGACCTTGATCGGGATGTAGGTGTTGTTCCCGCCGTAGGTTCGCCGCCCGACCATGCGCTTCGCGTACTGCACGGGGATCCGTCGTTGCGACTGTTCGACGTAGACGACGAGCGTCATGATCACGAGGCCGAGAACGAGAACGAAGAGGAAGATCTCGAAGCTCTTGGCGACCGCGATCCCCCACAGCGCGCTCGGGAACGTGGCGGCGATCGAGATGAAGATCAGGAGCGACATGCCGTTGCCGATGCCGCGCTCGGTGATGAGCTCGCCCATCCACATGATGAGGCCCGTGCCGGCCGTCATCGTGATGACCATGAGCAGGATGGCGTACCAGGCGTCGTTGCTCAGGAGCTGGCTGCACTCCGGCGTACCGGTCGAGCTCGGGAAGAGCGCGCCGCTTCGCGCGACCGTGACGAGCGTCGTCGACTGGAGGATGGCGAGGCCGATCGTGAGGTAGCGCGTGTACTGCGTGAGCTTGCCCTGGCCGGCCTGTCCCTCCTTGTAGAGCGTGTCGAAGTGCGGGATCACGACGCGCAGCAGCTGCACGATGATCGACGCGGTGATGTACGGCATGATGCCGAGCGCGAAGATCGACAGTTGCAGGAGCGCCCCGCCGCTGAAGAGGTTGACGAGGTCGTAGAGTCCGGTCGTGCCGGCGTTGCTTGCGAGACAGATCTGCACATTGACGTAGTCGATGAACGGCGTTGGGATGAACGACCCGAGCCGGAACAGCGCGACCACGCCCAGCGTGAAACCGATCTTCCTTCGAAGATCGGGCGTGCGGAAGATCCGCAAGATTGCGCCGAACACAAGGCCTCCTGAGGTTACGGGTGGTGCGGTCCCGGCCGCCCTTGCGGGCTACCGTGACGGCCACGTCCTACTGGCAGGTGATTCCGGATGGCGAACCATCCGGCCCGCTCACTTGACCGAGCCGCCCGCGGCGACGATCTTCTGCTCCGCTGAGCCGGAGACCTTGTCGACCGCAACATTCAGCTTAACGTCAATCTCACCGGCCCCGAGAACCTTGACCTTCTCGTTCTTGCGCACGGCACCCTTTGCGACGAGGTCCTCGATCGTGACGTCGCCGCCCTTCGGATACAGCTCGGCAAGGCGCTCGAGGTTGACGACCTGGTACTCGACGCGGAACGGGTTCGTGAACCCGCGCAGCTTCGGTGTGCGCATGACGCTGTTCAGGTTTCCACCTTCGAGCCCGACACGGACCTGGTAGCGGGCCTTGGTGCCCTTGGTCCCACGGCCAGCGGTCTTGCCCTTCGACCCCTCACCGCGTCCGACGCGGGTCTTCGCCGTCTTGGCACCGGGTGCCGGCCGAAGGTGATGCATCTTGAGAACCTGCGGGCGTGCGACATCCTCTGACTTCGCCTTGGGCTTCGCCGCCGTGGCAGCAGGTGCCTTCGCGGCAGGAGTCTTTGCAGCAGCAGCCTTGGACGCAGCGGCCTTGGCAGGAGCCTTGTCCGCGGCTGCCTTCGCGGCCGTCGCCTTGGGCGCAGCAGCCTTTGCGGCCGTCGTCTTGGGCGCAGCAGCCTTAGGGGCAGCAGCCTTGGCCGCCGTCGCCTTGGCTGGTGGCTTTGCAGCGGCCTTGGCGGGAGCCTTCTTCTGGGCATCCGACTTCGACGCGGCGGCCTTCGAGGCGGTGCTCGTGGCGGCCGGCTTCGCAGCCGGCGCCTTCTTCTTCTCGGCTTCGTCAGCCATTAGTCAATCTCCTCGACTTTCACCAGGTGCGCGACCGTGCGGACGTAACCGCGGTTCTGCGAGTTGTCCTCGCGCACCACGACATCGCCGATGCGCTTGAGCCCGAGGCTCCGCAGGGTGTCGCGCTGGTTCTGCTTCTCACTGATCCTGGACTTGATCTGGGTCACCTTGATGCGCGCCATCAGACACCTGCCTTCTCTGCCGAAGCCTTCGCCGTCGCAGCCTGGATCCGCAGGATCTGGGCGGGAACGACATGCTCGATCGACAGTCCGCGGCGTCCGGCGACCGAGCTGGGCTCTTCGAGCTGCTGCAGCGCCGCAACCGTCGCGTGGACGATGTTGATCGTGTTCGACGACCCGAGCGACTTGCTCAGGACATCGTGGATTCCGGCGCACTCGAGCACCGCGCGCACCGGGCCACCGGCGATGACGCCGGTACCTGCCGCGGCAGGGCGAAGGAGGACGACACCGGCCGCCGCCTCACCCTGCACGGGGTGCGGAATGCTGTTGCCGACGCGGGGAACGCGGAAGAAGTTCTTCTTCGCCTCCTCGACACCCTTGGAGATCGCTGTCGGAACCTCCCGGGCCTTGCCGTACCCGACGCCGACGAGACCGTTTCCGTCGCCCACGACGACGAGCGCCGTGAAGCTGAACCGGCGGCCGCCCTTGACGACCTTCGAGACGCGGTTGATCGTCACGACGCGCTCGAGGAACTGGCTCTTGTCGGAGTCGCGGCTCCCGCGCTGCTGGTTGGGGTTGCGCTCGCGTCCGCCGCGACGTGCCTCGCGAGGCTCGTTGGCGACATCCGGTTCCTCGGCCGCGGGCGCGGCCACGGTCTCGGCGTTCGCCGCGGATGCCGTGCTTGCTGCGGACTCTGCGGCCGCAGTGGTCTTCTCGACCTCGGTCGCTTCTGCACTCACGTGCTGCTCCTTGTCATTCGTGCTCTCGTCGCTCACAGGTTCAAACCGCCCTCTCGAGCTCCTTCGGCGATCGCGGCGACGCGACCGGCGTACCGGCTGCCACCACGATCGAAGACGACGGCCTCGATGCCGGCCTTCTTCGCGCGCTCCGCGACGAGTTCGCCGACCCTGCGGGCCTTGGCGGTCTTGTCGCCGGAGAGTCCGCGAAGGTCCGTCTCCATGGTCGACGCCGAAGCGAGCGTGTGGCCCTTGCTGTCATCGACGACCTGCACGAAGACATGACGGGCGGAACGCGTCACCACGAGACGCGGACGCGCCTCGGTGCCGACGACCTTCTTGCGGAGACGAGCGTGCCTGCGATCCTTCGCCGCCGACTTGCTCTTGCCCCTGGTTCCTGTAGCCATGATTACTTACCAGCCTTTCCGGCCTTGCGGCGGACGATCTCGCCCGCGTACCGCACGCCCTTGCCCTTGTAGGGCTCCGGCTTGCGCAGCTTGCGAATGTTCGCCGCGACCTCGCCGACCTGCTGCTTGTCGATGCCGTGGACCCCGACCTTGGTGTTCCCCTCGACGGAGAACGTGATGCCGGCGGGCGGGTCCACGGTGATGGAGTGCGAGTAGCCGAGGGCGAACTCGAGCGAGTTGCCCTTTTGCGCCACCCGGTAACCGGTCCCGACGATCTCGAGGCCCTTGGAGTAGCCCTCGGTGACACCGATGATCTGGTTGTGGATGAGGGTACGGGTCAGGCCGTGGAGCGATCGCGACTCGCGCTCGTCGTTCGGACGGGTGACGAGCACCTGGCCGTTCTCGAGCGTGACCTCGATGGGGTTGGCCACGGTGAGGCTGAGCTCACCCTTCGGTCCCTTCACCTTGACGGCCGAACCGTCGATCGTGACGTCGACGCCAGAGGGGACATCGATCGGCAGTCTTCCAATACGTGACATGACGGGTTACCACACGTAGGCGAGGACTTCCCCAC
>DAITPJ010000025.1:0-20322 GCA_036833635.1 Terrimesophilobacter sp.
TCGTCGACCAGGTCGGCGCTCTCGCCGACCTCGGGATCACGCGCGTCTACTTCCAGATCCTGGACCTGCAGGACCTCGACCACCTCGACTTCCTCGCGCGCGAGGTCGTGCCGCAGTTCGCCTGAGCGTCAGGCCATGGGGTCGAGAATGACGACCGGGATGTCGCGGTCGGTCTTCTCCTGGTAGCCACGGTAGTCCGGCCAGATCTCGGCCATGAGCTCCCAGAGCCCCGGCTTCTCAGCGGGCGTCGCGGTGCGGGCGATCGCGCGGAACTTCCGCTCGTGCACCTGCGCGCGGACCTCTGGGTGTTCCCGCAGGTTCACGTACCAGGCCGGATGCTGCGGGTGTCCGCCCTTCGAGGCGACGAGGATGACCCGGCCTTCATCCTCGCCGTAGAGCAGGACGGTGCGCCTCCAGAGTCCGGACTTCGCACCCTTCGTCGTGAGGAGCATGAGCGGCTGGCCGCGAAGCGTCGGCCAGACCGTGCCATCGGACTCGTCGTACTCCCTCAGCTGCTTCGCGACCCACTCGGTCGTGTTGTCAAGGGGATGTTCTGGGCTCGAGCCGGGATCGGTGGTCATGCTCCCACGCTAGTTCAGAGATGAGGGCGCCGCTTCGACGGGCCCGCTTCCGCAGCAGGCTTGAGCAGCGACGCGGGCCGCACGAGGTCCGTCCCGAACCGTTGCCCGACGTCATCGATCGCGCGCTCGGCGCCCCGCCAGTCCCCGTCGTCGTCCCACAGGCCCTGGACCGTGGCCCCGGCCGCGGCGAGCTGCTCCATGCGAACGCCGATGAGGCGAACCGGCGGATGCGCGCCCACTGTCTCGTAGAGAGAGCGCACCTCGTCGGCGATCCGTCGGCCGACATCCGTGGCCTCGGCGAGCGTTCGCGAGCGTGTGATCGTCGTGAAGTCCGCGTAGCGAAGCTTGAGCACGACCGTGCGACCCTCGACACCGGAGGCCCGCAGCCGACGCGCCACCTGCGTCGCCTGCCGCAGCAGCTCGCGGCGCAGCGTGGCGGCATCCGACACGTCGACCTCGAAGGTCACCTCATGGCCGATGCTCTTCTCGAGGGTGTCAGTGGTGACCGAGCGGGGGTCGACGCCGTTCGCGAGAGCGTGAAGCTTATCGGCCCCGGCGTCACCCACGATGCGCCGCAGCGCCGCGATCGGGGTCTCGGCAATCTCGCCTATCGTGTGCAACCCGCGCCCGAGGAGCGCCTTCTCGGTCACGGCGCCGACGCCCCACAGCGCCGAGACGGGCAGCGGATGCAGGAACGCGAGGGTCTCGGACTTCGGGATCACGAGCAGCCCATCCGGTTTCGCCCTGCCCGAGGCCAGTTTGGCGACGAATTTCGTCGCAGCCGCCCCCACCGAGCACGCGAGGCCCGTCTCCGCGCGTACCCGCTGCCGGATGAGCGCGCCCACGTCGGCCGGCGAGCCGATCACGCCTCGCGCGCCGGCGACATCCAGGAACGCCTCGTCGATGCCGAGACGCTCGACGATCGGCGTCATGTCGTCGAAGATCGCCATGACCTGGTGCGAGTAGTGCCGGTACTTCTCGAAGTGCGGCTCGAGCACGATCGCGCTCGGGCACAGTTGCAGTGCGCGAGCGAGCGGGATGGCCGAACGCACGCCGAATTTGCGGGCCGGATAGTTGGCTGCCGTCACGACCGAGCGCGACGAGTTGTGCGCGACGACGACGGGCCTGTCGACGAGCTCTGGCCGGTCGAGAAGCTCGACCGAGGCGAAGAACGCGTCGAGGTCGACGTGCAGGATCGTGGCCGTCGAGCTGTCGACGGATGCGGCGCTCACCTGCCGCGTGCTGCCATCCTGCCTGCCCATGCCCTCAGGCTAATGGGGTCGGGCGACAGGAGTCAGGTCGCGCGTGCGGCAAGGCGTTGACGCAGGGCCCTGATCGGCTTGAGCACAGGGTACAAGGCAAAGAACACGAACATGGGCGCCCTCAGAACGGGGTTCATGAGTCCGTGACGCGCATAGGTGCGTTCGAACCGGCGAACGTAGTACGCGTAGTCCCGAGGGGAATCCTCGAGGCGCCGCGCGGACATCCCGCTCACCATCGTCGGCACATAGGCGACGTCAAGATCGTTCTGCGCGAGATGAACCGAGAGGTCGATGTCCTCGTGAAGCTCATCGACCTCGTCACGGCAGACGACCCCGCGAATCGCGAGCCACGCGCTGCGCCGGATGGCCATATTGCTTCCGAAGAGGAAGTGGTAGTCCCGCGTGAGCTTCAGGATGATGCGGCGCACCCTGTCGTCGGCCTTGAGCCCGAAGCGACGCAACGGCATGTCGTAGTAGAGCACAGGGCCGGTCGCCGCCGCGACGTTCTCATCGGCGAAAGCCTTCTGCACCTCTGCCACCCAGTTGGGTTCGATGACAGAGTCGGCGTCGATGCGCCCGATGACGGTCCCCTGGGCCCGATCGAGGCCAAAGTTCCGCGTGGGGACGAGTCCCTGCTCCTCGTTCTGTTCGAAATACAGCAACGGGCTGTCCGGGTGCTCCTCCTGGATGGCCTTGACAATAGCGGCCGTGCCGTCGGTCGAGCGGTTGTCGACCACGATGATCTCGCTCGCCGGGACGGTCTGGAGGATGGCGGCCATGACGCACGCGCGGATGGACGCCTCCTCGTTGTACGCGGGGATGACGATCGAGACGGTGGGGAGGTGGGCGGGCATCAGTCCCCAATGTAGTGCCTCGGGGCCGTCGTCCGCGTGCCTATCCGAGCCGCGCGTGCATCCATCCGAGCGGATTCACCGGCGCCCCGCCTACCCACACCTCGAAGTGCAGGTGCGGGCCTGTGCTCTCCCCCGTGCTTCCGACAAGGCCGATGACCTGCCCGACCTTGACGGTGTCGCCGACCGCCAGCGGCATCGACCCGTGCTGCATGTGGCCGTAATAGCTCACGATCCGCTGCCCGTCGATGACGTGCTCGATCCCGACATGGACGCCGAGCGCGGCATTGAACGGACTGTTGGTCTCGATGACGACCCCGGCGGCGATGGCATGGACGGGCGCGCCGTAACCGGGGTCGAAGTCGACGCCCTTGTGGAAGGTCGAGCATCCGGCGCATGGGGCGACTCGCGGGCCGTAACCGCTCGCGACCTTGAGGCTCGCCAGCGGCCACTGCAGGGGCGGGGGTGCGAGAACGGTGTAGGTGTCGCGCTCGACCGTCAGCGGAGCGGTCGCCACGACCTTCAGGACCTGGGACTCCGGGACTTCCACCGTGGTGACCGACTGGGCGTAGGCGGGCACGGCGATGCCCGCCGCGACGGCGACACCGACCCCTACGGTCGAGGCCAGAACGTTCCTGAGCACGGCGCGCACGGTGCGGATCTGATGGAGTCGCCGAACGGACCGGGCACTCAATCCGGGCAGGTCAGGCTTCGCAGCACGCTTCGGCGCGCGCGCGGGCGGGCGTGGTGGGATCTTGTGCACGTCGTGTTCTTCCAGATCGTTGCTCGGCAGCGCGACGCAAGGTCGCAGCGGAGCACTCGGACAAACGCGCATCGATGCGCTCGGATGGGACGTCCCCGTGGGGCTCTCGCGGTATCGGCATGTCACCGGCGGCAGTCTCACACCGGTGCGCGCACACTGTTCCCGCGCCGCCGACAAGTCTGAAGTGCGAACCTCCGCGTTTCCTGTGGAGGAGAGGAGCAGGGTCTCGGCTCATCCCGAGAATCGCGGCGTAGGGTGACGACATGAAAGCAAGCAAAACTCTCTCAGACAGTCTCCAGGCCGTTCTCGTCGACCTCATCGAACTCGCCACCCAGGGCAAGCAGGCCCATTGGAACGTCGTAGGGTCGAACTTCCGCGATCTGCACCTTCAACTCGACGAGATCGTCGCGGCCGCGCGTGGGCTCTCGGATGTCGTGGCTGAGCGGATGCGCGCCCTCGAGGTGCTGCCGGATGGGCGCTCCGCGACGGTGTCCAAGGCAACGAGTCTTGCGGCCTTTCCGCCCGACCAGGTCGACACGAAGGAGGTCGTGAGCCTCGTGACCGAGCGGCTTCAGGCTGTCGCCGACACGGCCAGGAGCGTCCATGACGCCGTCGACGAAGAGGATCCGACGACCGCGGACATCCTGCACGTCGTCATCGAGAAGGTCGAGCAGTTCGCCTGGATGGTGAGCGCGGAGACGCAGAAGCCGCGCAAGCGCAGCGCGTGATGCGACGTCAGGCCAGCGGCCGCGCGAGGAGTGCGACCGTCGCGTAGTCGGTCTTCTGCTGGCCGACCTCGTGGAAACCCAGGCGCCGGTGGAAGGCGAGCGACGCGGGATTCGGCGGATCGAGATTGACCTCGCAGGTGACCTCGACGCGCCCCTGACCGATCGCCAGGTCCGCGACCCGCTCGTAGAGCGTCTGGCCGATGCGCATCCCCCGCGCCTCCTCGGCGACGACGATCCTGTCGACGTAGACGTGGTCGCTTCCCCGCTCCTCGAAGTAGCGGTAGTTCGGGCTCGCGTAGTCGGAACCGGGCCCGAAGCCGATGATGAAGCCGACCAGTTCGTCATCCACGACCGCGGCGAAGCCGAAGGTACTCGCCTCGAGCAGGGCCCGCAGCTCCGCGTCGGTGGCCACGGGGACCGCAGGCGTCGCGGAATTGTTGAGAGCCCTGATGGCGGGCACGTCGAGCGGGGTGAGTTCGCGCAGGGCGGGAAAGTGCTGGCGCATTCACCCAGTGTGGCCCATCCGGCGGCGGTCAGTCCGCGTCGGGCAGGTCGAGGAGGGTGTACGGCATCGCCCGGGAGATGAGCAGAAGCTCGATGCCGTCGGCGTGGTGCAACGGGACGAGTTCGTCCTCGCCGCTCTCGATCACGACACGCGCGTGCCGGAGGAAGATGCGTGCCATCTCCGGCGAGCAGGTGAAACGTCGGCCGCCGTACTGGATGCAGGCGCGTTCAGGCGCTGAGGGTGCAACGGTCGGAGTCGCCACCGCAGGCCCCGAATCCGTTCGCAGCGGGATAGCGGCCATCGAACTCATCTCCCAACGTGGTGCTCGTGCCGGGTGATCCCGATGCTACGCGCGGAGCGTCGCGGCGACCGGGGTTCCCATGAACCTCACGGCCAGGGCGGGCCGCCTTGCTGAGAATGCTTCGTAACGTGTAGCTTCATGATGAACGGCGTTCAGGATTCCTCCGAACCCGACAGGCCCGAAAATCGGAGAGATCGTGAACTCGAAGAACAAGCGCGCGCTCATCGCGCTCTGCAGCGGCGTCGCACTGGTGATCGGAATCGCCGCGATCGTTGTTCCCCTCGTCGCCGGGGCCGGAACCACCACATCCGCCGACACCCTCGACATCGTCCAGCGGGCCCCAGCCGACTCCGCCGATGGTGTCAGTCCTTATGCGAACGCCCCCGTCATCGGATCGATCATGTATCCGATCGTGAGCACGGACCCGATGAACTCGAACTTCTGGCGGGTCCCCGTCGACGCGCCGTTCTCGACGATGCCGGAAGGCCAGATGTGCGACCCCGCGCAGATGGCCTGGCTGGCCGAGCACGCGGAACCGGGGCGGCCAGTGGGCCTTCCCGTGGAGGCCCAGGTCAGGAACAGCGCGGATACCGGCGCGTCGATGTCGATCGGCAATATCCATGCCGACGGGGAACTAGTTCCGAACTCGCAGGTCGTGACTCTCCAGTGCGGCGGCATCGGGGGTGGTGGCAGCCAGATCATCCTTCTCGCACTCGACGGCAGCCCCGGCGTCTGGGGCGCCCCGAGCGGCTGGGAGGAGAACCCCCAGCCCGAGGGCGCGGTCGCGACCCTGAATCTTGCTCCCGGCGAGATCGCCGAGCTGACGTTCGTGATCGCCGAATCCACGAAGCGCTTCAAAGGCCGGATCGTCGCCGACGTCGCGAGCCCCGAGGCGGGAACCGTCGTGCTCGTCGATGACCTGGACTTCCCCTCGCTCCCGATGCCCGGCTTCTATCTCAGTTTCGCGAACGGCTGGTTCGAATGCAGCAGACCCGGTAGCGGAAGCACGCCGTGCACCTTCGCCGAGGCCGAGGAACTCCTGAGAGAGGCGGGACGGAGCTGAGCGAGGAGACAGTGCCGGACGACGGGATGCCGGCACGCCCGGAACAACCTTTGAGCGATGAGGCCACCCCCGCTCCCTCGAAACCACGCGCTCGCAAGGGATGGTCGACCACGACCAAGGTCATCAGCGCGACGATCGCCGTCGTGGGTGCCGTGACGGGAGTGGTCTCCGTGGTCCAGGTCATGACCCGCGACACGAGCGGCTTCCACACCCTGAGCCTCACAGCGACAGCGACGACGAGTGGTACCACCGAGTTCGCCCTGCCGCTCTCCGAAATCGATGCCGGGTTCCCGGCATC
Source organism: Terrimesophilobacter sp. (assembly GCA_036833635.1). Taxonomy (GTDB): domain Bacteria; phylum Actinomycetota; class Actinomycetes; order Actinomycetales; family Microbacteriaceae; genus Terrimesophilobacter. The sequence goes on from DAITPJ010000025.1 coordinate 6,353, forward strand.
CGCCACCCCGTGCGGCTCAGAACAGCTCGACTGGCTCGAGGCCCGCGCTGAGCCGCTTGAGCGACGGCTTCGCATCGAGATGCGCAACAACGCGAGCGAAGGCGCCATGCTCGCCCTCGTCGGCTTCCGGGCCGAAATCGAATCGGCGAAGAGCGATTCGACGACGCACGTTCTCGTCCTCTGCCCGACCGACACGCCCGTCACGGCCGTGCGGGCCGCCGCCCTCACCGTCGATACGGCGGAGGCGACGGCGCGCTTTCGAGCGCTCAGGAACACGCAGCAGTCCCAGGCCATTCCCGACATCCCGGTCAGCTGGAACCTCGCCCCGGGCGAGACCGGGGTGCTCGACATCGAGCTCAGCGCCGAACGCAGCACTGCCGGCTCCCTCGTGGTCACCGCCCTGAGCGGACGCGACCAGAGCGCCCTTCCGATCGTCGGCTCAGACTTCGAGCTTCCCGGGCTGTGGCGACACGGTGACAGCTACCTCATCGTCGGCGCGGGCGGGTTCGAGTGCGTTCGCGAGGTGCCGGGAGGCGAGGCCGTGGGGTGCGATGACGAGGACACGGCGGACCTCGCACGCGTGCGGGACGTGGCGTACAGCGCCAGCTGAGCAGGATGCTCACCAGCGCGCGGAGCAGCGCGGACGCTAGAACAGGGTCGGTGTTGCGAGTCTGGCGGCCATCGCCGGCGGCAACTCCTCGGCGATGAGCGAACCCGCACCGACCCTCGTGCCGGCCGGCCGCTCCCCCTCGCCGCTGCGCAGCCGGCCGAGCACGCTCGAGCGAACGCCGCCCGTGGCCGCATCCGCCCGCCCGCGCTCGAGGCCGTAGCGCCTGATGAGCGGTTTGATGCGCGCGGCGAGCCACTTTCGGTAGCCGGAAGGCGCGTATGCCTTGTCACCGTAGAGCTGTTGGTATCGCCCGACGAGTTCCGGATGCTCGCGCTCAAGCCAGAGCATGAACCAGTCCTTGACGAACGGGCGCAGGTGCAGTGCGGTGTACAGGACCGAACTGGCCCCCGCCTCCTTCGCCTGACGGAGCGCCGTATCGAGATGGGCGCGCGAATCGGTGAGGTACGGCAGGATCGGCATGAGGAAGACCGAGCAGCCGAGGCCCGCCTCGCGCACGGCGGTCACGGTCGCGAGCCGCGCCTTTGCCGAGGGCGTGCCGGGCTCGATCGAGTGCTGCAGCTCCTCGTCGTAGACCGCGATCGACATCGCGAGGTCGACGGGGACCTCCCGGCTCGCCTCAACGAGCAACGGCAGGTCACGTCGAAGGAGCGTTCCCTTCGTGAGGATCGAGAGCGGCGTGCCGGAGCCGGCGAGCGCGGCGATGATGCCCGGCATGAGCCGGTAGCGACCTTCGGCCCGCTGATACGGGTCGGTGTTCGTGCCGAGAGCGACCGGATGCTGCCCCCAGGTCGACTTCGAGACCTCCTTCGCGAGCACCTCGGCGACGTTGACCTTGACGACGATCTGCGTGTCGAAGTCCCTGCCTGCGTCGAGGTCGAGGTACCGATGGGTCGGACGCGCGAAGCAGTACACGCAGCGGTGGAGGCATCCGCGCATCGGGTTGATGGTCCACCCGAACGGCATCGCGCTCTGGCCCGGCACGTGGTTGAGGGCGCTTTTGGCGAGCACCTCGTAGAAGGTCACCCCGTCGAACTCGGGTGTCTGCACCGTGCGCACGAGGTTGTTCAGGCGTGCGAGACCGGGGAGAGCATCCGCCTGTTCGGAGTTGATCTCCTGCCCGCTCCACCGCATCTACTCAGTCGAACATTAATTCGACTGCGATGCAAGGGCCTAGGCTGTGTGTTCGTGATCTGCGAGCTCGCCGAGCGAGATCGCGGAGTGGGCGAAGGCTCCCCCGGCGCGCATCTCGGCGGCGACCCAGATGGCCTCCATGATCTCGGTCGGTGTCGCGCCCTTGCGCTCCGCGAGCTTCGTGTGCCCCTTGATGCAGTACGGGCATTGGGTGACGTGCGCCACCGCCACCGCGATGAGCTGCTTGGTCTTCTCGTCGAGCGCGCCCTCGGAGAAGACCGCCTTGCTGAACTGGTCCCAGGCGGCGTAGGTCTCCGGGACGAGTTCCCGCCGGAGCTTCGCCAGCTCGGGGGTCATCGGATGGTAGACGGGGTCACTCATCGAAAAATTCCTTTCCTCGATTTCCAGCTTACGCGGGGGGGGGCGTGGTCGCTGCCGGCCGGCGGCCGCCCCGGCCGGATGCTTCGCGAACGCGGGCGAATTGCGGATAGTTCGCGCTCAACCCGCAATTTGCCCGCGTTCGCGGCTCGTCGCGGGCGTCGAGACCGCAAGTTCCGCGCCATACGTCGCACTTTGGAGCGGAAACTGCGGTCTCGCGGGGGTGGCGGGACGGTGGCCGCTACGTCAGTCGGCGAGCAGCTCGCGCACGCGCGGCGCGACCTCGCTGCCGTAGAGACGGATGCTCTCCATGAGCTGTTCGTGCGGCATCGTGCCGTTCGAGTACTTGAGGTCGAAGCGGGTGAGGCCGAGCCCGCGCGCGGTCGTCGCGATCTTGGCGGCGACCGTCTCCGGCGAACCGACGAAGAGCGCGCCATCCGCGACCTCGCGCTCGTACTCTGCGCGCGTCACCGGTGGCCAGCCGCGCTCGGCTCCGATGCGGTCGCGGTTCGCCTTGAAGTGCGGATAGAGCTCCTCGATCGCCTGCTCGTCGGTCGCGGCGAGATGCCCGGGGGAATGCGCGGCGACCGGAAGCGACTCGCGGCCGAACTGGCCGAGAGCCTTGTGGTAGAGGTCGACGTAGGGTGCGAACCGCAGCGGATCGCCTCCGATGATCGCGAGCACGAGCGGCAGTCCGTACTTCGCGGCGCGCACGACCGACTCGGGGCTGCCTCCGACGCCGATCCAGGTTCTCAGCGTGCCGTTCTCGATCGGCGGGTACACGCTCTGCTGGGTGAGACCCGGACGCAGTTTTCCGGTCCAGGTGACCGGTTCGCCCTTGATGAGCTCGGCGAAGAGGTCGAGCTTCTCCTCGAAGAGAAGCTGGTAGTCGGCGAGGTCGAACCCGAAGAGCGGGAAGGACTCGGTGAACGAGCCACGACCGAGGATGACCTCTGCGCGGCCGTTCGAGACGGCATCCACGGTAGAGAAGCGCTCGAAGACGCGAATCGGGTCGTCCGAGCTCAGCACGGTCACGGCCGAGCCGAGCCGGATGCGGGTCGTGCGGCTCGCGATGGCCGCGAGCACGACCTCGGGTGCCGAGACGGCGAAATCGTCGCGATGGTGTTCACCGACCCCGAAGAAGTCGACACCGACCTCATCGGCCAGCACGGCCTGCTCTACGAGGTTGCGGATCGAGGCGGCGTGCGAGATGCGTGCGCCAGCGGCATCCGTCGTTACATCGCCGAAAGTATCAAGGCCGAGTTCGAGTTCCATGCGTGCTCCACTGATGACAATACGTATGCGTTTGAATTCAACGATGCAACCGGCACGATCACGCTTTCATTCCCGGCTCAGTCTGAGGGGATGAGGATCCATAGAACGATGTAGATGACGAACTGGGGGCCGGGCAGGAGGCAGCTGAGCACGGTGAGAACGCGGACGGTTGTGGGGTTCCAGCCGAAGCGGTTCGCGATTCCGGCGCAGACGCCGGCGATCACGCGGTTGGTGCGGGGACGTGAGAGGTTCATGGCTCCAGCCTGACACCCGTCGCCCGAACCCGCTATCGGGGTATCCCCCGAAACGACCCTGAATCCGGCACCACTGAACCCGCACCATAGACTCGTTGCCGTGAAGGCGACGCTCATCCACGGACCACGGGACATCCGGATCGAAGAGGTTGCGGACCCCGTGCTCGTCACCGACACCGATGCGATCGTGCGCGTCGTCGCCGCGTGCGTGTGCGGCTCGGACCTCTGGCCGTACCGTGGCGTGACGCCGACGACGGAGCCCCACCGCATCGGCCATGAGTTCGTCGGCGTCGTCGAGCAGGCGGGCGCGGCGGTGTCGCGCGTGCGCATCGGCGACTTCGTCATCGCGCCCTTCTACTATTGCGACAACTCGTGCATCAACTGCCGCAATGGCGTGAGCACGTCCTGCCTCAACGGTGGATGGTGGGGCTCAGATGACCGCAGCGGCGCGTTCGTCGACGGCGGGCAGAGCGAGCGGGTGCGAGTGCCGCTCGCCGATGGCACGCTCGTTGCGACGCCGACTGTTCCGGATGACGCTCTCGTTCCGCACCTGCTCACACTGGCCGACGTCATGGGGACCGGGCACCACGCGGCCGTGTCCGCCGGCGTAACGGAGGGCAGCACGGTCGCCGTCGTCGGCGACGGCGCGGTCGGGCTGTGCGCCGTTCTGGCCGCCCACCGTCTAGGCGCGAGCCGCATCGTGTCGATGTCCCGGCATCCGGAGCGCCAGGCGATCGCCCGCGAGTTCGGCGCGACCGGCATCGTGGAGGAACGAGGCGACGAGGGCGTTGCCCTGGTCAAGGAACTCTTCGATGGCATCGGCCCTGACTGCGTGCTCGAGTGCGTCGGAACGAAGGAGTCGATGGACCAGGCCATCCGCTCGGCACGCCCAGGCGGGATGGTCGGTTACGTCGGGGTGCCGGCGGGAGGACCGGAACTGCCGGTCCGCACGCTCTTCAACAGCAACGTCGGGGTGCGGGGCGGCGTCGCACCCGTGCGCGGCTATGTCGAAGCGCTCCTGCCCGAGGTGCTCTCCGGAGCCCTGAAACCGGGCCGCGTCTTCGATCTCGAACTGCCGCTTTCGGAGGTGGCCGAGGCCTATGCCGCGATGGACGAGCGCCGCGCGACCAAGGTGCTGCTGCGCCCCTGAAAGTTCGCCGGGCATCCGCGCGAGCCGCGACCCCATGGATGCAGAATTCCGCGGCGTGGCGTAAGGTCGCAATCATCGAAGCCGATCGTGCTTCCGAGGGAGGGAGTGCCATATGGCAGACAAATCGCCCAAGAAGAGCAGCAACAAGACTGCGGCAGCCAAGTCTCTGAAGGAGAAGCGCGCCGATAAGAAGGCGAAGGCAGCCACAAAGAGCAACAGCGCGTAGCTACCACTACGCAGCCGCGACTTGTCTCGCGCATTCGGGAGCCGGGCCCTTGGGCCCGGCTCCTTCTGCACTGCCAAGCGTCGCCTCAGGCGGAGGCGAGCAGCCCGTCGAGACGTGCGTAGCCCTCCGTCATCCCGCGCTCCATGCCGCTCTCGACCATCCCGTCGCGCGCTTCCTGCGTCGGGTACACCGCGTGGCCCGTGAGGCGCGTGCGGCCGCCGCCGAGATCCTCGAAGCGCATGGACTCGATGCTCACGACATCCGGAAAGCCCTCGAACTCGAAGGTCTGGATCGCGAACTCGTTCTCGCGGACGACATGGAAGACGCCGTTGAAGGCGTAACGGTTGTCGCCGTCGATGTGGATGTAACGGTAACCCCCGCCGGTGCGGAAGTCGTAGCGCTCGATCTCCACCTCGTAGCCGTCGGGGCCGAGCCACTGGGCGATCATGGCGGGATCCCGATGGGCCTCGAAGACGGCGGCAACGGGCGCGTCGAACTCGCGAACGAAGTCGACGAAAGGAACGCCCGGCCGGGCGGTCACGGTGAGTGCATTGGTCATTTCTACTTCTCCTTCTGTGTGGTGAGGACGGCGTCGAGTCGGCGGTAGCGCCGCTCGGCCACCAGCCGATAGTTGTCGATCCAGCCGGTGAGGGCCTCGAGCGCCGCCGGGTCGAGATGGCAGGGCCTGCGCTGGCCTTCGCGGGTGCGGGTGATGAGCCCTGCGCCCTCGAGCACCTGGATGTGCTTCGAGACCGCCTGCTTGGTGATCGCAAACGGGGCGGCGAGCTCGTTGACCGTCGCGGACCCGCGCGACAACCGCGCGACGATCGCTCGCCGAATCGGGTCCGCGAGCGCCAGGAATGCACGGTCGAGATCCGCGTCCGATTGAGTTTCTGCCACGTATTCAACCTATCGTTTTATCAACCATCTAGTTGATTATCAAACTGTACTCCGATGTCAGCGGAATAGTCCATACTTTTCCAGTGCTGATTCCAGCGCACCCCCGTCCCCGATCCGGGAAATCTTCATGACTGAATCCACCACTCCTCTCGTCGACGACGCCTCCACGGCCGACTCGGCCCAGACGAGCGCGCGCAACCGCCTTGTCATCGGCCTCCTGCTCGTCTCGGCCTTCGTGGTCATCCTCAACGAGACGCTCATGGGCGTCGCACTCCCTGTGCTCATGCGCGACCTCCGGGTCGATGCGAACGCCGCCCAGTGGCTCAGCACGGCCTTCATGCTCACGATGGCGGTCGTCATTCCGATCACCGGATGGCTCATCCAGCGTTTCAACACCCGGCCGGTCTTCATCGCGGCGATGGTTCTGTTCAGCACGGGAACGCTCATCGCGGTGCTCGCTCCCGGCTTCGAGATCCTCCTGGTCGCGCGGGTCGTGCAGGCGAGCGGCACCGCGATCATGATGCCGCTGCTGTTCACGACCGTCATGACGCTCGTGCCGCCGACGGCCCGCGGGCGGATGATGGGGAACATCTCGATCGTCATCTCCGTGGCGCCGGCGATCGGGCCGACGATCTCCGGCCTCATCCTGAGCGTGCTCGACTGGCGCTGGATGTTCATCCTCGTCCTGCCGATCGCGCTCGGGGCGCTCGCGCTCGGCATCGCCCGCATCCCCAACGTGACGACGCCGAAGCCCACTCACTTCGACGTGTTCTCCGTCATCGTCTCGGCGTTCGGATTCGGCGGGCTCGTCTACGGGCTCAGCAACCTTGGCGCGGTCGCGACGGGCGGGAATCCGCTGGGCGGATGGCTGCCGCTCGGCATCGGGGTCGTCGCGATCGCCGTCTTCATCGCACGGCAACTGCAGCTGCAGCGTCGGGACGACGCGCTCCTCGACCTCCGGACGTTCCGCTCACGCCAGTTCACGCTCGCGATCACGATGATCGTCGTGAGCATGCTCGCGCTCTTCGGCACCATCATCCTGCTGCCCATCTACCTGCAGAACGTGCTCGGCCTCGACACCCTCGCGACGGGGCTGCTCCTGCTGCCGGGCGGGCTCATCATGGGCCTCCTGGCCCCGATCGTCGGGCGGGTCTACGACCGGATCGGACCGACCGCGCTCGTCGTCACCGGGTCCGTCCTCGTGAGTGTCGTCTTCTGGGGCATGGCGATGTTCACCGAGAACACCGCGGTCGGATGGGTCCTCGCGGCACACATGACGCTCTCCTTCGCACTCGCGCTCATGTTCACGCCGCTCTTCACATCTGGGCTCGGCGCGCTCTCCCCCGACCTTTACTCGCACGGAAGCGCGATTGTCGGCACGGTGCAGCAGGTCGCCGGGGCCGCGGGCACGGCGCTCTTCGTGACGATCATGGCCGCGCAGGCGCTCACGCTCGTCGAGGACGGGGCGAGTGAGGTCACGGCGACGGCCAGTGGCATCCGACTCGCCTTCCTCGCGGGGGCGATCATCTCGCTCTTCGTCATCCCCCTTGCTGCGTTCATCCGCCGCCCTGCCGACTCCGTCGAGGGCTAGGATTCGAGCACGACAGCAACGACGCTGAAAGGAACACCATGCTTCCCGAGATCAACTATTGGGCCGTCATTCTCGCCACGCTCTCGAGCATGGTCGTCGGCTCCATCTGGTACACGCCGAAAGTCTTCGGCAACTATTGGATGAAGAAGTCCGGGGTCACCCCATCGGGCAAGGCGTCGGATGCGATCGGCCCGATCGTCACGACCCTCATCGTGAGCTTCGTGACCGCGTGGGTGCTCGCCGGGGCCGCCTTCATCGCCTGGGACTTCTACGGCGGGGGGTTCCTCTGGGCCACGATCGTCACGGCGGTCGTGTTGTGGGCCGGGTTCACGGCGGCCCGCTTCATCACCCACGACGCCTTCGACGGGCGCCCGAGCGGACTGACGGTGCTCAACATCGCCCATGAACTCGTGACGCTCGTCATCATGGCGGTCATCATCGGGGTGTGGCCGCCGGCCTGAGTCCGCTTTCGGCGCCCTGCTAGCTGCGAAGAGCGACGACGCGCCGAAGGTGGAGCGCGGCACCGCCGGCGAGGGTAAGCAGGACCCCGGCCAGCGCGAGCCAGCCCGCCCCGGCCGCACCAGTGTCCGCGAGCCCACCGGCTGGGGACGTCGGCGGAGTCGGCGGCGCCGGGAAGGCGGCCCGGATGGCGGCCTCGAGCTGGGTGGCGAGGAAGGCGGCCCCGACGGCGTTGGGGTGCATCGCACCCGGCGCAAGGTCAACGCCGAGGGGCGTCAAGGTCACGTTCGTGACGGTGATCCCGTTGACGAACGCATCCGGTGCTGCGGCACAGGGGCTGTGCGCATCCGTCGCGGAGAGGTTGGAAACGTAGGTCGCACCGTTGTCGGCCGCAGCAGCGGCGATCGCCTGGTCCAGCTTCAGCTCGACCGTGTGCAGGTAGGCGACGTCGACATCCTGATACGGATAGGCGTTGACGGGAAACGGCGGGGCAAACGTTCCTGCAGCATCCCGGAAGCAGCCGCCTGAGGGCAGAGTGCCCGGGGTCAGCGCGGGGTAGCCGATGACGAACACTCTCGCGCCCGGCGCTGCGGCGCTGATCGCCGCAAACGTGGCCTGGAGCGCTGTTGTGACGGGGCCGGCGACCGCCGCGGCGAGGCTGTCGACCCCGCCCGGATTGTAGAAGGCGGCACAGTTCAGCGTCCCGGCGACAACGGGGCCGGCCGGGCCGAACGCGGCGCAGTTGGTGAGGATGTCGACGAATCCGAGGTCGTTGCCGCCGACCGTGACGGTGACGATGTCGGTCGTCGCACTGAGGGCGGTGAGTTGGATCGGAGCGGTTCCTGAGTAGGTCAGCTGTGCGCTCGTCGTGAGGTTCGCGGTCTCCGCCCCCGAGCACGTGACGTCAGTGAGTGCCAGTCCGAGCTCTGCCGCTGTCAGGTGCGGATAGTTCGTCGTCGATTGATCGCAGCCCGCGACCGGCATCCCGGTCGACGGCGTGAGGCCGAACCCGGCGGCGTAGGAGTCGCCGAGTGCCACATACTCGAGCCCGGCCAGGTGTGCGTCGCCTGGCGCCGCAGAGACCGGCGACCCGGCGATCATGAGCGACGCGACGAGAAGAAAGCCGCCCGCAGCGCCCATAAGACGTGAGGATCGTGTGACGTCATCCCGGCGTGCGCCGCGGAAAGCGGCGTTACCGGCCGGCCGGTCAGAGTGAACGTGCAATCGGGAACCGCTTTCCAGGAAGCTGGGTGAGGATTGTTCCTCAACAAGGTATGCCTCTAACCTAGCGGTGCTGCGGTGCAGACGTCACTTTCTCTCGGGATATCTCTCGGCCAGATAATCGTCGAAAGTCTGTGCGCCGTAGGCGGGTGCCGGGACGAGGTTGTGGCCGGCCGCGTAGCCGGCGAAAGTCTTGCCGGGCATCCGGATGCTCCAGACGGCGCGCCGCGATCCGGTCGCGCGCTTCCACGCGGTGGCGAGGTCGCGCGCCGTGCGCGCCTCTGGTCCGCCGATGTCGGCCACGCGGCCGGCCGGTCCTGCACTGACGAGTTCCGCGAGGCGCGCCGCGACCTCCGCGGTCGAGATCGGTTGGAACGAAAAGGCGGGCGCAAGGATGACGGGCGAGAACTTCTGGCCGCGGAAGATCGCATCCACGAACTGATGGAATTGGGTCGCCCGCAGGATCGTGTGGGGGGTCCCCGACTCGACGAGAGCCTTCTCGATTTCGACCTTGCCCTTGTAGTAGCCGAGTGGGATCTGCTCAATGCCGACGATCGAGATCAGTACGAAGTGCTCGACGTCGGCGGCGCGGGCGGCTCCGATCGCCGTTCTCGCCTGCCCGACATCGTTCATGCCCGTCGCCAAATGGATGACGGTGTCGACCCCGGCGATCGCCTCCGGAATGCCATCACCAGTGAGCAGATCCCCCGTGGTGAGATCGGGCCCGGTGCGCCGGCTCAGGGCGCGCACGTCATAGCCGGCCGCACGCATCCTGGCCGTTGTGGGCGTCCCGAGAGTGCCGGTGGCGCCGGTGATCAGTATTCTTCTCACCTTTCCATTGTGCGCCACTCGTCACGCAGGTTTCCTGCGCAGTACGGCCGTTAGGGCTGCATGGCGATGGCGAAGCGCACGGCTCCGCCCTCATCGAGCTGGGCGTCGAGCACCTTGTCGTCGAGCATGACCGCGGCGCTCTCCTCGAGGAAGACCCTGGCGCCTGCAGTCTCGATGACCTGGTCGGTCGGCTCGGGAGCGGGGATGAGGTCGACACTCAAGTTCTTGTTGTCGCCTTCCGCGCTGATGCGAAGGCCCGCGTCTTCCGCGACCGTGGTCTGATCGGCAAGGTTCTTGATGAGAGTGCTGGCGTTCTCCGTGAGCGTGAGCATGAGTGGTCCTTTCCATTGCGTGGTATTCCACCCTTCCCCTGCGCTGCGCGAGTCTCAAGCCGGGAGCGGAACTCTGCGGAAGTTCACACGTTGGAGGTAGCGGCCTTCGACCGAGTCGCGAACCGGGCGGCGGGCAAGTAGCAGGCGTCCGGCGACGATTGCTAGGGTTCGGAACTCGGGATACCTACACTGTGACCATGTCTGCTCGCGCCGAAGAGTTTCGTGACGCGCTCGACAGCGCCCACGCGCATGCCACGGGATGGCTCCAGTCCGTCCCGACGAGACCCGTCGGCCCGACGCGCAACGCCGATGAGCTACTCGCCGATTTCTCGATGCCGCTTCAGGAGCATCCGATCGATGCTCTTTCCGTCGTCGATGAACTCGCGAGGCTCGCAGAGCCCGGTCTCATGTCGATGCCCTCCGGGCGCTTCTTCGGCTGGGTCATCGGCGGCACCCTGCCCGCATCGATGGCCGCCGACTGGCTCGTGAGCGCCTGGGACCAGAACGCCGCGATGCGTATGGCGACCCCGGCGACCGCGGCCGCGGAGCAGGTCGCCGGCGCGTGGCTTCTCGACCTCCTCGGGCTGCCGGCCGGCTCCGACGTGGGGTTCACGACAGGGGCGACCGCGTCGAACTTCGTGGGCCTCGCCGCCGCGCGACAGTACGTGCTCGACCAGGCGGGCTGGAACCTCGAGGCCGACGGTCTCGCCGGTGCACCAAGGGTGACCGTCTTCGGAGGGAAGGACCGCCACGCATCCGTGGATCTCGCCCTCAAATACCTGGGCCTCGGCAAGCCCGTCGAGGTCGACGCCGACGCCCAGGGGCGGATGATCGCGGCTTCGCTCGCCGAGGCGATGGACGCGGCTGCGGCAGCGACCGATGGCGGGCCGATGATCGTCTGCCTGCAGGCCGGAAACCTGCACTCCGGCGCATCCGATCCGATGCGTGAGGCTGCTGAGGTCGCGCACGCACACGGCGCCTGGGTGCACGTCGACGGCGCCTTCGGGCTCTGGGCCGCGGCGAGCCCGACCCATCGCGGGCAGCTCGCGGGGCTCGAGACGTGCGATTCGTGGGCCACGGATGCGCATAAGACGCTCAACGTTCCCTACGATTGCGGCGTCGCGATCGTGGCGCGGCCGGAGGTTGTGCGCTCGGTGTTCGGAGTGCACACGAGTTACCTCATGAACGACGATCGGGGGCCAGGCGACCCGTTCGAGAAGGTGCCGGAGTTCTCGCGTCGCGCCCGCGGGGTCCCCGTCTGGGCCGCGCTGCGCTCACTGGGACGAAGCGGTGTCGTAGAGCTCGTCGACCGGCTCGTGCGTCACGCACAGACCTTCGCCGCAGCTCTCGCACGTATGCCCGGCGTCGAGGTGCTCAACGATGTGGTGTTCACGCAGGTGTGCGTGAGCTTCGGCTCCGATGAGCGCACCCGCAGGATCACGGCGCGCCTGCTCGCCGACGGCACGACCTGGATGTCCGGCTCGCACTGGGCTGGACGTGACATCCTGCGGATCTCGGTGAGCAATTGGTCGACGGACGATGACGACGTCGCGCAGTCGCTCGCGGCCATCGAGCGCGCCATCGCGGCCGAGGACGGTTGACCGGCCTCAGGTATTCGCGCCGCGCGCGGCGACGGCCCAACTGTCGACGACGTCACCGTTCTGCACGATGAGCAGCTCGTCGGCGAGGTTGACCGTGCTGCACACGTGGTTCGGGATGAGGGTCAGGATGCCGCCGAGGTCGGGAACCGACTCGGCCGCGGGGATGCTGATCGTCGCGTGGTGCTCGGACAGCGCGACGATGCGCGCATCCGGAATGTCAGGAAGGCGACCGAACCCCGTCGCCCACGCCGGGCGGTCTGCGCCGAGCGTCTTGCTGCCCGCGTCCACGATCACGTTGTGGCCCGAGCGGCTCACGACGGTCGTGCGCACGGTGAGCGCGACCTCGTCCAGGCTGCAGGTGCCGAGTTCGACCTGCTGGGCGTCGTTGAAGACGTAGACGCCGGGCCGCAGTTCGGTGAGCACGGTGGAGTCGGCCGAGGCCCGGCTCGGCGTCGACCCGCCGCTGCGCACGGCGGGCTCGATGCCCTCGCGCCGGAGCGACTCTGCGGCCTCGGTGATGGCGTTCGCTTCGTCGCGGGCGCTCTGGTCCGCGCCGCCGGGGGCATAGCTGTGGCCGGGGAACGTGAACACCCCGACGACGCGCAGCCCGGCGCGCGCCGCCGCGACCGCGACCGCTCCGGCATCCGATGGTCGCACGCCGCTGCGGTGGTGGCCGCTGTCGACCTCGACGAGCACCTCGACAGCGCCCTCGGGGAGCGCGGCGCCGAGCGCCCGAGCGCTCTCGGCCGAATCGACGCCGATCCGCAGGGCGACGCGTTCCGCGAGCTGCCGGATGCGCGTCGCTCGCGACGCGGACGGCCACACCGGGTATGCGAGGAACAGGTCATCGAAGCCGGCCTCCGCGAAGATCTCCGCCTCGCCGACGGTCGCTAACGTGAGCCCGACCGCGCCGTGCTCGAGCTGGAGCCGGCCGAGCTCGGGCGACTTGTGGGTCTTAGCGTGCGGCCGGAGCGCGAGGCCGTGCTCGCGGGCATCGTCGGCGGCACGGCTCAGGTTGCGCTCGAGGATGTCGAGGTCGACGGCGAGATAGGGGGTGTCGGGCTCGTTCGCCGGCGCGGAGGTCATGCGCCGACGCTACCGCACCGGGGCTGCGGCGCGATTCGACTTGTCCGTCACAGCCGGCTCATTCGGCGGACTGTTCGACTACTGCTCGGCGACTTGCACAATACTGCTAGCAGTATCGGATGATAAGGTATGCCCATGAAGACCACGTTCGACCTGCCCGAGGCGTTGGTGCGAGATCTCAAGAAGCTTGCCCGCGAGCGCGGCACGACTGCCCGGGCGATAGTGCAGCAGGCGTTGACGCGCGCGATTGCCGAACAGGAGCAGCTCCCGAGCTTCGTGCTCGAGGATGCGAGTGTGGACGGCTGGCAGTCGATGCAGCCAGAGTTCCATGGACTCCCGCTGCACGACCTGGTTCTCGCGTCATACGGCGAGCGAGGCTGATCGATGCTGGCGGTCGACACCAATGTGCTGATCTACGCGTTCTTCAAGGATTCGCCGTTCCATGACCCTGCCCGCAAGGCGGTCACCGGATTGGCGCAGAGCCCGGCTGCCTGGGCGATTCCGTGGCCCTGCATCCACGAGTTCTATGCCGTGGCGACGAACCCGAAGATCTTCCCTGACCCCGGCTTGCCGGCCCGCGCCCGCGCCCAGATTGCTGCGTGGTTGAGCTCGCCGTCGCTGCAGTTGCTGACCGAGACCGCGGGACACTGGGCTGCTCTGGATGCGTTGTTGGTGTCCGGCCGCGTCGCGGGTCCTGCGGTCCACGATGCGCGCATCGCGGCGCTGTGCCTGACACATGGGGTGTCGGAGCTGCTCACGCTCGACCGCGACTTCAGCAGGTTCGCCGAACTGAAGGTGCGTAGCATCCTGGGTTGACCGCCGCCTGGCCCGCCAGATCAACTCGCGCGTGAGCTCTCGCGCTCACGAATCGTCGCCATGATCTGCGACACCCGCCCCGGCGACA